>JBCEBZ010000574.1:0-8597 GCA_039206675.1 Rhodococcus sp. (in: high G+C Gram-positive bacteria) | reverse complement strand
CAGCACCCCCGTGCGGTCCGCATCAGTCACCGCATCCGCCGGATAGGAGGCAACCCCCGACACGAATGCGTCGTCGTCGAGAACGATCCACTGCGTCGAATCCGGCAAACCCTCCCGCAACGCCGCCGTCGTGATACCGATCGGCGCACCACAATCCCCCAGCATGTGCACAATCCGCTCGAACGGATAACCCGGATCCACCGGAACGAACGCAGCCCCCGACTTCGCCACCGCCCACACAGCCACCACCGACTCCCGAGAGCGCGGCAACGCCAACGCCACCGACACCTCCGGACCGACCTGCAAGTCGATCAGCAGACGCGCGAGCCGGTTGGACGTCTCGTCCAGGGCGCGGTAGCTCAGAGTGTCGTCGGGTGTCCCGGATCCAGGCGCGACGAGAGCATCACCGTCCGGGTTACTGCGCACGGCGTCCGCGAGCAGATCCGGCAGCGTGACCGGTACGAGCCCGGGCCGGCCGCTTGCCGGGACCAGCGCTTCCTGCTCGGCGTCGTGGAGTAGGTCGAGGTCACCGACCAGGGCATGCGGGTCGGACGTCACGGCCTCGAGAATCCGCTGCAGCCGCCACGCGATGTCGCGAATGGTGGACTCGTCGAACAGGTCGGTGGCGTAGATGAATTCGGCACGCATACCGGACGGCGAGCCCGTGTGATCGAGTTCTTCGCCCAGTGTCAGCTGGAGGTCGATCTTGGCGACCCCCGGATCCACATCCTCGACGCCGATCCGCAATCCCGGCAGTTCGTAATCCGCTGACTGCAGCGGGTTCATGGACAGCGCGACCTGGTAGATGGGGTGACGAGCCGCGGTGCGTGTGGGGGCGAGGGCGTCGACCAGCCGCTCGAACGGGACGTCGGCGTGGGCGAACGCTGCGAGGTCGGTGTCGCGCACCGTCCGCAGCATCTCGGCGAAGGTCGCTCCGCCGCGCACGGCGGTGCGCAGGACGAGGGTGTTGACGAACATTCCGACGAGGTCGTCGAGGGCGCGTTCGCCGCGGCCGGCGATCGGGGTGCCGATCGCGACGTCGTCGGTGGCCGACAGTCGTCCCATCAGCAGAGCGAACGCGGTGTGGGCGACCATGAAGGTGGTGGCCCCGTGCTCCCGGGCCAGTCGTCGAATGCGCCGGTGGGTGTCGGGGTCGATGTCGAAGCCCACCGATCCCCCGGCGAATGTCGGTTCCGCGGGGCGTGGCCGGTCGAAGGGCAGGGGCAGTTCGTCGGGCGCCCCGGCGAGCGTTCGGGTCCAGAATCCGAGTTGGGTGGCCATGACGGAGTCCGGGTCGTCTTCGCTGCCGAGGACGTCTCGCTGCCACACGCTGAAGTCGGCGTACTGGACCTCGAGCGGTGCCCACTGCGGGGCGTGGCCGTCCGCGCGGGCCGCGTAGGCGACCATGACGTCGCGGCCGAGCGGTCCGAAAGACCATCCGTCGGCCGCGATGTGATGCAGCGAGATCGCCAGGACGTGCTCGGTGGGCGCGGTGCGGAACAGCGTGGCCCGTACCGGTGTCTCGGCGGTGACGTCGAATGCGCGGGACGCGAACGCCGCCATCCGGCCGGGGAGATCGGCTTCGGTGACGTCGACCGGAGGCAGTGTCACGGAGACGTCGGCGACGGCCAGTACGACCTGCTCGGGGCCGTCCCCGCTGTCCGGGAACACGGTGCGCAGCGACTCGTGGCGTTCGACGACGTCCCCGAACGCGGCCGCCAACGCTGCGGTGTCGACGACGCCGGACAGTCGTACCGCGAACGGCAGGTTGTAAGCCGGGGAGTCGGCGTCGAACTGGTTGAGGAGCCACATACGCTGCTGCGCGAGCGACAACGGGATGCGGGCGGGCCGCGGCGCTGCCGTCAGGGCGGGTCGCACGTCGGTCGTGGTGGGGTCGATGCGCAATGCGAGGTCGGCGACGGTGGGTGCTTCGAACACGTCGCGTACCGACAGCCGGGTTCCGGTCGTCTCGGTGATGCGCGCGGCGACGCGGGTGACCGACAGCGAGTTGCCGCCGAGGTCGAAGAAGCTGTCGTGCACACCGATCCGGCCGGTGCCGAGCACGTCGGCGAACACGCCGGCGAGCGCCTGTTCCATCTCGTTGCGCGGTGCGACGTATTCGGTTGCATCCGAAGTGAACTCCGGCGCAGGCAGCGCCCTCCGGTCCAGCTTCCCACTCGTGTTCAACGGGAACTCACCGAGCAGCACCACCGCCGACGGCACCATGTACGACGGCAACACCCCCGACGCAAACGCCCGCAACGCAGCCGAATCAACCACATCACCCTGCGACGCAACCACATACGCCACCAAATGATCACCGGTAGCCGCATCCGAATACACCACAACCGCGGCACCCGTCACACCCGGATGCGACCGCAGCACGGTTTCGATCTCACCCAACTCGATCCGCTGACCCCGGAACTTCACCTGAAAATCGGTACGCCCGATGTACTCCAGCACACCGTCACGCCGCCGCCGCACCAGATCCCCGGTCCGGTACATCCGCGCACCGCCCGCACCGAACGGGTTCGCCACGAACCGATCCGACGTCAGATCCACCCGACCCAGATACCCCCGCGCCAACTGGACCCCACCCAGATACAACTCCCCCGGCACCCCCGCAGCAACCGGATGCAACCGCGAATCCAGCACATACGCCTGCGTGTTCCACTCCGGAACCCCGATCGGCACAGACGACAAGTCGGCATCGGACGTCTCCCAGTACGTCACCGACACCGCCGCCTCCGTCGGCCCGTACAAATTATGCAACCCCGCCGACGACAAGACACGGAACCGACTCGCAGTCTCCGGAGGCAACGCCTCACCGATCACGAACACCTGACGCAACGAACCGCACGAACCCGCCGGAACGGACGCAACGAACACATCGAGCATCGACGGCACGAAATCGGTGACCGTCACCCCGTATTCGTCGATGGTGCGCGCAAGGTACTCCGGATCCCGATGACCATCCGGACTCGCCAACACCAGCGTGGCCCCCACCTGCAACGGCCAGAAGAACCCCCACACCGACACATCGAACGTCGTCGCCGTCTTCTGCAACACCACATCCCGGCCGGCCAGCCCATACTCCGACTGCATCCACAGCAACTGGTTCACGATCCCCGCATGCGGAACCGCCACACCCTTCGGCTTCCCCGTCGAACCCGACGTGAAGATCACATACGCCGTATTCGCCGCACGCAACGGACCCAACCGATCCGCATCGCTCACACGACCGCCGGAAAAGCCGGACACATCCAGGCCATCGATCTCGACCACCGGGAACCCGTCAGACATCCCACCACGATCACCGGAAGTGCTGAGCACACACACCGGCTGCGCCGAATCCAGCACGTACCCGATCCGGTCCGCGGGATGATCGGGATCAACCGGCACATACGCCCCACCCGCCTTGACGACGGCATACATCCCCACCACCAGGTCCAACGACCGCCGCATCGCCAACACCACCCGCGACTCCGGACCCACACCACACGAGATCAGATACCGAGCCAACCGATTCGCCCGCTCGTCGAACTCCGCATACGACAGAGAAACACCGCCGAACACCACCGCCGGGGCATCAGGAGTACGCGCCACCTGCGCATCGAACAGCACCGGCAGAGTGGCGTCGGGGACGTCGTGGTCGGTCGAGTTCCAGAGGGTCAGTGCGGCGCGCTCGTCGGCGCCGAGTAGGGCGATGTCGCCGGCCCTCGTCGTCGCGTCGGTGGTGACGGCGCCGAGGATCGTGGTGAATCGGGTGGCGATGGAGTCGGCCGTTTCCTCGTCGAACAGATCGGCCGCGTACGTCAATTGCGCGGTCATCCCGTCGGGTTTGCCTGCGGTGTCGAACCGCTCGACGAGGGTCAGGTGCAGGTCGAATTTTGCGACGTCGATGTCGGTGTCGAGTCCGCGCAGGGTGAGTCCGTCGAGTTCGAGTGCGGTCTTCTCGAGATTCTGGAAGGTGAGCATCACCTGGAACAACGGGTGCCGGGCCGCGTGCCGGGTGGGGCTGAGCACCTCTACGAGCCGTTCGAACGGCACATCGGCGCGGGAGAACGCCGCGAGATCCACATCCCGGACGTGGTCGAGCAGGTCGGAGAACGCGGACCCCGGATCGATGTGGGTCCGCAGTGCCACCGTGTTGACGAACATGCCGATCAGATCGTCGAGTTCGGGTTCGCCGCGACCGGCGACGGGAGTTCCGATGGTGACGTCCGACGACGCGCTGAGACGTCCGAGCAGCACGGCGAGGGCGGTATGCATCACCATGAACAGCGTGGCCCGCCGGGACTGCGCGAGTGCCGCCAGTGCGCGGTGCGTGGACGCGTCGATGTCGAAGTCGACGTGTCGGCCGCGATACGACTGCTCGGCGGGGCGCGGGTGGTCCGTCGGGAGTTCCAGTTCCTCGGGAATGCCCGCGAGGGTGTTCGTCCAGTAGTCGAGCTGCCGGGCGGCGAGGGTATCGGGGTCGGATTCGTCACCGAGGAGTTCGCGCTGCCAGAGGGCGTAATCGGCGTATTGCACGGGCAGCGGCGTCCAGGCGGGGCGTTCTCCCCGGGTGCGGGCCGCGTACGCGACCATCACATCGCGCACCATCGGTGCCATCGACCAGCCGTCGCCGCAGATGTGGTGCACCACCAGTGCCAGCACGTGTTCGTGGGCGCTCACCCGGAGCACCGTGACCCGGACAGGCAGGTCCGTCGTGACGTCGAAACCCGTCGTGAAGAATCGCGCCAGGACGGCCTCGAGTTCGTCTTCGGCGATATCCGCGACAGTCAGATTCGGCGGGGCGTCCGCAGTGTCGATCACGACCTGGTGCGGTCCGGTTGCCGAATCCGGGAACACGGTGCGCAGCGACTCGTGCCGTTCGATGAGGTCCGTGACGGCCGCCTCGAGCGCGACGCGGTCGAGTGCCCCGGTGAAGCGCACCGCGAACGGCAGGTTGTAGGCCGGCGACGACGGATCGAACTGGTTGAGGAACCACATCCGCTGCTGGGCAGGCGACAGCGGAATCAGTTCCGGCCGTTCCCGCCGGATCAGCGCCGGTCGGGTGTCCGCACCGGTCGACTGCGACAGTCTGGCCGCGAGTTCCGCGACTGTCGGCGTCTCGAACAGGTCCCGGACCGTGACGGGCACGTCGAGCTCACCGCGGATTCGGGACACCAATTGGGTGGCGATCAACGAGTTGCCGCCGAGGTCGAAGAAACTGTCCTGGATGCTCACCCGCTCGAGTCCGAGGACCGCGCAGAAGACGGAGGCGACGGCGCGCTCGACGCTCGTGGACGGTGCAACGTATTCGGTTGCATCCGAGGTGAACTCCGGTGCGGGCAACGCCCTCCGATCCAGCTTCCCACTCGTGTTCAACGGGAACTCACCGAGCAGCACCACCGCCGACGGCACCATGTACGACGGCAACACCCCCGACGCAAACGCCCGCAACGCAGCCGAATCAACCACATCACCCTGCGACGCAACCACATACGCCACCAAATGATCACCGGTAGCCGCATCCGAATACACCACAACCGCGGCACCCGTCACACCCGGATGCGACCGCAGCACGGTTTCGATCTCACCCAACTCGATCCGCTGACCCCGGAACTTCACCTGAAAATCGGTACGCCCGATGTACTCCAGCACACCGTCACGCCGCCGCCGCACCAGATCCCCGGTCCGGTACATCCGCGCACCGCCCGCACCGAACGGGTTCGCCACGAACCGATCCGACGTCAGATCCACCCGACCCAGATACCCCCGCGCCAACTGGACCCCACCCAGATACAACTCCCCCGGCACCCCCGCAGCAACCGGATGCAACCGCGAATCCAGCACATACGCCTGCGTGTTCCACTCCGGAACCCCGATCGGCACAGACGACAAGTCGGCATCGGACGTCTCCCAGTACGTCACCGACACCGCCGCCTCCGTCGGCCCGTACAAATTATGCAACCCCGCCGACGACAAGACACGGAACCGACTCGCAGTCTCCGGAGGCAACGCCTCACCGATCACGAACACCTGACGCAACGAACCGCACGAACCCGCCGGAACGGACGCAACGAACACATCGAGCATCGACGGCACGAAATCGGTGACCGTCACCCCGTATTCGTCGATGGTGCGCGCAAGGTACTCCGGATCCCGATGACCATCCGGACTCGCCAACACCAGCGTGGCCCCCACCTGCAACGGCCAGAAGAACCCCCACACCGACACATCGAACGTCGTCGCCGTCTTCTGCAACACCACATCCCGGCCGGCCAGCCCATACTCCGACTGCATCCACAGCAACTGGTTCACGATCCCCGCATGCGGAACCGCCACACCCTTCGGCTTCCCCGTCGAACCCGACGTGAAGATCACATACGCCGTATTCGCCGCACGCAACGGACCCAACCGATCCGCATCGCTCACACGACCGCCGGAAAAGCCGGACACATCCAGGCCATCGATCTCGACCACCGGGAACCCGTCAGACATCCCACCACGATCACCGGAAGTGCTGAGCACACACACCGGCTGCGCCGAATCCAGCACGTACCCGATCCGGTCCGCGGGATGATCGGGATCAACCGGCACATACGCCCCACCCGCCTTGACGACGGCATACATCCCCACCACCAGGTCCAACGACCGCCGCATCGCCAACACCACCCGCGACTCCGGACCCACACCACACGAGATCAGATACCGAGCCAACCGATTCGCCCGCTCGTCGAACTCCGCATACGACAGAGAAACACCGCCGAACACCACCGCCGGGGCATCAGGAGTACGCGCCACCTGCGCATCGAACAGCACCGGCAGAGTGGCGTCGGGGACGTCGTGGTCGGTCGAGTTCCATCCGGACAGTTCCCGGATGCGCGCGGCGGGGTCCGCCATCGCGATGTCGCCGACCGGCGTGTGCGGCGCCACCGTGACGGCGTCGAGGATCCGGACGAACTGTGCACCGAACGAGCGGATCGTGCTCTCGTCGAACAGTTCGGTGGCGTAGTTGAATTCGGCGGCGATGGGGCCGGGCGTGCCGTCGGCATCGCGGGTGTCGGTGAGGACGAGTTGCAGGTCGAACGCCGCGACGTCGGGCAGGATCGGTTGGCTCGACACCGACAGGCCGGGGAGTTCGAGGTGCGCGGGGGCGTGGTTCTGGAAGAACAGCGCCACCTGGAACAGCGGGTGGTGGGCTGCCGTGCGCGTGGGGTTCAGGTGTTCCACCAGACGTTCGAACGGCACATCCGTGTGTGCGAACGCGCCGAGGTCCACGTCTCGGACCTGCTGCAGTAGTTCGGTGAACGACGACGCCGGGTCCGGTTGCGCGCGGAGCACGAGGGTGTTGACGAACATGCCGACCAGGTCGTCGAGGTCACGGTCGCCGCGGCCGGCGACGGGGGTGCCGATGGCGATGTCGGTGGTCGCGCTGAGCCGGCTGAGCAGCACCGACAGTGCGGAGTGCGCGACCATGAACAGGGTGGCGTTCTGTGTGCGGGCCAGGATCAGCAGGCGTGCGTGCAGTTCCGCGGAGATCTCCCACGACACGGTGGCGCCGTGTTTCGACGCGATGCTGGGTCGTGGCCGGTCGGCGGGCAGGCCGAGGCTGTCCGGCAGGCCGGCGAGTGCGGTTCCCCAGTACGCGAGTTGGCGGGCCGCCCGCGAGTCCGGGTCGTGCTCGTCGCCGAGGAGTTCGCGCTGCCAGAGTGTGTAGTCGGCGTACTGCACGGGCAGCGGCGTCCATTGCAGTTCGTGGCCGCCGCTGTGCGCGGCGTACGCCAGCATCAGGTCGCGGGACAGCGGTGCGAACGACCATCCGTCGGCGGCGATGTGGTGCACCACGAGGACGAGCACGTGTTCGTCGTTCCGCACGCGCAGCAGTCGAGCGCGTACCGGAATCTCGGTGGTGACGTCGAAGCCGGCGAGGGCGAATGCCCGGATCGCGGCGGCGAGTTCGGCGTCCGTCGCCTCGATGACGGTGAGGTCGAGGTCGACGTCGTGCACGTCGAGGATGCGCTGCCAGGGGCCGGAGTCCGATGCGGGGAACACGGTGCGCAGCGATTCGTGGCGGTGCAGTACGGCGCGGAGGGCGCGACGCAGCGCCGTGACGTCCAGGTCGCCCGAGAACCGCACGGCGAGAGGAAGATTGTGGACGGGGCTGGCGGAGTCGAACTGGTTGAGGAACCACACGCGTTGCTGGGCGGGCGACAACGGCACCTGCTCGGGCCGCTGCTGCGGGGTCAGCGGGTGAGGTGTGGGGTGCGCCGCAGGGTCGAACCGGTCGAGTCTGTGCGCGAGTGCGCCGACCGTCGGCGCATCGAAGACGTCGCGCAGCGACACCGGGACGCCGAGTGCGATGCGCAGTCGCGATACCAGTCGGGTGGCGACGAGGGAGTTGCCGCCGAGGTCGAAGAAGTGGTCGTGGGTTCCGATCCGTTCGACGCCCAGGATCTCGGCGAATACACCGGCGACGGCCACTTCGGCGGGGGTGTGCGGTGCGATGTATTCGGCGGTCGCGGTGTCGAGGTTCGGTGCGGGCAGGGCCTTACGGTCGAGTTTGCCGTTCACCGACAGCGGCAGCGTGTCCAGGTGCACGACGTGCG
>JBCEBZ010000573.1:596-8604 GCA_039206675.1 Rhodococcus sp. (in: high G+C Gram-positive bacteria) | reverse complement strand
GTAGGCAATTCCTTGCGCACCACGGTGTGGAGCAATTGGTAGCTCCGCGTGCCATGGGGTAGATCAGCGACGGCCGGCGCTACAAGACTCTGAAAGCGGCGCTGGAGTGTGCTGACCGACCATCCCAGGTCGCAGTCCGCATCCGCGGCGCTACCCGGCAGACTCTGCGGTTGCCCCGATGAATTGACCATGAGACGAACTGTAGGAACAGATCTTCTGCATCACCAGGGAATGGGTGACAATCCCGTTTGTACGCCCGCACAGCCCTCGACACCCGGCGCCCGACCCGAGCGAGCGCACCGATCAGCACCGTTGTGACCGAACCACAGGGCTCCACCCCATACGTTGTGGGCCGGTCATCGTGTGTTGGCCATCACATGCAGGGATAGTCGAGGGGCGGCGAACCCGCAGTCCGTGCCACACCCGTCACAGCCGGATCCCTCGGCGAAGCTCCCAACCGTGAGGCCCAATGACCACGAAACTTCCCGTGCCCGAACGCAGCACATCAGCGGATCAGCCTCGATCGATGTTCAGGATCGCTACCGCATCGCTCGTCGGGACGACCATCGAGTTCTACGACTTCTTGATCTACGGGACTGCAGCGGCGCTCGTCTTCGGCCCGCTCTTCTTTCCCTCCCTCGGTGCAGGCGCAGCCACACTGGCATCCATCGCCACGTTCGGCGTGGCATTCGTGGTCCGACCCCTCGGTGCAATCCTGTTCGGCCACTACGGCGATCGTCTGGGGCGCAAGAAGACTCTCGTGACCACCCTCCTCATCATGGGAGGTTCTACCTTCGCGATCGGTCTCATGCCGACCGCGGACGCGATCGGCGCGGCAGCCCCAATTCTGTTGGTCGCACTCAGGGCGCTGCAGGGGCTTGCCCTCGGTGGCGAGTGGGCGGGCGCCGCGCTCCTGACTTCGGAGTACGCCGACCACGGCAAGCGAGGCCGATACAGCATGTACCCACAGCTCGGACCGGGCCTCGGCATGGCACTCTCCAGCGGAACCTTCCTGGTCACCGGGCTGGGGATGAGCCCGGAGAGCTTTGCCGACTGGGGCTGGCGCATCCCGTTCCTGGCCAGCGCCGTACTCATCGCGGTCGGCCTGTGGGTGCGCTTGAACATTGCGGAGACCCCCGCCTTCGCGAAGACCGTCGCCACCAAGGAGCAGGCCACGCTGCCTTTCGCGGACGCGCTGCACGACCAATGGCGTCAGATCCTCTTGGGTGGCGGCATGCTGTCGATGACGTTCGGCTCCTTCTACATCGCCATCGTCTTCCTCACCAGCTACGCAGGCCAGGGCGAGGCCGGTGTGCTCGGGCTGTCGCGGGAGACAATTCTCGTCGTCAACATCCTCGCCGCCGGGGTGCTCTCCGCGGCGGTCATCGGCTCTGCGATCTGGTCCGACCGGATCGGCAGGAGGCGAGTTCTGCTCACGGGAACCATTTTCGGAATTGTCGCAGGTCCGATCGCCTTCGCCGTCATGGAGCCCGGAAGCGCAATCTCCTTCTTCCTCGCGATGAGCCTCCTGATGCTGGTGCTCGGCATTCCCTACGGCCCTGCCGCCGCCTACCTCCCGGAGCTCTTCAGAACCCGATACCGCTACACCGGCGCCGGGATGAGCTACAACCTCGCCGGCATCCTCGGCGGCGCCCTCCCGCTCGTTGTCGCCGATCCGCTGATCAAGGCCTTCGGAGGCATGGGCGTCGCCTACTTCCTCTCCGCCCTCGGTGTGATCAGTACCGGCTGCCTGCTGCTCCTGAAGGAAACGAAGGACGTCGCGATCGACGCCGCCTGACCTCTCGATCGCAGGTGGGCTGCTCGGACGAACGCGGGCGGCCCACCTGTCACCAGAACTGGAGACAATTGTGAGCAACCAACAGCTTCCTGTGCACATGACCGAAATGGTGATCACCGAGCCCGGAGGACCTGACGTCCTACAGCCACGGCGCGTCCCGGTGCCGACTCCCGATGACGAGGAGGTACTCGTGCGCGTGGAGGCCGCGGGGGTCAACAGGCCCGACGTCATGCAACGCAGGGGCGAGTATCCGATGCCGCCCGGGGTCAACCAGACACCTGGCCTCGAGGTCGCCGGCGAGATAGTCGCCGCAGGCAACAAGGTCACCCGCTTCGCGGTGGGCGATGTCGTGTGTGGACTCACCGAAGGCGGCGGATACGCCGAATACTGCGTCCTCCCAGCCTCGCAGACCCTACCGGTACCCGAGGGCATGACCGCGAGCGAGGCGGCTGCCGTCCCGGAGACCTTCTTCACCGTCTGGGCCAACGTCTTCCACATCGGTCGAGCGGCAACCGGCGACACGATTCTCGTCCACGGCGGCACCAGCGGCATCGGCTCGACCGCACTCATGCTCGCCAAGGAGTTCGGGATCCGGACCGTCGCCACCGACGACGGACCCGAAAAGTGCAAGGCCATACTCGAACTCGGCGCCGATCTCGCCATCGACTTCCGCGAACAAGACTTTGCCGAAGTCATCCTCGACGTGACCGACGGCCGGGGCGTCGACGTCATCCTCGACATCGTGGGCGGCGCCTACCTCGAACGCAACATCGCATCGCTGGCAACGGACGGGCGACTACTGTCGATCGGCTTCCTCGGCGGTGAGGTTGCGCCACAGGTGAACCTGCTGGCCATCGCGCTCAAGCGCGCGACCCTGACCGGCTCGACGATGCGGTCACGAACCGGGCGCGAGAAGGCGGTGATCGCGACCGACTTGCAGGCGAAGGTGTGGCCCGCGCTCGCCGCAGGCCGCTGCCGTCCGGTCATCCACGAGGTGTTCCCGTTGGCGCGAGCCGCCGACGCTCACCGGATGATGGAGAGCGGTCGGCACATCGGCAAGATCGTCCTGAAAGTTCCGGAATGACAATGCCATCCAGCGGACATCACGACGACGCGCGTAGCCCTCCCGCATCGCGGTGCATTCCCGCTCGATGCGTCAGTCGCGGTGAGCCGACAGCAGCCACGCCGGCAGCATGGCCCGGCCCTTGTCGTCGCGCTGCCAGTTCGCGGCCTCCTCCGGCCCGAGCAGCGCGTGAATGAACGCCGGGCGGAGGTCGTCGATGATCCAGTATTCGGCGACGGCCTCCCGTAGCTCGTCGTCGGTCACCGGGTTCGGCCCCTGCCCCTCGGGAAAGGCGCCCTTCGCGAACACCAGGATGTAGTAGGACGCTCCGGGAGCTGCCGCCCGGGCGACGGCCTGGAGGTAATCGCGCCGCCGGTCCACCGGAAGCGAATGGAACAGGGTGCTGTCGACGATCGTGGCGAATCGGCCGTCGAAACCCGTGAACGAACTGATGTCCGCCACCTGATACGTGGCCGTCGTCAGGCCACGATCGACCGCTGCGGCCTGAGCTGCCGCGATGGCCGTCGGCGACAGGTCCAGACCGACCACCGTGTACCCCTGCGCCGCCAACTGCAGGGACGTCTCGGCGTGTCCGCACCCCGCGTCCAGCACGTCGCTGCGGAACTTGCCTTCCGCGATCAGCGCGGCGATCTCGGGCTGCGGCTCACCGATGTTCCACGGCACCGGCCCGGTAAATTCTTTCGCGTCGCCTCGGTAGATGTCGTCCCACGGCGCAACTTGGTTGTCCTCGGTCATGATCTCGACCGTACGCCTGGACGTCCCGGCGTCACCACGCATCTGCACGCCGATCCATGCGGTGTAACGATCCGGGCACTTCCGGACACTGTTGCAGTAGCCGCAGACGCTGGGTCGGCGGGACTGCAGGAGGCGCTCTCTTTTGAAGAAACCGATACCCACGATGGACTGCCAGGAACTCGTCGAACTCGTCACCGTCTACCTCGAGGATGCGTTCGCCGCGCAGACCAGGGCCCGGTTCGAAACACACGTGGGCGAATGCGGCGGCTGCGCCAACTACGTCGACCAGATGAAGCAGACGGTGCACACCCTCGGCCAGCTGTCGATCGAGGAACTCGACCCGGCACTCCGGGACCGCATCCTCGCCGACTTCCGACGGCGCTGCTGAGATCCTCGCGGGAAATCATTTCGTGACAGGTCAATTCACCGATGCCGGGACATATTCTCGCGGCGGCCCACGGCGGACGGTGACATGCCGAATTCGTGGCTGAACGCGTACGAGAACGCCGCCGGCGACGCGTAGCCGAGGGTCGACGCGACCCGGGTCACCGGTTGCGAGCGCAACATCGGGATGGCGGCCAGCAGACGGGCCCGCAGCCGCCACGCCGCCGGACTGACACCGGCCTCGCGGACGAATTTTCGTGTGAAGGCGCGTTCGCTCATCGCCACCCGGCCCGCCCAGTCGGCGTTCGTCACGCCGGCCTCCGGTGTGCCGAGGTAGCTCCTGCACAGCGCGAGAAGGTCGGCCGACGCCGGCAGCGTCAGATGCAGCGGCAACGCCCCGAGGGTCGACAGCTCGAACAGCAGCAACGCCGCGACGGCGCCGTCTCGCCCTCCGCGGTCGTACGCGGCGGGCAGATCCGCCGCGACGAGCAGCAACTCGCGGAGCAACGACGACACCTCCACGACCACGCACGACGGGGGCCACCACGGCACCGCGACCGGCTCGATGTACAGGCTGCTCGTGGTCGTGTCGAGCATCCGCACCCGATGCCGGGTGGCGGGCGGGATCATCACCCCCTGAGCGGTGGGGACCGTCCAGGTGCCGTCGACCGTGTCGACGATCATCGTTCCGGTAGCGCCGTACAGGAACTGTGCCCGGCGGTGCTCGTGCCAGTCCAGCAGGAATCCGGGCGAGTAGTCGGTCGCGATCGCCAGCACATCCCGCTCGACACCGTCGACCTCACTGAGCGGAACATTCCTCACAACATCCGAACCTACCGGCTGACTCTCGAAAGAATCCGACCAGCATTCGATTGTCGTCACCGCGTCCGTGCGGTGAACTGGACCGTGTGAGTCTGCTCGTCCTCGTCCTCATCGGCCTCGTCACCGGGGTGACCACCGTGCTGTTCGGTTTCGGTGGCGGGTTCGTGACCGTTCCCGTCATCCTCTGGGCGGAGGCAGGGCTGGGTGACACGGCGGCCCAGGTCGCAGTCGCCACATCGGCTGCGGTCATGCTGATCAATGCCGCCGTCGCCACCGCCGCGACACCCGGCACGGTGCTGCGGCGACTACGACGGGCGCCCGTGCTGCTCGTGCTCCTCGGCTTCGGCGGCATTGCGGGCGCATTACTCGCGCGGCACGTGCCGGGTGCCGCCATCCAGTGGGGCTTCGTGACCTATCTCGTCGTGACGATCATCGACGTCCTGCTGCGGCCGGGATTCGTCCGTCCGAAAGCGCCGCCGCCGACCTACCCGCAACGACAGTTCGCGATCCCGACCCCACTCGGACTGCCGATCGGCGCGACCGCGGCGTTCCTCGGGGTCGGCGGCAGCGTCATGACGGTGCCACTCCTGCGCCGCGCCGGCGAGAGAATGGAAGTGGCCACGACCCTCGCGAACCCGCTGACCCTCGCGATAAGCCTGCCGGCGGCCCTCACCTTCCTCGCCGCCGGAGGGCCCGAGTCGACGTCGGGGACCGCACTCGTCGGCTCGGTCGATGTGGCCGCGGCGCTTGCACTGCTCCTCGGCGCACTCCCTGTGATCGTCATCCTGCGGCAACGCCCACCGCGCCTGTCCGACCGCGTCCACGCGGTCAGCTATGTGTTCCTCCTCGTCGCGGTCACCATCACCACCGCGGCAGCGGCACCTCGGTGACCGACTGATGCCCGAAGTACTGGAGTCGACGCGGCCTAGCCGTTCGCGGCGAAGATCGGGCTGGTGGAGACGAACGGGCTGAACTCCATCCGGCGCGTTATCCATTCATTGTCGCGCCGGACGAATTCCAGCGCATAGCCACCCGACAGCAGCTGGTTGACGCCGTCGTCGGTGAGTCGGAAATAGAAGACGTCGGTCTTCGCGATCGCGGTGTCACCGTCGATGTCGATGACCTGATTGGTGATGTGGTGGTGACACTTGGGCACCTGGTCCCACACCTTGTGCACCAGTGCGCGGATTCCGTCGATCCGGCGGCCCTCACCTCGGGGTAGCGCATAGTCCGCGTCGTCGGACCAGATGCTCCCTCAGATCGTGGTGTATCCACCGTCGATCACGAATTCCTGCCCGGTGATGTACGACGACTCGTCGCTCGCGAGGAAGAGCACGAGGTCGGCGACTTCCTCCGGCTGACCGACCCGCCCGAGCGGCACCCCCGCGAGAAGCTGGGGCAGCACCTCCTCGTCGGAGACCAGGTAGTCACTCTGCGGCGTGTGGATGATCCCCGGGTGCACGGAGTTGACCCGGATGTTGCGCTTGGCCAGATCAGCTGCGGCACTCTTGGTCAGCAATCGGTTGGCCCCCTTGGACGCCGAGTAGCCGGGGTGAAGATTCGGCCAGACGATGTTGCCGGCGATCGACGACATGTTGACGATCGACCCGCCCCCTTGAGATTCGAGGTGCGGCAGAACGGTTTGTATTCCGTAGAACTGGCCGTAGACGTTCAGCTCCATCAGTCGCGTGAAGTCATCGATCTTCGCGTCCTCCCAGGTCTCCGGATGCCCGGGAAGGCCCGCGTTGTTCACCAGGATGTTCAGCTTGCCGTACGCCTCGATGACCCTCTGGACGACGGTGTTCCACTGTTCAGGTTTCGTGACATCCAGTTCGAGGCCGATCGCCGAGCCGCCCTGATCGGCGATCTGGGTCGCGACCTCCGCGGCGAGGTCCCCCCGCACATCCGTGACGACGACACTCGCACCCTCCTGGGCGAATACGTGCGCGTCGGCCGCGCCCATGCCCGATGCCGCACCGGTGATGAGTGCGACCTTGTTCTTCAGCCTGTCCACGCGAAATCTCCTATCAGTTCGATTGCTACAGAAAGCATTTATGGCGCAGGTTTCGTTGCAACTGCGTGTCAGACAGAGGTGGGCACGACGATGAGCGCCCACACGATGAGCGGAGCGAACAGCACGACAATTCCACAGTAGGCAAGCATCTTTCGCTGGAACCGGACCTTGTCCTCGACTTCGGCATTCGCCAGAATCATGACTCCGTGCAGAGAGAAGGGACTCACGTCGACGACGGTCGCCGAGAAGACAATTGCGGCGACAAAGCCCAGAACACCCACCTCACCGCCGAGAAGCAACGGCATCGCGAGCGGCAAGGCGATGCCGATCGTCGCCGTCGACGACGCGAACGCCGAAAGGATGCCGACCGCGTAGCAGAGGATCAGCGCGGTGAACAGTGGCGCTACCGCCGCGGAGACGGTGTTGCCCAGGAAGTCCAACGTGCCATTCTGCGTCAGAACCGCCATGTACGTGAGCATGCCGCAGACCAGAACCACCGCGGGCCAGGCCACGTTGTCCACAATCTTCGGATGCGACTTGGGCGCCATCAGCAGCAACGCGGCACTCACGCAGAGTGCACTGACACCGATGTCGATTCCGAAGCCGACCGAACCCACTGCAAGAAGGAGAATCCCGGCCAGGGTCGCGCACTGGTAGCGGTCCAGCCGGGGACGCGCGGGGGCTGTCTCGACGGCAGTGCCGATCGTGCTCCGGCTCAGCACCGCAGTCGATACACCCGTACCGTCTGATGCGGGAGAGGGAAAACCCCCTGCCCCGATTCCGCCAGTGGGTCCATCCGACGCCACGACGGCGTCGCCTCGGCGCTCGCCGCGAATGAGGTCACGACCGAAGACCAGGAAGAGCACCACCCCGATCGCCAGATTCAGCACGAACGGCACGAGGAAGATCACGCCCGGATTCGTCGGCAGGCCCGCAGACTGCATGATGCCGGTGACGAGGGCGCCGTACAGATTGATCGGAGAGAATACGCAGGCCAGACCCCCGTGAGTGATCATCATGCCCATCAGGAACGGGTTGATGCGGTTCCTGGCGGCAAGTGGCATCGCAATCGGGGCGAGCATTCCCACAGCCAGGACGGCGCCCATCGACATGAGCAGACCGGAAAGTGCGAACAGCATCCACACGATGGCCCAGCGTCTGCCGCGGACGA
>JBCEBZ010000573.1:0-586 GCA_039206675.1 Rhodococcus sp. (in: high G+C Gram-positive bacteria) | reverse complement strand
GGCAAACAGGAGGGTGATGCCGCCGACGATGAGGAAGGTCGCCGCGGGGAAGGCGTCGACGACGTCCGCGATCGGGATGCCGGAAACCCAGGGGCCCACGATGAATGCCGCGGCGAACGCGAGAATGCCCATGTTGACCGGGGTGACGGTGGCGATCGTGAAGATCACCGCCAGGACGAGAACGGAGATTGCGTAGATCATACCCAGTCCTTCCAGGACCATGTGGTGGAGCACCGAGCACGCGCAGCACTGATCTCGTTCTGCAGCAATGATTCTCGGTGAGGTGGTGCGCATATGCGGCAGCCGAGCGGAACCGGCGCCGCCTACCGTGACGCCAGTGCCTTGGCCAGCTCGATGCCGCCGTTGGCGTCGTCCCAGATCACGGCCGCCAAGTCGTCTCCGGTCGGAAAGTCGCCCTGCGAGGCGAGCCCGGCGCCCTTGGTGATGATCTGTTCCCTGGTCATGGGGTGTTGCGCCGTGCCGACGCTGTCGACCACCGTCGCCGACCTGGTGCTGCCGTCGGTGAAACGCATCCGCACGCCGGTCGCAAAGTGCCGTGGGTAGTACTTCTCTTCGAGGGCAGAAT
>JBCEBZ010000572.1:0-31733 GCA_039206675.1 Rhodococcus sp. (in: high G+C Gram-positive bacteria) | reverse complement strand
CCACGCCGGCCGACGCCGAGCCGTTGCCCATTACCATGGCAAGCGCTGCGATGCCCGCGACCGCGACTGTGCGAGTGAATCTCTTGTACCCAAAGCGAGATGTGCTGATGTCCGTCATGCCGACCCCATTCAGATTGCTTCAAAACAGAGATGAAGAAGTATGCGAAGCGTAACCACGGCGGCGCACAGAATCTCGGTATTGATCAGAAGTTCACGACGAAGTTCCTGTGTCCGAGGGTTGCCCGCTCGATGGCCCGCCCTCTCGGGGGTACTCAGCCTTGCTACGGCCCACGTAGACCGTGCGATCACAGCGTCGGCTCGGTAGGTCGACCTCATGCGGTGTGGAGTGACGGGCCGGCTTCTTCCTGTGGGATCACTGACGTGGAAACCTGCATGGGGTGGTACGCCGCCCATCGCCGACGCGTCGGCGGCCGCAGATCGTGGCTCGTCAGGACGAGCCGTCCTCGGTGTGGGCCAACGCCCGTGAACGGGCGATCCCGATCTGGGTCGGTGGTCACCTGCCGAACCGGGCGCCCGGGATGCGAGGAGTTTGAGGGCGGCGGCGGTGGGTGTGCCGGCGGCGGCGGTGTAGCGGCAACCTCGACGGGCCGACAGCGGTGACCGACCACGTCGTCGTCGCCCTCACCGGCAGCACCACTCTGCTCTTGCTCGCGCTGGCCGTCGTGCTCACCGTGATCGTGCCCGCCGCACCACCTCACCCGCGAGACATTCGGTCTCGAAATATCCGAAGCCTGAGGAACCCAATGCGGATCGACCCCCACACCCCGACCATCAAGAACCGCCCGAGCAGTTCACCGGCGACGTCTGGCTCGACCTCCTCGCCTTTCCCGGGAACCCGGTCAGCGAATGGTCATGGCGAAGGTGCGTTTCGCGCCCGGTGCGACACCCGCTGTCCGGTCAGATACATCAAACTGATTTGATGTATCTGATGGTAGACTCATGTTGTGGTGTTGGCGCGTCAGCCCGTCCCGGCGTTCGTGCAGCTGGCTGCTCATCCACTGCGGTGGCAGCTGTTGACGGCGCTGTCCTGCGGTGACTACCGGGTCCGGGAGATGGTGGCTCTGATGGGTCAGTCGCAGAACCTGATCTCCTACCACCTGCGCCTGCTGCGTGACGGCGGGCTGGTGAGGGCCACCCGCAGCAGCTTCGACGGTCGCGACAGCTACTACCACCTGGATCTGGACTGCTGCGCCGAGATGCTGACCGGCGCCGCCGCCGCGCTACATCCGGCACTCGGCTTGAATTCCGTATCCCCGCAGGTCGATTCGCAGGCCACTGTGTCCGTGCTGTTCGTGTGTACCGGTAACAGTGCCCGTTCCGTGATCGCGGAAGCTCTACTGCGGCAGCGCACCAGCGGCCGAGCCGACGTGCGCAGTGCCGGTACCCGACCCAAACCGGGTGTGCAACCGAATGCGGTGCGGGTGCTGCGAGAAGGGTTCGGGATCGACATCTCCGGCCAGGATCCCCGCCACCTCGACACACTCGCCGACCACCGGTTCGACCTGGTAGTCACCCTGTGCGACAAGGCCCGCGAAGTCTGTCCGGACATCGGCGACGACGCGCACTGGATTCACTGGAGCATCCCCGACCCTTCGGCAGCCGGCGGCACCGACGAGGACGCGTATCCGGCCTTCCAGGCGACCGCCGCCGAGATCGACACCCGCATCCGGTTCCTGTTACCGATCCTCACCGCCCGAGCATGAAAAGGAGTTTGCGATGATGACCCCACCCGACGAATACGTCAGTGTCCGCTACCTCGTCGATGACGTGGCCGCAGCCATCGACTTCTACACCAACCACCTCGGTTTCACCCTGCACACCAATCCGGCCCCGGCCTTCGCCGACGTGATCCGCGGCTCGTTGAGGCTTTTGCTGTCGGGCCCGGCCAGTTCGGGTGCTCGCGCAACCCCGGCCGACCAAGCCGGTGCGGGCAGAAACCGCATTCACCTGATCGTCGGCGACCTCGACGCCGAAGTCACCCGCCTGCGCGATGCCGGCGTCGCGTTCCGCAGCGATGTGGTAACCGGGCCGGGCGGTCGTCAGATCCTGCTCACCGATCCTTCCGGCAATCTGGTCGAACTGTTCCAGCCCGCGACTTGACGGCCGGCGACCTCGGCTGCCCGGTTACGTCTCGCCGACCGCCGACGAGACGCGCTACCGTGAACAGCGTCCCACCGTCATCTCGACAACGGGGAGTGGTGAGTGAAGATGTGGATCAGGCGTTTCCAGGCCTCCCCGAATGCATCCGGGGTGCTGCTGTGCTTCCCACACGGTGGTGGGACGGCAAGCGCCTATCGAAAGTTGGCCGAGGCGCTGTTCCCGCGAATCGAGTTGCTGGCGGTGCAGTATCCCGGTCGGCAGGATCGCCTCGGCGACGAGATGATGTCCGACATCGGCGCTATCGCGGAGCAGGTCGTTCGTGAGTCGATTCTGCCTTCGGGCAGACGTCGTGCAGTGTTCGGCCACAGCATGGGTGCCACGGTCGCGTTCGAGGCGGCGCGGCGGTTCGAGCAACAAGGTCACGCGCTCGCAGCATTGTTCGTCTCTGGTCGAACGGCACCGAATGTCGTCCAGCCGACAACGCTGCACCTGGCAGGCGATCAGGCCTTGCTCGACGACATGCGCCGGCTCGGGGGTGCGGACTCGAACGTGGTGCAGATGCTGGTCGAGAACCCCGACCTTGCAGAGATGGTGCTACCGAGCGTGCGAAACGACTACAAGGCCGTGGAGACCTACAGGTACCGGTCCGGGCCGGACGTGTCATGTCCGATTGTTGCCATCCGCGGCGACTCCGACCCGTCGGTGTCAGGCACCGACATCCGTCTCTGGAGCGAATTCACCACCGGATCCTTCGACACCCGCGAATTCTCGGGGGGTCACTTCTATCTCGATGACCACGTGGACGAGATCGCGTCCCTGGTCGACTCGCGGTTCAATTGAGCCGAGCGAAACAGGTCTCAGACCGATCAGGAATAAAGAAGCGCCGGTCCCCGGACTGCCCTTAGCGTGGACACCGAGCGGTCGCCGATGCGACCGCCGGACCCTGAGGAGACGAGTATGAGTGCCACGATCCGCAGCCTGGTGATTCCGGTGTCCGACCTGGACGCCGCGAAGGCCGTCTACACCGCGCTGCTCGGCGAACCGCACACCGACCAGCCCTATTACGTCGGATACAACGTCGACGGCTTCGAGGTCGCCTTGAATCCCGGCGAAGAGGGCGGGGGACCGGTGGCCTTCGCCGACGTCGAGGATCTGGACGCTGCCCGCGCGACCCTGCTCGCGGCAGGTGCCACCGAGCGCAGCGCCCCGCGCCAGGTCGCCGCGGAGGCGCGGGTGTGCGTGCTTGCCGATGCCGACGGCAACCCGATCGGTCTGCGCGGCAAGTAGCCGTCGGCGTGGGCGGGACCGCCGCAGTATCCGGGCGGTCCCGCCAACCCGCAAAGAGCGAGTACCCCGTCGTTGGGCTCAGCTGTCACCACGATCGAGCGAAGTGGGCTAGGGGTGGGGGAGCGGTGTCGCGTCGCGAGTGCCGAGTAGTGCTGTCATCACAGCGATCTCGTTGCTCTGGTCTCGGATCATCCCGCGTGCGATGCGGCGGATCGGATCCGAGGCAACCGCATGGATGGCTGCCTCGGCCATGTCGACGCCTCCTTGGTGGTGCCGGATCATGAGTTGCAGAAAGAGTGCTTCCGCGTCTGCGCCGCGCAGGCCGGCGAGCCGGGTGATCTCGCTCGTGCTCGCCGTTCCCGGCATCGGTGCGCCGCCGTGTTCGCTCATCGCGTGATCGGAACCGTGCATCCACCGCATCGGATGCGCCGTGGTGAAGGGTTCGTCGAAGAGGCTGAGCCAGCCTCGCATCGTCGCGATCTCGGAAGTCTGCGCGACGACGATCTGGTCGGCGAGGACCCGGATCTGCGGGTCCACGTCCCGCGGCAGGGTCTGGGCGATCAGCACCGCTTGTTCGTGATGTACCGACATGTCCTGTGCGAAACCGACATCGGCCGGGGACAGCTGAAGCCCGACTGCGAGTGTGTCGCGCCCCGACTGCAGCCACATTCCGGCCGCAACCCCGCCGGCACCGAGCAGTACGGCGCACACGAACAGGACGACGGGACGGTGGAAGCGCGAACGCCGCGTGTCACTGGCCATAGGTCGAATCCTGGTTCGCTGGTGGTTGGTAGACGGAGTCGTCCAACTGCAGCGCCATGAAGCCGTTGTCGCTGCACGAGGTCCAGATCTGGTTGCCGTGGAATTCGGGCGGCGAGAAACACCAATCCGCGGACAGGTCGCCGAACGCCACCATTCCGGCTCGTGGACCGAATGCGACCCGCGGATCCGTCTTCCCCTCGAAGACGGCGCGGGCGAGCGGAACGAAATCGAAGAGTGACACACCGATCAGGGACGACAGTGCGTGTGGTGAGTTGGTCAGCTGAAGATTCTCGCCGGTCTGTGCCGGTGGGTTGTAGTAGGCGATCTCCCGGATGCGGTCGAGGTCGCGGATGTCGAACACGCGGATCCCGGACGACTCCCAGGAGCACGCGAGTGCGGTCGGGTCCGCGGGGCGGTCGACCACGCAGTAGTGCGGATCGTAGGAGAAGACCGAGCCACCCTGCGAAGACCGAAGATTCGCAGCGGTGTTGGCGGGAAGCTGGATCTCGAGCTTGATCTTCTGCACGATGTCTGCGTGTGCCGGGTCGGCGACGTCGAATATCTTGATCCCACCGCCGCCGGTTTCGTCGACGGTGAAGATGTAGGGCTTCCCCCCGTATGTGACCGGAATGCTGTGCTGATTGAAGAACCCGTCGGTCCACAGATACGTGGCGAGCTGCGGCACCGTGGGATACGGGTCGCCGCGCTGCACCGCGCTGATGTCGAGGACCGTGATCCCCCCGAGGTTGGACAGGTACATCCGGTTCCCGTCGGGGGTGATGCCGAAACCGTGCCCGCCGAGCCCGTGCAGTCCCTGCCAGGTGATCCGTGGCTCCGCCGGGTTTCTGATGTCGAGGGCGGTGAGGAATCCCGGGGCGGGTCCGGACACCCAGTAGGTATTGCCGTCGGGGGAGAAGCCGCCTTCGTGCGAGATGAACGGCAGCGGCATGGTGACGTCGGTTCCGGCTCCCCGGTTGAGCAACCGGGGGTGAGCGCAGTCGGAAATATCGTAGACGGAGAAGTAGCCGGTGCCTGCGGCGATCGGGACCGCCGTGGCTGCGAGCAATTTGCGTGCCTTGTTGACCTTCAAACTCTCCCAGGTGCCGCCCAGCATCGCGGGTTCGTTCAGAGTGGTGGACAGCACCGGGTGGGCGGGGTTCGTCACGTCGAGCACCTGCACGCCGGGCGTGTCGGGATCCAGCAGGTTCCCGGGGAAGAACGTGCTGGTGTAGGAGCAGTGGTCATAGGTGACCGACAGCAGGCCACCACCGCGATCCTGCAGGCCGCCGATCAGCGACATGTTGCATCGATAACCCTGAGTGCTTCGGCCGCTGTTGCGGTCTTCGGCCGGAACGTCACCCTGCATACCCGTCTCCGGCAGCGAACCGGGACCGCAGTCCGCCCGCGGAACCGCTGTCGATCCGACGTCGTTGAAGACGTAGGTCTCGGCCGATGCGATGGCGGGTGCGGGGCTCGTCGCGACTCCGAGAACGACCGACACCGCAAGGGCTGAGGTAGCCACACCTCGCCGCATTCTGGCGATCCGCATCACGAACTCCCCCCGCAGTGGACTCGACTGCGGGAACGCTAGCAACCCGTACGCGAGTTCACAGACAAATCGGCCAACTCCGCGAAACCCGCCCGCGGACGGGCGAATGTCCCGCCGGAGTGGGGGCGGAGGTCGACGGATCCCTACACTGTGACCCGTGCGAATCGCGACCTTCAACATCAACGGGATCCGCGCGGCGCAGCGGCGCGGCTTCGAGGAGTGGCTGGGCAACCGTGGGCCCGACGTCGTCGCGTTGCAGGAGGTCCGCGCTCGTGCCGCCGCCATCCCCTCAGGGGTGTTCGGCCGATATCACTTCGCGTACGACGAGGGCGAGTTCGCCGGCCGCAACGGTGTCGCCATCCTCACTCGGCACGCGCCCGTCGCGGTTCGGACGTGGAGTGGCACGGCGCTGGTGCAGGCACCGGGTGAAACACACATCGAGAGAGTCGAACTGGATCCGGAGCCGTTGGCTCGGGGTCTGGGGGAGTTCGCGAATCACGGTCGGTACATCGAGGTCGACCTCGCCGAGGCGCCGATCACCGTCGTCTCGATGTATCTGCCGAAGGGCGGACTGCCGGCCCATCTCCAGAAGCCCGGACGCATGCGGGAGGCACCCGACGGGGGCGTCCGCTACGACCGCAAGATGCGCTTCCTCTCCGCTTTTGCGCGCCAGCTGACCCGCTCGCGGCGCACGGCTCGCGCACGGGGCAGGGAACTGCTGTTGATGGGTGACCTCAACATTGCGCACACCCGTCACGACGTACGGAACTGGCGGCGCAGCAATCAGGCAGAGGGCTATCTGCCGGAGGAGCGTGAGTGGTTCGACTCCATCCTGTCGCCGCGCACCCTCGTCGACGTCGTCCGACGCCACCATCCGGGCGTCGACGGTCCGTACTCGTGGTGGTCGTGGCTGGGACAGTCGTTCGTGAACGACGTCGGCTGGCGCATCGACTACCATCTCGCGACACCGCAACTGGCCCGGGCGGCGGTCACAGCCGGCACCGACCGGGACCCGGCCGCGGATCGCCGGATGAGCGATCACGCCCCGGTCGTCGTCGATTACGACTTCTGAGCGGATCGCCTCGTGCCACGTCGAGCCGGACACTCAGGTGGTCAGCTTCATGGATAGGAAGGCCAGGGTTGCCCCGAATTCCCGGATCTCGCGAGGCTGGTCCGGCCGGCATGCCCAGGTGATCAGGTCCCGATCGGCGACCAGGTCGGCCGCGCGGCGACGCGACTCCTCGGGGTCGGGCGGAGTCGCCCGAAGCGCGTCACCCAGCCGGCTCAGGGGTTCGACGAGCGGGATGAGCTCGGACGGTGGGCGGTTCTCCGGAGCGAACACCCGCTGAGCGCTCTTGAACACCGTCATCGCCGCGAGCCACGAACCTTCCCAGGTACCGGCCTGGTCATTCGGTGGTTGCATGGCGTCAGCGTAGACATCGGGCGACGAGTCTCGCCGGGACTTCGTCGCCCCGCATGCAATCCGGCGAAGCTGAACCTTCGATTGCGGACGAACGTTCTACGGTTGTGCGACGACGCTGTTCCCGTTGTCGTCGGTGCAGTTGATCGTGTAGCCGGTCTCCGCCGATTCCGGGTCACCCGCGAGGCGGCATTCCCACCCGTCGAAGCTGTACACCGGTTCGTTCCCGTCGCGTCCGGTGAAGTATTTCGTGAGCATCGTGTGCGCCTCGTCGCAGCGGAGTGTTCCCTTCACGATGACCACGGTCGCGGGCTTTCCCGTTTCCGGATAGGTAACGGGGCCACACTGATTCGATCCGCGGGCCTGCTGGGGGAGAGGCGCGGCGGTAGGTGCGATCGGCGGTGGGCTCGCACTGGGAATGCTCGCAGGCAGCGGGGTGAATTCGAACTTGTACCCGTTGGTGGAGACGGTAAAGCCCTTGTTCGTCGCATCCTCCCGGCACGAGACTCCCGAGAACTGCACATTGCAACTGAATCCGTCGACCGCAAGCGTGGTGTCGTAGGGGAGGACATTGGCGTCTCCGGGGAAAAGTGCCTGGTTCCAGTTCTGGAAGTTCGGCTCCTTTCCCGCCTCGATCGCGATGAGGTCGGCCTCGGCGGGCGGGCCGCCGTCCGGCGAGGCGATCTGCGGGGTGCCGGGGACCCCCAGAGGTCCCGCGGTGGGATGTGAAGCGCATCCGGCGAGCTGCTTCGCGGGAATGATCGCGCACAACCATTTTCCCGACGGCGTGACGAAGCCGTACGTGTCGCTGTCCGGTTCGCTCGACGCGTACTGCTTCGCGTCGACGCCGTCGACCGCCGGCTCGGGTGCCGGTGACTCGCTGGGGGCGCTCGGTGCGGCGGACTCGGTGCCGTCGGTCGACGACGCATCCTGGGTGCAGGCGGCGAGAAGAAGCGACGAGGCGCCGGCGATCGAGGCCAGCGTCACCGCGGACCGCCGTCGAATCGTGGTCATGCGTCACACCCCTTTCTGTTCGGTCCGCGGGACCGATCGCATGAGATGTTCCCACGAATGCCGGGGTGTCGTGTCGCATCGACGGATCGGCTCCGAACACCGGTGGTAGCGGGCGACCGGACGTGGTCTGCCGATCGCGCGGTTCGAAAACTTGGCGGTGTTAGAATTCTGGGGCATTGTCGCAGGTCCAGCAGTTGATGTACCCGGATCTTCCTGTCGGAGTCGCCCGGCCGAGGAGGCCGTTCCATGGCTGAGTCATCGGTATTGCCCGCGGATCTCGGCGGCAGCCCGGATCTCGAACGCATCGTTCTCGAACACGCGTATCGTGGCGCGCATCTGCAACTCGCGCTTCGTGGTGTGCTCGTGCTGTTCATCGCGTTGACACTGGTATTCGTCCCGCCCATGAACGATGCGAATGTGTGCCTGGCGGTCCTGATCGGCTACGCGTTCTGGACGGTCGGGCTCGCGATGTGGACCCGTCGAGGCGGTCCGGGGCCGGTGAACGCGATATGGCTCGCCCTGTTCGTGGACCTTGCGGTCATCGGTAGTCTCACCCTGTTGACCGGTATTGCGGCGCAACAGAGTTGGACCGCAGACATCTTGACCAACGGACTGTTCGTGATCCCGCTGTTGGCCTGCACTCAGCTCCGCCCGGGGGTCTGCGCCTCCGTGGTCGTGCCGACGGTCCTGGTGTTTCTCGCCGCGAGTTGGGCCACGATGGCGTCGAACGAGGAACCGTGGTCGTCCATCCTGCTCAGCACGATGGCACTTGCCATCCTGTCAGCGGGCGCAGTCGTGCTGAGCAGAATTCAACGATCCAGGGTGCTCACCATCGGTCACCTCGTCCACGACCGCACCGCCCTGCTCGCGGAGTTGATGGGCCTCGAACAGCGCGAACGGCGTGCGTTGTCCGAGCAACTCCACGACGGAGCGCTGCAATTCGTGCTGGCCGCGAAGATGGATCTCGACGACCTCACCGGCGGCGCCGACCCGGAGGCTGTCGATCGCATCACTCACGCGCTCACCGAATCCGCGACCCTGCTGAGGGCCACCGTCTCGGAACTCCATCCCACCGTGCTCGATCGCGTCGGACTTGCCCGCGCTCTCGGCGACATCGTCCGGTCCGCCCAGGCGCGTGGCGGTTTCGACGTGGATCTCCAGACGGTGGAATGGGACGACGACTTGCGTACGTCGGCCGATGACGTGCTGTTCAGCGCGGCACGCGAATTGCTCAGCAACGTGGTCAAGCACGCGAGAGCCCGCACCGTCCGAGTCGAGCTGTCGCGGACGGGTGGGCATGCGGTACTCGACGTCACCGACGACGGGTGCGGCATTTCCCGTGACGCAATCGACCGTAGTCTCAGTCGAGGGCACATCGGACTGACGTCGCACGAACTTCGCGTCGTCGCAGCGGGAGGCAGTTTCTCCGTCCGCCCCGGACCACGTTCGGGGACGGTTGCCCGCATCGAGATGCCGTTCGAGGTCGTGACAGCGTCCGATTCCCTCACGATCCCGGCGCACTAGCAGGGACCACTCCGGACTGGGTGAACCTCGCGAGTCAGTCGGAGGTGACGGTCGACGGACTCGGTTCCAGCAGCGCAGAGAGGCAGGTCGGACCCAGGCCGATCTCCGGCCACCCCGCCGAGATCATGATGTCGTGCGGGCGTGTACACGTGCCGAGCCAGTAGTTCGGCTCCGTGCGGTAGGCAGGCACTCCACCCCACTTCCGGGGTGAACCGGACCGGGGCAGATAGGGGTCGGCAACGCCCACGACAGAGCCCAACTGCAGCAGCACCGACAGATACGACCACTGGGTGTCGGGGTCCGCCGGATCGGACAGCACCCGTGTCTCGTGGTGTGCACGCTCGGCGGTGCGCCCTGTGGCAGTCAACGCGAGACGGACGTGGATTCCGGACGAGAACGCGACAATGCCGAGCAGGTCCAGGGTGAGGTGCGTTCCGGACGCGAGGATGGTGGGGCCGTGTACCGCGGTCCCACTGGCTGTCGGCGGCGCGAATGCCGGCCAACGCGCTCTGCGCATGCCCACGATCGTGCACCTACATCGAGGCGGAATCAACGTCCCACGCCCGCGTGCGTGTGACGGGACTCGAGACGGCCGGCGCGGCACAATGGCGTGACGACGTTCGGGGTGTCACGTCCGGGAACGCTTATCGTGGATGGAGGTCGAGGCGGGTGCAGGACGGAAGGTTCGCGGCGGAGGGAGTGTCGATGGAGTCGCTGCCGGATTCGGGGATGCTGCTCGCGGTCCTCGAACACAGTCCGGCGTTGGTGTTCGTGTCCGAGTTCGTGTCCGGTCGGATCGTGTATGTCAATCCCGCGGCCGCCGTCGTCCTCGGATTCGGTGATGCCGTGCATGCGTACTCGAGGACGACGGCGGAGCTGTTCACCGACGTCGGCCTCGTGCAGGCGCGTGAGGTGGAGTCGGCTCTGGCCGAACGGGGAGAGTGGACCGGGTTGACGGAATTTCGCCATTTCGTCACGGGCGAGCCGATCCCGATGCTGATTTCGACGTTCGTGATCGAATCCGCGGAGACGGGGCCGTCGGTGATCGGGTCGATTGCCCAGGATCGCCGCGGCGCCGAAGACGACGAGCAACGCCTGCAGCGCGCGCTGGGGGAGTCCGCATACCGGGCCCGCGAGCAGCAGGCGATCGCAGACCTGAGCCAACTCGCCGTCGGCGGAGACCTCGACGAACTCCTCTCGGCGGCGGCCGGTGCGGCGGCCGCCCTGATGGGTGTGCACTGTTCGTCGATCGCCCGGGTGTCCGACGACGGCGAACTCACCGTGCTCGCCTACCGCGGACCCGAGCCCTGTCCGAAGACGTTCGCGCCGGGGCCGGGGTCACAGCCCGGGTACGCCGCCGCCGACGGGTCGGTGATCGTGTGCACCGATCGGGTCCACGAGACCCGGTTCTCCACGGCGGGGATGAGCGGACGCGGGCTGCAGAGCGGGGTGTGCGTTCCGTTCGGCTCCGATGCGGTGTGGGGTGTGCTGACGGCGCACAGTCGTCGCCCCCGCGACTACACCGACCGTGACCTCACCTTTCTGCGCTCGGTGACAGCCGTGCTTTCCGCGGCGATCCGCCGGATCGAGGCCGAGGCCGCGTTGGTGCACCAGAGCTTGCACGACCCGCTGACGGGACTGCCGAACCGCACCTTGGCTCGCCGCCGGCTCGACGAGGCGCTGGAGGCGGTGCCGCGTGGAGGTCCGCGCGTTGCGCTGTTGCTGGTGGATCTCGACGACTTCAAGACCGTCAACGACAGCCTCGGTCACGCGGTCGGCGACGATGCACTGATCGTGCTGGCCAGGCATCTGCGGTCGGCGGTGCGCCCGGGCGATACCGTCGCCCGCCTCGGTGGTGACGAATTCGTGGTCGTCTGTGAGCACGTCGTGGGCGCGGCGGAGGCGGTCGCGATTGCCGCCCGGATCGCCGGGAGCTTCGCCGACCTGAACCGGACGCGAACACGCGAGTGGCCGATCAGCGCCAGTATCGGTGTCGCACTGTCCGATCCGGAGTGCACTCGCGAAGAGCTCGTTCGGCGGGCGGATGCGGCGATGTATCGTGCAAAGGCCGCGGGAGCCGGCGGGTACGCGCTCTACGACGACACCTTCTAGCGCAGCAGCGGGTCCCGGTCGGGACGATGTTGCCGGCGAGGCACGAAATCGTGGCCACCGCTACGTACCCTGGGGTGGGGAAATTGTCATCTTGACGCTCGTCGGGACGCGCCGAATACTTGCTGGACAAGGCGGTTCCCGTCGAAATTCGATGAGAAGATTCCGCGTTTCGCCCGTGTGAGAAGATGTTCGCGAATTCGACGGCTGGTGAGCGCGTCGGTGTGGATGTCGGATGGAACTGAGGCGCTCGATGGCAGATTTCGACCCAGACGCGACGCAGGCGGCGTCGATCCGCGCAGCCGGCCACGGCATCGTGGCGGAGTTGGACGCTGCCGGGTTCGCGGGTGCCGAGGAGGTCGGCCGGGGTGGGTTCGGTGTCGTGTACCGCTGCCTGCAGCGTTCGCTCGGTCGAATCGTCGCAATCAAAGTCCTGACGTCGGACCTGGATTCCGAGAACCGCGAGCGTTTTCTGCGGGAGGGCTACGCGATGGGCGGACTCTCCGGCCATCCGAACATCGTCAACATCCTGCAGGTCGGCGTGACCGAGGCCGGTCGCCCCTACATCGTCATGCATTACCACCCCCGCGACTCGCTGGCAGTGCAGATACGCCGGGAAGGTCCGCTGCCCTGGCCGGAGGCGATCAGCATCGGAGTGAAGTTGGCGGGTGCACTGGAGACGGCGCACCGGACCGGCACCCTGCATCGCGACATCAAACCCGCGAACATCCTGCTCACCGATTACGGCGAGCCGCAGCTGACCGATTTCGGCATTGCACACATCGCCGGCGGTTACGAAACCGCCACGGGCGGGTTCACCGGGTCTCTGGCGTTCACCGCCCCGGAAGTCCTCAACGGCGAATCGCCGACCGCGCGTTCGGACGTCTACGGTCTGGGCGCGACGATCTTTTCGCTGATCGCGGGTCGGGCGGCGTTCGAGCGGAAGACCGGCGAGGAACTCGTCGCGCAGTTCGTGAGGATCAGCACTCAAACGGTGCCGGACCTGCGCGCTCAAGGCATCCCGGACGGTGTGTGCGCTGTCATCGAGAGGGCGATGGCGTCGAATCCGTTCGCTCGGCCGGCGTCCGCCGAGGAATTCGGCCACGAACTCCAAGCCGCCCAGCGACACATCGGGTTGCGTTCGGATGCGATGGCGCTGGCACCCCTGGAGCCCGTCCAGCCGGGCCAGTCGCACCCGTCGGCGGCGGATGCCGGTGGATACCGTCAGATTCGATTCGAGGATTCGGACGGTCAGCGTCAATCGTTCCTACCGACCCAGCAGATCCAGCCGGAGTCTCACCCCTCCGGACCGTTCTGGCCGCCGCCGGGTCCGTCGCCGTGGCCGCCGCCCGGAGTGCCGGGTAGCAGTGGGCCGGCTCGCACCCGGCGGCGGCGGATCCTGACCGTGCTCGCACTGGTGATGACGCTGGTGCTGGCCGGTGGTGGTTACCTCGTGTTCCGGGAGGCAACCGGATCCGGCACCGCGGGGCCGATCGCCCAGGATGCCGGTGAACCCCCGGTCGTCGACCCGACCGCGGCGTGGCGTCCGGTCGGCGACGCCCGTGTCGCGCGCCAGCAGACGGCGACTACGGTCGCGGACGGGACCATCTGGGTCTTCGGAGGGTTGGACGACGACGGTGTCTCCGCCCGGCAGGAGGGCTACGACCCGGCCATCGACACCTGGAAGGCGGGCCCCGACCTCCCCGTCCCGCTCAATCATGCGATGGCCGTCACCTACAACGACGAGCCCGTACTCATCGGCGGGTGGCAGGCGAAAGGACAGAACCTGACAGCCGTCGCCTCCGCCCGGGTGATGGCCATGCGCGACGGGCGATGGGTGGACCTGCCCCCGCTGAACGTGCCGCGGGCGGCCGGTGCCGCCGCCGTGGTCGGCGACAAGATCGTGGTCGCCGGCGGGCAGGCGGACGGCGAACTGGTGGCGTCGACCGAGGTGTTCGACGGCACGAAGTGGACGACGGTCCCGCAGATCCCGACGCCACGGGAGCATCTGGCCGGTGTCTCGGACGGGAAGTACTTCTACGCGATCGGCGGGCGTGACCTCGCGTCCGATCAGAACACGGCCGCGGTCGAACGGTTCGATCCGGTTGCGGGAACGTGGGCGACGCTGCCCGGCATGCCCACCCCGCGTGGCGGGCTCGGGGCTACGTTCATCGATGGCCGCATCGTCGCGGTCGGCGGTGAAGAACCGACCCGGGTGCTGTCGACGGTCGAGGCCTACGACGTGGTTGCGGGGACGTGGTCGCAACTTCCTGCCCTGCGCACGCCGCGGCACGGGATGGCGGTCGGCGCGGTCGGCAACACGGTGTACGCGGTCGGCGGCGGCATCAAACCCACGCACGCCGAATCGACAGCAGTGTCCGAGGCACTGCAGATCGCGCCACGCAAGACCCAATGGGCACCGGCGTGGCGGCCGCTGAGGGATGCGCCGATCGCCCGCCAGCAGACCGCGACGGCCGTCGCGGACGGGACGATCTGGGTGTTCGGCGGGCTCGACAACGTGGGGTCGACTCCGAAGGTCGAGGGCAATGACCCGGCCATCGACACCTGGAAGGCGGGCCCGGACCTTCCGGTCCCGCTCAATCATGCGATGGCCGTCGAATACGGTGGCGAGTTGGTGGTCCTCGGCGGCTGGGTGCCGGAAGGGCCGAACCTCACCGGGAAGACGTCGGACCGGGTGCTCGCGCTGCGGGACGGCAACTGGGTGGACCTGCCCCCGCTGAACGTGCCGCGGGCGGCCGGTGCCGCAGCGGTGGTGGGAAACGAGATCGTGGTCGCCGGGGGACAGGCGGACGGTGAACTGGTGGCGTCGACAGAGGTGTTCGACGGCACGAAATGGACGACCGTCGAGGACATTCCGACGTCACGGGAGCATCTGGCCGGGGTGTCGGACGGGAAGTACTTCTACGCGATCGGTGGGCGCGATCTGGCGTCGGATCAGAACACGGCCGCGGTCGAACGGTTCGATCCGGTTGCGGGAACGTGGGCGACGCTGCCCGGCATGCCCACCCCTCGCGGTGGGCTGGGCGCGGCGTTCATCGACGGCCGCATCGTCGCGGTCGGCGGTGAACAGCCGACCCGGGTGCTGTCGACGGTCGAGGCCTACGACATCGCCTCGGGGACCTGGTCGACGTTGCCGCCCATGCCCACCGGAGCTCACGGGATGTCCGTCGCGGCGGTCGGGCACACCGTCTACGCCATCGGCGGCGCACTCCGGCCCACGCATGCCGAGTCGACTGCGACCGCGCAGGCACTCGATTTCTGGTGAAGGCCACGGTCACGGACTGTTGATTCTCCGGCAACTGCGCACTCTGAATGCCCTCTGTGCGTGTCGTTGTGCGCAGTCGACGGGGACTAGACTTGTGATCGGGAGGGCGAATTTTCACACGAGATACGGGCCGAGGTTCGTGATGAAGGTGACGGCGACGGCCACCCGTCGCGGTGGATCGTGGGTGGTGAAGGTTCCGGGCGTCGAGGGCGCGTTCACCGAGGCGCGGCGGCTCGATCAGATCTCCGCCATGGTGGCGCAGGCCGTGCATCTGGTCGAAGGTGTGCGGGTGGAGGACGTCGAGGTGGAACTCGACTACGACATCGGAGATTCGGCGGCGCTCATGGAGGCACGAGCCGCCCACTGGCAGGTCGAGTCCGCCGCCCACGCGCAGGAGTGCGCAACGCGGGCCTCGCGGGCGGCGGTGGCGCATCTTCGCCGATCGGGTCTCTCGGTGCGTGACATCGGTGTCATCCTCGACCTGAGCCCGCAACGGGTCTCCCAGCTCGACCGCGCCGGCATTCTTGCCTGACGGCGATGCGTGAGCCCCGGCCGAGTTTCCACAGGCGTTGCTTCCGGGCTTCGGCACCTTCGACGTGCCCTGATCGCCTCCACCGCGAACCGCCGGCCACCACCGCCTAGAATTCCGGTGGAGGCGGGCGCGCCTCTCCGATGCGTCGCCCGTCAAAGGTGCACAGTCCCGCAGACGCGGCAATTTCGATCGGCGGAGAGTGGCAAATGCAAAGTGGAGCGTTGTTCGGCAGATACCGGCTGGACCGGTCGCTGTCGGTGGACGAGAACGGCGAGATGTGGGCGGCTTTCGACACCGTCACCGCTCGACACGTCACGGTGCGGGCGTTGCCGCGGGACGCGAGCGAGGACGACGAATACTGCGATCGGTTCGTTCGTGAAGCCGGTCTCGCGGCACAGATCCGGAACCCGCACGTGGTTCCGATCCACGACTTCGGGCAGATCGGAAACCGGCTCTACCTCGCAACTCCGATTACCGGCGGAACGAACCTGCGGACGATCCTCCAGGCGAACGGACCGATGGAGGCAACTCACGCGGCCGGGGTTGTCGAGCAGCTGGCGCCGGCGCTGGAAGCCGTGCACGCCGCGGGGCTGGTCGAGCGGGGAGTGACGTCGGCGAACGTCGTCGTGACGGACGGGGGACTGGTTCAGCTCACGGACGTCGGGCTCCCTGCGGCTGCCGGCGCCGCGGCGGGAGTCCCCGGCCTGAGCACCGTGTTGTACGAGTGCCTGACCGGCGGGCAGTTCGCGTCGAACGGCCGGGAGTTGCCGTCGTCGAAGTTCTCCACGCTGCCCGTCGGCATGCAGGCTGTGATCGCACGCGGAACGGCAGCCGATCCCGGGCGGCGCTATCGGTCGCCCAGCGACCTGGCGACGGCCGCCGCTCGTGCCGCGGCGACAGGTCCGCAGCCTTCCGCGGACCCCGCTCCCATGCTCCCGCCGAACGGCCGCAACCGTCGTCTCCTGCTCGCAGGGCTTGCGCTCGCCGCGATCATCGCCGTCGCGATCGTCGGGGGCGTGATCATCGGGTCGCAATCGTCGTCGCCCGACGTCGTGGTGCCCGTGCCGGCGTCCAGCGCGGCGGGGCCGGCACCCGCCGCGTCGCCGACCGCTCCGACGAACCCGACGGCCGCCGAGCAGGTGCCACCGGCCGCGGAGGCTCCCGTTCAGGACGAGGTTCCGCCGGCAGAAACTCCGGCGCCGCAAACACCGCCGGTGCTGCCGGTGCCCGCACCCGCACCCGCACCTGCACCCGCACCGCCGGCGGCGTCCGCTCCGCAGGTGCTGCCCTGCTACCCCGGTTACGAGCACACCCCGCCTCCGGACGGACCGTGTCTGCCGCCCGGCTCGCCGCCGGTTCCGGCCCCCGTGCCCGCACCGGCACCTGTACCCGCGCCTGCGCCCGCGCCTCAGGTGCTGCCGTGCTACCCGGGCTACGAGCACACGCCCCCGCCGGACGGGCCGTGCTGGGCGCCAGGCACGTGAGCCGCAACGGCGACGGTTGATGTCGGAGCCACCGGAGGTGGTCACCGACCGGCGTCGGCGGCGATCCAGGATTCGCAGACCTCGCTGACAGCGGCAGCGATGGCTTGTCCGCGCAGCGTCCGCGCGGATCTGGGCTGTTCGATCTGGATTCCACCCGCAGAGTCGACTGTCAGGCGGTTGACCAGGTTGGACGCCGATTCGCCGCTGTACCGCTCCCCGGGATCGGCTACGCGAACACGGACGCCGGTTCCGTCGAGTGCTGTCGCGACTGCGTGGAGGACTTCCGATTTGAGGCGTGCCGGTGCACGACCCCCGATGAGGACGTCGTCACCTCGGTAACCGTGGAACGACACCGCCCACCGGAATCGTCGTGCAGCCAGCGAGCGGAGAAGCGGAAAGCTGTGCACGCTGAGATCGCCCGAGGAAATGTGCCACGCCCGGTACGCATTGCCAACCGGTCGCCACCCTTTGCACATCCAAAGAGTCGAATCGCGCGATCCGAGCGAGGCGTAAACCTGCTCGGCCTGCTGATCCGTGTGACTCTCGATGGCGCCGCCGTGCGGTGCGAGGACAACGAGGCGATCGTGGCGCCCGTCGTCTTCGAGTCGTTCGACGAATTCACCCTCGACTTCGGCCTCTGCATCGGACATGGTGGGGTCGATACATCGAAGGTCGAGGACCACCGTGTGTCCGGGCTCGGCGCCGATCCGGCGGCATCCACCATCAGTTACCCGAACGGTGTCGATCCCTCCTGCACCGTCGTCCGGCACGAGTGTGAACAGTGCCGTCGTTCCCTGGTGACTCACCCGCACCTGCTGACGGGGCTCGGCTCCGATCCGGGCCAGCAGGCGCGGGTGAATCCTGACAAGCTCGGCAACGTTGGCGCTGGTGGATCGGCTTCGACGGACTTCGAGGCGAACGAGTGAAATCTGCTGTAACGGACGCTCGTCGAACACCTCCCCAGGTTAGGCGCGAATCCGTCGTGGACACGGTGGAAACGGCCGGCCGCCACCGACCTCGAGTGCGGGTTCCGTCCCGACGTGCCCTTGTCGGCAGTTGTCGCGCAGCGAAGACTCGAATCCATGACTAACAAGGCAGTGGTCAGTCTCACCACCGGTCTCGAGGACGCAGAGAAGGTGACGGTTGCGTTTCTGGTCGCGGTCGGCGCGGCAGAACAACAGCGCCAAACGCTGATGTTTCTCACGAAGGAAGCGGTTCGGCTTGCGCTCGACGGCACGATTCAGGGGGTCGCCTGCGAGGGTTGTCCGCCGCTGCCCGATCTGGCGGCACGATTCGAGAACGCCGGCGGCACCTACATGGTGTGCCCGATCTGCTTCGAGGCCAAGCACCTCGACAAGGACGCGTTGGTGTCCAACGCCGAACTCGCCGGGACGGTGCCGATGTGGAAGTGGATCGGTGACGAAGGAGCGGTCACGTTCAGCTACTGAAACGGTACGTCCTCGTCGACACCGACACCGGTGTCGACGATGCCCTTGCCCTGCTCACCATTGCGCACGACGCAGGCGCAGAGATCGTCGGTGTCGGGAGCGTGTTCGGCAACTGCACCGAACGGCAGGCCGCGTCGAATGCCCTCACGGTCCTGTCCGTTGCCGGTCTCCGCGACGTTCCGGTGTGTATCGGACGGCCACGCCCCGGGCCACCGCCGGCAACGCCGTCCGCGCACGGTCTCGACGGACTCGGCGACCGGGGCCATCGGCCACCGCCGGACATGGGTCCGGCGCCCGGTTCCGCCGTCGACCAGCTTGTCCGCGCCGCGGAACAACGGCCCGGGGCGGTGGACCTGCTGTGCCTCGGACCGCTGGCCAACGTCGCCGCCGCCGTCACCCGCGACCCTCGGATCCTGACGCGGTTCCGGTCCGTCACCATCATGGGCGGAATGGGACCCGCCTCGCGGAGAGGCGCCGAGGCCGCGTTGCAACCACAGTTCCTCGGGAAAGGCGACACGAACACCGACCACGATCCGGCGGCCGCCGCGGTCGTCGCGGCAGCGCCGGGGCCGGTCACGTGGGTGGGGATGAACGTCACCGGCCGTCTCAGATTGGCCTGGGCAGACGTGGTCGCTCGCTCCGCCCCGGGGAAGGTCGCGACGTTCGTCCGCGACATCACCGAGGACTACCACCGGCACTGCACCAGCACATACCGCGCAGAGACCCCGGTTTACACCTCACACGACTCCGTTGCAGCCGCCGTGATGCTCGACCCGGCGGCCGTGCTGGCCGCCATCGACGCCCACCCCCAGGTGTACCGGGAGGGCGGACGGTCGAGTGTCTGGGGCGTCGTCCGGGCGCGGGGGCCGGTGCACCGTTTCGTGATCGACGTCGATTACCGCTCGATCAGAGACCGGATCGCTGCCACGCTCGATGCAGACGTTTCCCGAAGCGACTGACGGGGTGCGCGCCGTGGCGGACGCCGCCGCTCATGCGGTGGCATCGAGCAGATGCAGTTCCTCCGCAACGATCAGATCGACCTCGTCACTGGTCAGACCGGACAACAGATGTGCCGACAACATCGCACTCACCTCCTCATTGTGCTTCTACCAATGAGTCGAATGGGCGAGCGTGATATCGACACGGTCGCCGAAATTCTCGGCAGGAAATTTCGGCGCTACTTGCCGTCCACCGGAACTGCATCCGGACCCGGTGCGGACGGATCGAACGGAGGCGGGTCGGCGGGGTCGAATCCGCCGCGCACCGTCGAACAGGTCGCTCCGGGCTCGGGGTACGTGTTCGGGTTCTGTCGCAGAGCCGTGAGGAAGTCGGCGATCCTCTGATCGTGGACGTCGCCGAGTCGGAGTTGGTGACCCCACGACTGCAGGGACACCGCCGAATCGAGACCCGGGTACGGCGACATCAGGGTGTAGGGCACCCCGTCGACGTGCGCCGCCAGTGCGGTGACGTCGTCTGCGCTCAGACGCTCCGGGTCGTAGGTCACCCACACGGCCCCGTGCTCGAGGGAATGTACGGCGTTCTCGGTGCGGATCGCTTCGGGATAGACAATTCCGGTGCACGTCGCCCAGTACTGATCGTGTGCACCACCAAACGGCGGACTCTCGTCGTAGGCCACTCGTTGCGGCGCTTGCACATGGTCCGCGGGCCCATAGTCGACGGTGACGATCCCCTCGATTCCCAATGACGGGTCAGGATTGTCCGCGCTGGGCGCGAAGTCACGGGCTTCGTGGGCGTCGTCGGATCCGGCGGTCAGCACGTATGTACCGACGGCGACAAGCCCTACCACCGCGACGACGGCCGCGAGCAGCCAGGGCAGACGCCGCCGCGTCCCACCCGGCTTCGGCCGGGATTGCGGGCTCTCGCTCCGGTCGTTGGTCATTGCCGATCCTTCGTCTCACCGGGCGCCCAGACCGCGCATCCCATCTACGAAGGATCGTAGTAGACGGATGCGGTGTTGCTGACGAAGGGAAGTCTCAGTGCGACGTCGGGTGCCGGGGTGCGAGGAGCAGCGCGAAGGTGGTCGGCCTCCACATAGTCGAGATCAGCTAGTTCACAGCGAGGGGCGCGGGCGCGATATCGCAAAATCGATCATGTCGAAGACTTCGCGCTGTGAAATCGTGTCGCCGGCGTCGTTCGCCTGAGCGGCCTCGATGAGGTCGTCGGTGAGGCTGTCGAACAGCAGTGCCGTGCGGGGATCGGCCCGAAGGCTGCGCTGGGTTTCGAGGGCTCGCAGCGCATCGACCGCGTCGCGGTACTCGGCGAGACCGTCCCGCGGCGGGGCTGACTGCATCACTGGCGCGTTCATCGTGGTCAACTCCGAACCAGGCTGTCGGACAGTCGCGCTTCCTGCAACGCTCGACTGGTGGGATCGCAGCGGAACTGCCCGGTCGTGGTGTGCCGGTAGCCCGGGCCGTCCTTCGCGACGGCGTGCCCGCAGTAGCGGCATTCGTGACCGTACTGCCCGATGCGGATGGTTTCGATGGTGGGATATGTGTTGGTGTTCATCGTCTCGTTCGTCGGTGTGGTTGGTGTGGTCGGCGCAGCAGTGAGGTCGGGCCCGGCCGAGGTGGACTTCGCGGTGACATTGCCGCCGGCGGGCGGGTCATGCGTATTCGACGACGGTTTCGGCCGACCCGGCGTGGGCGCTTCGTTCCAGTGCTGCCCAGACGAGGTCGTAGCGTTTGAGCGTGATCTCGTCCGCGTTGGCGAGGAGGGCGCTGAGGAGGGAGCGCGGGTCGTCCTGCCAGGCATCCAGGGCGGCCGCGACTGTTCCGTTGCTGAACAGGCCCGATTGAGCGAGTGCGTGTGTCCACTCGTCGAACAGTCCGCGGTGGATGCGCTCGACTGTGTCGTGGTCGAATCCCTCGGCGACGAAGTCGCGAGCGAAGGTGGCCGTGACGTAGTCACCGCAGGTCATCGGTTGTGCGTTCATCGGTGCGGGCATCCTCCGTCAGTGGCGGCGTCGGACCATCGGGCGACTCCGTGCTTATGAGTGAGACAGCTCACATCGTCGCCCATCCGGGGTACGTGACACATCGGCCGAATCACCGGGGGGTATACCTATTTCTGTTCCGCGCAGCCCCCCGGCCGGTCGGCTGTCGGGAGTGTTTGGCCTGGTCGCGGTGTCGAGGGTCGCCCGTGAGGCACCGGCCGGTTTGGGCTCACGTGGAGGCCCGTTCGGGTCGATTCCCCGAATCGCTCCCGTACCGTGAGCCGGCTGATGCAGAGTTCGGCGGCAATCGGTCTCTCGCTGCAGCGTGCCACCGTCGAGTCCCTGCAACACGGTGCCCTGCACCTGTCGGCAGAGTGGCACCCGTCCCAACGGGGTCTCGCCCGACGTTCGGTACGTCTAGATGACCGGATCATGGGAGTGGTCGCGAATGATCCCAGCTTTGCAGGTTAGATGCCTTCACCTGCCGATTGCCCGAGAGGGTGGGCTACGCTAGTTGTATAGATGAATTGATTCGGCACCAGCTCCGTCGAAATCGTGTGGGACTTGTCCGGCGACTCGACCGCGGCGCCTCCTCTATCGGAAAGAAGCTCATATGACCGTGACGGACCTCGATGTACTCCCCAACCTGCGTGACCTGGGCGGACTTCCCCGTGGCGAGGGCGGCCGAACGCGGACCGGGGTGCTGTACCGCAGCGCACTACCCGCGCCGGGCGACGCCCGCCCGACCGCGGTCGGCGAATGGCCCGCCCGCACCGTCGTCGATCTCCGCAGCCCCCGTGAGTTCGCGACCCGGGAGCACCCGCTGCGGTCCGAGGAGACGGTGGTGCACCGGATCTCCCTGCTGTCCGACGCCGAGGTGGCCGCGCCGAACCAGGGGGCGAGGCTCGCCGACGTCTACCAGGGCATCCTCGCCAATGCGGGGGACCGGCTCGTCGACGTCCTGCAGGTGGCGGCCACCGCGCCCGGCCCGGTGCTACTGCACTGCGCGGCCGGCAAGGACCGCACCGGGGTGGCCGTCGCGTTGCTGTTGCGCACCGCCGGAGTCGAGCCCGAGCACATCGTGGCCGACTACGAATCGACCAACGAACACATGGGCGCCGTCCTGGCGCGCATTGTTCGGTTCGCCCCCGAACTCGGTCAGGCTCATCCCAACGACCGCGATCTGCGCGGTGTCGTCCCCGAGGCCATCGAGGGCGTCCTCGCCCGCTGGGATGCCCATCCCGGCGGCGTGCACGGGTGGCTGAGGGAGCGCGGCGCCACCGACGAGACGATCCGGCTCTGGACCACGCGTTTCGCCGAGTGAGCCGGTTCGGCCGGGCGGAACGGGTGCCGGCAGTGGTTCAGCGACTCGCGACGGCTCTCATTCGGTCGTCGCGCATGGTGTCCGTGAATCTGCTGCACCCGCTCTCGCGGCCGAGCAGGGTCCTGCCCAGGAGCACCAACCCCCACGGGCCTATCACCCAGACCGGCCAGGCGTAGATCATCGCGCCGGTAGCGAGCGAGACGATGGCCCAGATCGCGATGTTGATTCCGCCCGCGACGGCCCAGGCGAGCCACTCGATCTTCTGGTGGCCCGGGATGCGGGGATGCGCCGGACGGGTGGGTGGCGTCGCGACCGCGGCGGTGGCAACAGTGGGGGCCGCGGACGGTAGGTCACGTAACACCTGGCGGGCCTGCTGCCGGGTGGTCGATCGATAGACCTCTGCCGCTCGCTGGTCGAACTCCCCGATGGTCAGCCGTCCCGCGGCGACGTGCCGTCCGAGTTCGGCGACGACCTGGTCGCGTTCGGAATCGGATATCCGGATGTCGTCCGTGTACTGCATCGGACCCTCCTCGGCGATGACGTTCCACTGTGGAATGTCGCTAGCTCCATGATCGATATGCCACAGTGGAATGTCAACCCCCGATCGAGCGAAGGACCGCGAGATGGACGAACGCCCCCTCAACGCCACTGCGGCATCGCTCCTCGGGTTCTTGCACGAGGGTTCCAAGACCGGATGGGATCTGGTGGTGACCGCGCAGGAACGCATCGGCAAGTTCTGGTCGATCACGACCAGTCAGGTCTATCGGGAGCTCACGGCAATGGAGCGCGCCGGTTTGATCGAGGCGGGGGAGCGTGGTGCCCGCGAGCGCAAGCCCTACACGCTCACCGACGAGGGTCGTCGGGCGTTCGCGCAATGGATTCAGCGCGAACCCGGCCAGGAGAACATCCGCTATCCGCTGCTGCTCACCGTCGCCTTCGGCGCGCACCTTCCGCCCGAACGATTGGCAGAGATGCTGGACGCGCACCGCGCTGCCCACGAGAATCAGCTCGCCGAGTACGAGCGTGACGCCGCCGTGCACGGATCCAACCGATTTGCGCTGGCCACACTCGACTTCGGGATCGTGTACGAGCGCGCTGTGCTCGACTGGTTCGACCTGGTCGCGGACCGGCTGGGGCAGTGAACGTTCGATCGTTCCTCACCGGGTGCCGGTGGCGGGCAGTCAGCCGATCACGCCGTCCTCGGTGACGACGGTCGTCGGCAGGTCCACTCGTCGCGGAGTGCCGTCCTCGTCGTGGAGAACGGTGACGAAGTCCGGAAACACGATTCGCCACGAGCCACCGACGGGGGACAGCGCGCTCGCGGAGAAATCGGCCCACTCCTTCGGCAGCAACGTCACTGATCCTTCGTGCAGCCACTGCGGCGTGGGGACCCGCCGGTTCTGCTCCTCGGCGGGATCGACGACGAATCGCACGTCGGTGGCGACTCCGGTTCCGACGTTGCGGAGCCGGAACCGATCGACGGGTCCACGGATGCGCTGAACGTCGAACTCGACTTCCAGCGGTCGTGGGAGCGCCTGCTGCGCGGCTTCGGCGATCCGGGTCATTGCTTCGAGTTGCGCGAGCGCCGCATCCAGGGCGGCCTCCGCTTCGTGCCTGGCCTGATCGGCAAGATTCGCTTTCCGCCAGGCTGCGGCAGCGGTGGCGCCGAGCAACACCGCAGTCGCCGCGCTGACCCACGATGCGGTTCTCATGCGCGGAAACTTACCCGAACGCGAATCCGGGGGGCGCGCTGGTGACGTCTCCACGGGCGACGAGGTAGCGGACCGTGGTCAGGGGTTGACCGAGAGAAACACGTACGCGGCCAACAACACCAGGTGGACGCCGCCCTGGAGTCGGGTCGCGCGGCCAGGGACGACGGTCAGCATGCCGACCACGACGGTGATCGCGAGCAGCACGACCTGGGTCGGACCGAGGCCGAGTAGAAGCGGTCCGTCCAGCCAGATCGACGCGACGGCGATGGCGGGGATGGTCAAACCGATGCTCGCCATCGCCGATCCGAAGGCCAGATTCAAACTGATCTGGATCCGGTTTCGCTGCGCCGCCCGCACCGCGGCGAGGGTTTCCGGCAGAAGCACGAGCAGCGCGATGACCACGCCGACGATGGATTGTGGCAATCCGGCATCCTCGACCGCGTCCTCGATCGCGGGCGATTCCACCTTCGCCAGCCCCACGACCGCGCACAGTGCCACCACCAGCAGAGCGAGGCTCATCCCGGCCATCGTGCCCGTCGGGGGAGCGGAACTCCGATCGCCGGCTTCCGGTTCATCGGCGATGACCGGCAGGAAGAAGTGCCGGTGCGGCCCGGTCTGTGTGAGGACGAACATCCCGTACAGCACCAGCGAGGCCACTGCCGCGAATATCAATTGGGCCGAGGAGAATTCGGGGCCCGGTCGGCTCGTCGTGAAGGTCGGGAGCACCAGGCTCAACGTTGCGAGTGACGCCACCGTCGCCAGCGCCGCGCCCGTGCCTTCGGCATTGAACAGCGCGACCCCGTACCGTCGTGCGCCGACGAACAGCGACAACCCGGCGATGCCGTTGACGGTGATCATCACCGCCGCGAACACCGTGTCGCGGGCCAGCGACGCCGTCGCCGGGCCACCCGAGATCATCAACGTCACGATCAGTCCGACCTCGATGACCGTGACCGCGACCGCGAGGATCAGCGATCCGAACGGCTCACCGACCTTGTGTGCAACCACCTCGGCGTGATGAACGGCCGCGAGGACCGCACCGACCAGGACTACCGCGACGGCGAGAACCATGACCGTGCCGATGTGGCGTCCCCAGGTCACGCCCAGCACCGCAACCGCGACGGGTGGTATCACCAGCGGCCACTCCGCAGCGACCGACCGCCACCCGAATGCCATGACTAGACCTTGCCAGCTCGATCCGGTCCCGTGCACCGCAATGGGTCAGGTCCGACTGGTCCGGGCGATCGCGGCGTTGGTGGCGGCTTCGACGGTCATCACGATGAATTCGCGGCGTCGTGAATCCCGGTCGTCGCGGCGGGAAGGAGGTGGCGAGAACAGTCGGTCCGCGGTCTGGAGAGTGACCCAACCGTCGACCAGGGTGATCACCGTGATGAGAAGTTCCTGGGCGTCGGCCTCGGAAAGTCCGGTGGCTTCTTGCGCTCCCGCGACCAGCGTCTGCGCGTGCTTCCGACGGGTTTCCTCGGCTACGGGCTTCGCGAGTTCGAGGCCTTCCCAGAACAGCAGTCGGGTGAAGGCCGGATGCGAGCGTTGGTAGTCGAATCGACGGCCGGCGTAATCGGCGACGGCCGACACTCCGTCTCCGGACAATTCGACGGCGGCCAGCGACGCCGTCAGTTCGCTCTCGACGACGGCGCTGAAGAACGCCTCCTTCTTGCCGAAGTACTGATAGATGCGCTCTTTGTTCACGCCTGCTGTCGCGGCGATCCGGTCGACGCGGCCGCCGGCCAGTCCGAATCTACTGAACTCCTCCGCGCCGGCCTCGAGCAGGAGTCGCTTGGTTCTTTCGGTATCCCACGCCACCGGTGCATCCTAACGGCAAACTCCAACTGTTTGGTTGCAAGTTGTCGACCGGCGCTCTAAGCTCCAAGTGCAACTAAATAGTTGGAATTGGAAGGGCGCCCTGCAGGATGGAATCTCTCGCTCTGGCATCCACCGTGGTGGAGCAACTCGCCCCGGCGACAACGAAGAGTCGCCGCACGCGGACGGGCCGGGCTGTCCGGGACGTCGCGCCGGTGCCGTCCGTCCACCTGCGGGTTGCCGTCACCTGGGTCTCGATCTTCCCGCTCGTCACGCTGGGCATGACCGTCATGACGCTGTCGGGACCGATCACTGCCACCTGGCCGACCTGGCTTCGCGCCCTGTCACTGACCGGTGTCGTCGTCCCCACCGCGGTGTATTTCGTCGTGCCGCGAGTGCTCGCCTTGTCCGTCCGGTGGTTGAGTTGGCATCGACGGCGCTCCGCCGCCGAACCGGACTGATCCAGCTACTCGCGCCGGATCAGGCCGGTTCGGCGGCGATCCGCCCGGATTTCACCGCGGCCACCAGTTCTGCGTGGTCGGCTTCGGTCTGATCGGCGTAGCGGACGGCGTACCTTCCGACCGCCTCGTCCAGTTCCGTGTCGCCGTCGAAGTATCCGGCGAGTGCCCGTGGATCGAGTGAGCGGGTGTGTGCGCGCGCGAGCAGGGCGCCGGCCAGGCGGCCGTAGTCGTCGAGATGATCCTGCTCCAGACCGGTCGGATCGATGTCGCCTTTGAGGTTCCGGAACTGCCGCACGATGTAGGGGAGGCCGTCGATGGTCGTCCAGCCCAGCAGAATGTCCGATTCCGCTTGCACCAGCCGGGCGCCGTGCACGATCCGCTTGCCCTCGTGCTTCGGTTCGTCGACCGGCAGGTACGCCGCCAGTGCGGACGGCCGGGCTTGTTTCAGTTGCAGTACGAGCACCTCCTCCCGGTTGCCGTGCAGCAGGGCGATATAGCTGCGCAGGCCCACGCTGCCGGTCCCGACGATCCGGAATGCGACGTCGGACACGGCGAATCGGGTGATCAGATTTCGTCGCGACTCCCGCAGTGACTCGACGTAGCGTTCCAGCCCGTCGGTCACTGCATCGGCGGTCGCGCGATCCACGTGCGTGAGGATCGGCGGATCGTCGACGAACCGTCGCCTGCGTATCCCGGTCTCGTGATTTTCGAAATGGGCGGTCCATTTCGCCGCCACCTTCTCGCTGGTGTTGCGCCGGGCCTTCTGTGCGGCCTTGTCGAAGTCGTCGAGCAGTGCGTCAGCCTTTGCCCGCGCGAGCACCGACTTGTCCGGCAGCGCATTCCAGGACTGGAGGAACGGAAGTTCGGCGAGATCCCGGATGGTGCGCCGATACGATTTGACGGCGTCTTCGGCGGCCTCGACACACCCGCTCTCGGACACACCGCCCTCGCGTCCGGCGAGGACCAGGCTGGCGGCGAGGCGTTTGAGATCCCATTCCCACGGACCGGGGAGGGTCTCGTCGAAATCATTGATGTCCATGACAATTTGACCGTCCGGCGTCCCGTACAGGCCGAAGTTCGCCGCGTGCGCGTCACCGCACAGCTGCGCCGTCAACCCGGTGACCGGAGAGGCGGCGAGGTCGGCCGCCATCAGGCCGGCAGCGCCGCGGAAGAAGGCGAACGGCGAGGCGATCATCCGCCCGATCCGCAGCGGGACGAGGTGCGCCAGCCTCCCCACGTTGTCGGCCTCGACGAAGTTCAGCACATCCGGCCGTCCGGGGCCGGTCGCGGCGTGATCGTGTGCACGGGAAGGCACGATCGCCTGCAACGCGTCTCCGCGAGCGAAGACGTCGTCCGCCTCGTCCTGGGTTCGCAGGTCCACGGTGCGCGCTCGATTCTTCGTCACCACGGCGACACTATCGGAGGCATGTGCGCGGCCTGAACGCTCGACGTCTTCGCCGCACGACATTGTGGCTGAAGAGTGGTTATGCTTCGGTTTCCGGTGGCAGGCAGCATCCGGCACCGGAGACACGTTCCGGAGGCATGCCGTGCCGCCGGGCCTTCCCTGAGGGAGGAACGCCATGTCCGCTGAACCCGTTGCCGCGACGCCCGAAAACCCCGCAGGCCACATCCGACTGACGTCCCACAGCGGCGGTGCCGGAGCTATTCCGGTCCACTGGGGCGCGCCCACGGCGTCCGAGCGCGGTCCGGTGGTCGGCACCACCACCAATCGCGCCCACCGCAACGTGATCGGGACGCACAGTGGTTCGTACAGCATCTACCGGGCGCTGGCGGTCGCCTCGGGTGCGCTGTCGCGTCACCACAAGGCCGACCTCACCAACACCGCGCCCACCAACGCCATCGGCCCGTATCCGCAGTGGAGCGAGCCCGGCAAGATCGTGAGCCTGGACCCGTGGGGCGCCACGGTGGCCGAGGTTTTCGCGGCCGAGTTGGCGGCCGGCCACGACATCCGGCCCAGCATCGCCGTGACCAAGGCGCACGTGATCCTGCCGGAGATCATGGAAGCCATCCAGAAGGGCCGCCTGCACCCCGACGGCCGTTTCCTGCTGCCCAGCGGTGCGGCGCTGGTCACCAAGGCCGCGATCGAGCCCGTCTGGCACCTTCCGGGTGTGGCGGAGCGTTTCCACTGCAGCGAGACGGATCTGCGCCGTGTGCTGTTCGAGGAGACGGGCGGCATGTACCCGGAGCTCGTGACGCGCTCGGACCTCGAGGTGTTCCTGCCCCCGATCGGCGGGCAGACCGTGTACATCTTCGGCGACGCGCGAGACCTGGCCGATCCCGCGGTGGAACTCACCGCGCGCGTACACGACGAGTGCAACGGCTCGGACGTGTTCGGCTCCGACATCTGTACGTGCCGCCCGTACCTGACCCATGCGATCGAGGAATGCATCCAGGGTGCGCAGCGTGGCGGTGTCGGCCTGGTGGCCTACTCCCGCAAAGAGGGCCGCGCGCTGGGTGAGGTGACCAAGTTCCTGGTCTACAACGCCCGTAAGCGCCAGGTGGGCGGAGACACCGCCGATCGGTACTTCGCTCGCACCGAATGCGTGGCCGGCGTGCAGGACATGCGCTTCCAGGAAATGATGCCGGACGTGCTGCACTGGCTGGGTGTCCGAAAGATCCACCGCCTGGTCTCCATGAGCAACATGAAGTACGACGCCATCACCGGCTCGGGCATCGAGGTGGGGGAGCGAGTGGACCTCCCTGCCGACCTGATTCCGGCCGACGCGCGAGTGGAGATCGACGCGAAGATGGCCGCCGGCTACTTCACCCCGGGCGCGGTGCCGGACGCCGAAGAACTGGCGAAGGTCAAGGGCCGGGAGTTGGACGAATGAGCGTCACCGGCGTCGGTCCCGTCCTGGACGTCGGGCGGGCCGAGGGGGCGGCGGCGGCTCTGCGCACCACGACCGCGGTGCGGGAACGCGCGCAACTGCTGCTGCGTCGCGCGCGCGAGGGCGGTTCACGCTGGTTCGGCGTGGACGACGGCGCGCTGCAGACGGCCGCGGGCGGGGTCGTGGACGTCACGCTCGCCCGCTACCCGGACCTGAAGATTCCGTACCACAGCCGGTGGCGTCATTTCGAGGCCGGCGGAGTGGATCGGAAGGCCCGGCTGGATGCCCGGCTGGCCGCGCTGGACGCGCCTGGCCGTGCCCGCGCCATGATCGACCTGGCCGTCGTCAGCGTGCTGCTCGACGCCGGCGCCGGTCCCGACTGGCAGTACCGCGAGGAGGAGAGCGGGCAGCGCTTCGCCCGGTCCGAGGGCCTGGGCGTCGCGAGTTGGCACGCCTTCCTCGGCGGACTGTTCTCGAGCGACGGCACGCAGCCGCTTCGGGTCGATGCGGCGGGGCTGCGGGGCCTGGACGCGGACCGGCTGGCCGAGGCGTTCCAGGTGGGTCCGTCGAATCCGTTGGTAGGACTCGACGGCCGGGTGCTGCTGCTGCGCCGGCTGGGCGAGGCGCTCGCCGCGCAGCCCGACGTGTTCGGACCGCACGGCCGGCCGGGTGGTCTGTTCGACCTGCTCGTCGCGCCGCAGGGTTCGGCGAGCGTGGCGGCCCACGACATCTTGTCGCAGCTGCTGACGTCGCTGTCGGGCATCTGGCCGGCGGGCAACGCCATCGGCACCGAGCCGCTGGGCGACTGCTGGTCTCACGAGGCCGTGGACGGTCCGGGTCTGACCCGGGGCTGGGTGCCGTTCCACAAACTGTCGCAGTGGCTGACCTATTCGTTGCTCGAGCCCTTCCAGTGGGCCGGTGTGCAGGTGGTGGGGCTCGAGGCGCTGACTGGCCTGCCCGAATACCGCAACGGCGGCCTGCTGCTGGACACCGGTGTGCTGCGCCTGCGCGACCCCGGCTGGGCTGCGCGCAGCTGGGCGGCGGGCGACGAACTCATCGTCGAATGGCGCGCGCTCACGGTGGCGCTGCTCGACGAACTGGCCCCGCTGGTGCGCGCACGGCTGGATGTGGATGCCCGGGAGATGCCGCTGGCCTGCGTCCTGGAGGGCGGCACCTGGGCGGCGGGCCGGGCGCTGGCACAGCGCGCGCGTGGTGGGCTGCCTCCGCTCTCCGTCGTCAGCGACGGCACGGTCTTCTAGAACGAAACGAGGACGAACACATGGGGACAGTTCACCTGATCGACCACCCGCTGGTGCAGCACAAGCTCACGATGATGCGCCGTAAGGATGCCTCCACCAACAGTTTTCGCCGACTGGCGAACGAAATCTCCGCGCTGATGACGTATGAGGTGCTGCGCGACATCCCGATGCAGGAGGTCGAGATCGAGACGCCGCTCGAGGTCACGACCGGCCGGGTCATCGACGGCAAGAAGCTGGTCTTCGTGTCGATCCTGCGCGCGGGCACCGGCATCCTGGACGGCATGCTGACGATCGTGCCCGGCGCGCGGGTGGGGCATATCGGTCTGTACCGCGACCCCAAGACCCTTGTGGCGGTCGAGTACTACTTCAAGATGCCCGGCGACCTGCACGAGCGCGACGTGGTCGTGGTCGATCCGCTGCTGGCCACCGGCAACTCGGCGGTGGCGGCGGTGGAGCGGCTGAAGGAGTGCGGTCCGAAATCCATCAAGTTCGTCTGCCTGCTGACCTGTCCGGAAGGCGTTGCCGCGCTGGACAAGGCGCATCCCGACGTGCCGATCTACACCGCCGCCGTCGACCGCCAACTCGACGAGCACGGCTACATCGTGCCCGGGCTCGGCGACGCGGGAGACCGCATATTCGGCACGAAGTAGGGCCGCGCCGTTTAGGGCGGCGCCGTCACACCCGGCGGGGCAGCTGAGCGCCGATCAGCGGCGCGATCTTGTCGGCCATGTAGACGTGTCCAGCGTTGGTGGGGTGCACCCCGTCACGGCCGATGAGGTCGGGCCGGTCGACGAACCAGCCCGCGGCGATCGGATCGAAGA
>JBCEBZ010000571.1:26107-31796 GCA_039206675.1 Rhodococcus sp. (in: high G+C Gram-positive bacteria) | reverse complement strand
CAGCACCGCTACACCGCGGAGCTCGCCGGCCAGATCGAGCAGCGCTGGCAGGACCGGTGGAGCGACGAGGGCACGTTCAACGCGCCCAACCCGGTCGGCCCTCTCGCCGGCGACGTTCCCGCGGACAAGTTGTTCGTCCAGGACATGTTCCCGTACCCGTCGGGGACGGGTCTGCACGTGGGCCACCCGCTCGGCTACATCGCCACCGACGTGTTCGCCCGCTATCACCGCATGCAGGGTCACAACGTGCTGCACACCCTCGGCTACGACGCGTTCGGTCTGCCCGCCGAGCAGTACGCGGTGCAGACGGGCACGCACCCGCGGACCACGACCGAGGCCAACATCGGCAACATGAAGCGGCAGCTGCGCCGCCTCGGGCTCGGCCACGACGAACGTCGCACGTTCGCGACCACCGACACCGACTTCTACCACTGGACGCAGTGGATCTTCCTGCAGATCCACGACGCGTGGTTCGACAAGGAGGCCGGCAAGGCCCGGCGCATCTCGGAGCTCGAGGCGGAATTCGTCTCGGGTGAGCGCGCGGTGGAGGACGGACGGGACTGGGCGTCACTGTCCGTGTCCGAGAAGGAAGCCGTCCTCGACTCCTACCGCCTCGTCTACCACTCCGATTCGATGGTCAACTGGTGCCCCGGTCTGGGCACCGTGCTCGCCAACGAGGAGGTCACCGCCGACGGTCGCAGCGACCGCGGCAACTTCCCGGTGTTCCGTAAGCACCTGCAGCAGTGGATGATGCGCATCACCGCGTACTCCGACCGTCTGGTGGACGACCTGGAGTACCTGGACTGGCCGGAGAAGGTCAAGACCATGCAGCGCAACTGGATCGGGCGCTCGCACGGTGCGCAGGTGAAGTTCGCGGTAGCCCCTCACGAAATCGAGGTGTTCACGACTCGTCCCGACACGCTGTTCGGCGCGACGTACGTGACGCTGGCGCCGGAGCACGAACTGGTGGACGAGATCGTCGCGGATGCGTGGCCGGAGGGTGTGGACGCCCGCTGGACCGGCGGTGCCGCAACGCCCGCCGAAGCGGTTGCGGCGTACCGGAAGTCGATCGCGGCCAAGTCGGATCTGGAGCGGCAGGAATACAAGGAGAAGACGGGCGTCTTCCTCGGCACGTACGCCGTGAACCCGGTGAACGGGCACAAGCTGCCGGTGTTCATCGCCGATTACGTCCTCACGGGCTACGGCACGGGCGCCATCATGGCCGTCCCGGGTCACGACCACCGCGACTACGAGTTCGCCACCGAGTTCGGTCTCGACATCGTCGAGGTGATCTCCGGCGGCGACCTCTCCAAGGACGCGCACACCGGCGACGGTGAAATCGTGAACTCCGACTTCCTGAACGGCATGTCCGTCGCCGACGCGAAGAAGGCCATCACCGAGCGGCTCGAGGCGGACGGCACCGGCAAGGGCACCATCCAGTACAAGCTGCGCGACTGGCTGTTCGCGCGGCAGCGGTACTGGGGCGAGCCGTTCCCGATCGTGTACGACGCCGAGGGCAACGCGCACGCCCTGCCGGAATCGGCTCTGCCCGTGGAGCTCCCGGAGGTCGAGGACTACGCACCGGTGTCGTTCGATCCGGACGACGCGTCCTCGGAGCCCTCTCCCCCGCTGGCGAAGGCCGTCGACTGGGTCAATGTCGAACTCGACCTCGGCGACGGACTGCAGACGTACCGCCGCGACACCAACGTGATGCCGCAGTGGGCGGGCAGCTCGTGGTACCAGCTGCGCTACATCGACCCCACCAACCCGGACGTGTTCTGCGACAAGGAGAACGAGCAGTACTGGACGGGTCCGCGGCCGGAGATCCACGGTCCGAACGATCCCGGTGGCGTCGACCTGTACGTCGGTGGTGTCGAGCACGCGGTGCTGCACCTGCTGTATTCGCGGTTCTGGCACAAGGTGCTGTTCGACCTCGGGTACGTCAGCTCGAGCGAGCCGTACCGCCGCCTGTACAACCAGGGCTACATCCAGGCGTTCGCGTACACCGATGCGCGCGGCGTGTACGTGCCCGCCGACGAGGTGGAGGAGAAGGACGGCAAGTTCTTCCACCAGGGCGCCGAGGTCAACCGCGAGTACGGGAAGATGGGCAAGAGCCTCAAGAACTCCGTGTCGCCGGACGACATCTGCGAGGAGTACGGCGCCGACACGCTCCGCGTGTACGAGATGTCGATGGGCCCGCTGGACACGTCCCGTCCGTGGGCGACCAAGGACGTCGTCGGTGCGCAGCGCTTCCTGCAGCGCGCCTGGCGCGTGGTGGTCGACGAGGAGTCCGGCGCGGTGCGCGTCACCGACGATTCCCCGACGGAAGACACGCTGCGTGCGCTGAACAAGGCGATCTCCGGTGTCGGCGAGGACTACACCGCACTGCGCGACAACACGGCCGCGGCCAAGCTGATCGAGTACACCAACCACCTCACCAAGGCGTACCCCGCCGGTGCCCCCCGCTCGGCGGTGGAACCGCTGGTGCTCATGCTCGCGCCGCTGGCCCCGCACCTCGCGGAGGAACTGTGGTCACGGCTCGGGCACGAGAAGTCGCTGGCGCACGGCCCCTTCCCGGTCGCCGAGGAGAAGTGGCTCGTCGAAGACACCGTCGAGTACCCGATCCAGGTCAACGGCAAGGTCCGCAGCCGCGTGACCGTCGCCGCCGACGCCCCGCGTGAGGAGATCGAGAAGATCGCGCTCGCCGACGACAAGATCGTCGCACTGCTCGACGGCAAGGATCCGCGCAAGGTCATCGTCGTGCCGGGGAAGATGGTCAACATCGTCCTCTGACGGGACGGATACAGCACACAGCCGGGAGCCCGTCGCCGTCACGGAAGGTCGTGACGGCGACGGGCTTCGGCGGTGAAACGGGATTGCGGACTCATCCGGCCTTCGCGGCGCGCGCGGCGGCGGCGAACCCTGCCATGGTGGGGAATTCGAGGGCGTAGGTGTATTCGTCGGAGGGTTCGGGAGTGGCTCCCCAGCCCGGACGGTCGTGGCGGCGGTTGATCCACACCGAGGGCAGGCCGTGGCGTTTGGCGGGCACGTGATCGTGAAAGAGGCTCTGCGCCACATGCAGAAGACGCTCACGGGGCACCCCGAGTTCCTCGAGCGCGCCGTCGAGGGCCTCGAAGTGGTTGGGCGCAGGCTTGTAGGCCTTGACGTCCTCGGCGGTGATGACCTTGTCGAACTCGACTCCCAGGCGGGCATTGCTGCCGGCGAAGCCCGCACGGTGGACGTTGGACAGGATGATCAGCTTGTAGTCCCTCGACAGGGAGGCAAGTGCCTCGGCGGAGTCGGGGAACGCCGGCCATTCGGGGACCGATGCGCCGAGCCTGGCTGCCCATTCTTCGCTGACGTCCTCGCCGAGTGTCTTCCCCGTGCGGCGGAACGCGTCGGCGAGGATCGTCGAGTAGAGCGCGCCCGGGGTGTCGCGTTCGGCCCGGGCCTCGTTGTCCGCATACGCGAGGAGTAGTTCCTCGTCGGTCAGCGTCAGCCCGACTTCCTTCGCCCAGGGTGCGAGGACGGCGGCGATGCCGGCTTCCCAGTCGATCAGGGTGCCGTAGCAGTCGAAGCTCAAGGCGTCGAAGTCGGCCAGATTCATCGTGGTTCTCCCTTGCGGTGACGTCGCAGTGTCCTGACCTGGCGATCAAGTCGGTATTACTGTTATACAGTACAACAGAGAGCGCGTCCGTGGAAGACGGTATAGCAGATATACTGCGGCCGAAGGAGGACGCTATGAGTCCAGTGCTGCACACCCAGACCACCCGCGACGCGCTGGTGGCGGAGATCCGTGCCCAGATCCTCGGGGGCGCCCTCGCGCCCGGCACCCCGCTCACCGAGACAGGCCTCGCCGCCATGTTCGACGTCGCTCGCCCCACGGTGCGGTCGGCGCTGCAGGTACTGACGAGCCGCCATCTCGCCCAGCAGTCCCAGGGCCGGTCGCTGATCGTTCCGGTTCTCGATCACGAGGACGTCCGCGATCTGTATTTCGTGCGGATTCCACTCGAACTCGAAAGCGTGCGGGTCATCGTCGAGAACGGCATCCCCCTCGGCGAGGCAGAGCGCTGTCTCGAGAAGATGGAGCAGATGCCGGCCGACGCCGGCTGGGCGGATCGAGTCGAAATCCACTCCGCGTTCCACGTCGCGATCATCGACGCGGTCGGCAGCGACCGGCTGAGCCGGATCTATTCGACACTGCAAGACGAAATGCAGTTGTGCCTGGCGCAGATTCAGAAGTCGTACCCGAACCCCCGAGATCTCGCGACGGAACATCGTAAACTCCTGGACGAGTTACGATCCGGCGAGCTCGATCGTGCCCAGGGGGAGATGCGCAGGCACCTCGAGCGTGCGGTGGAGAATTACGAGACCACCTGATCGGTGACCGAAGCGGCCGGTGTCGTGTTCACATCGGCTCGGTGCCGCGGTACGAGTGCGGTCAGTGCCGCGCCGGCGACGGCCGGGGCGGCGAAGGCCAGAAGCTGCCAGGTGGTGCCCGCTCCGGCGGCGACGAAGAAGCCGCCGTACGTCGGTCCGATGATGGCCCCGATGCGTCCGACTCCGAGAGCCATTCCGATGCCGGTGGTGCGGAATTCCGCGGGATAGCGACCGCCGATGAACGTGTTGAGCAGGATCTGGGTACCGGTGGTGCCGACGCCGGCGAGCAGTACCAGCAGGTAGACGACGGCGGTGGGCGGGCCGGTGGCGATGAGGATCAGTGCGACTGCGGCGCAGAGGAACCCGAGTGCGGTAACGGGTTTGATCCCGTACCGGTCGGCGAGTGCGGCTCCGCCGAGTGCTCCGATCGCGCCGCCGACGTTCAGCGTCAGCAGAAAGGACAGTGCGGCCCCGAGCGGATATCCGGCCGACTTCATCAGGGCGGGCAGCCAGGTCGCGACACCGAAGAGCACCAGCAGACACACCAGGGTCATTCCCCAGAACAGCAATGTCGCGGCCGTCCGATCGTGGCCGAACAGTGCACGCAGTCCGCGTTCGGGGTTCGGAACGGTCGAGGTGGCGGGCTCGGGTTCGAGCCCGTACCGTGCGGCGATCGCCGTGGCCGCGGTGGTGCGGCCCCGGGAAGCGAGGTATGCGGGTGACTCGGGGAGATACCGGAGCATCACGGGCAGGAACAGCAGTGCCGGAACCAGCCCGGCCAGAAACATTGCCCGGAACCCGAACGTGGGCACGAGCCACAGAGACAGCACACCGGCCAGAATTCCGCCGAGGCTGGTGCCGACGAATCCCATCGCGACCGAGCGTGCCCGGGTTCGACTGTGGGAGAACTCGATCAAGGTGGCGGCAGCGGTCGGCATGAGGACACCGGCGCCGATTCCCACCACCATCCGGCCGACCCCGAACACTGCCGGGGTGGGTGCGATTGCGCAGATTCCCATCGCGGCGGAAAACACCAGGACCGCGGAGAGGAGGGTGCGGCGCCGGCCCCAGCGATCGGCGACGCCGGCGGCGACCAGTGCGCCGATGAGCATGCCCACGCCGGTGAGGGAGCCGAGCATGCCGACGTCGGTGGCGTCGAGTTGCCAGGGTGCGTAGGCGAGGAGGGAGGGAACGACGGTGCCGTACATCAGCAGGTCGTACCCCTCGAGGACCATTGCCATCAGGCAGAGGCCGATGACGGGGGCGGTGGTGGGGCGGGCAGTCATGTGTACTCCGCTCGACCGGGCGC
>JBCEBZ010000571.1:0-26007 GCA_039206675.1 Rhodococcus sp. (in: high G+C Gram-positive bacteria) | reverse complement strand
ATCGGGTGCCCGGATATAAAGGGGGTCAGGAGAATCGGTCGGACAGCCAGGCGCCGATGTCGGCCGCGGCGAGGGCGGCCCCGGTGGGTGCGCCTTCGGAGATGGGTCCGCCGAAGTGGGTGCCGGCGACGCGGACGTGGGTCGTGTCCGTCGACCCGAGGGCATCGCACATGGTCTTGGCGTCGTCGGGGAAGCAGGCCTGGTCGCCGGTGAGTTCGACGAACAGGGCGGGAGTGGTCACGGCGGGCGCGCAGCGCAGGAAGTCGGCGTTGGTGCTGAGCCCGGACCACGTCGACAGCCAGGCATCGGGGGTGGCGAAGCGACCGAAGCCGACGAGTCCGTAGTTGGTCAGATCCGGCCGCCGGCCGAACAGCGAACCGTACGGGCGCTCGTTGGGGCTCAGGGACAGGTCGGTGAACCGCAGGTCCGCGTCGGTGCGGTAGACGGTGAGGACGCGGGGCACGAGGGCGGCGCGACGGTCGGTCGATGTGCCCGTGCTCTTGTATCGGCGACGCGCGTCGGCGGCGTCGGCGACGCGCTGCCGGGCGATCTCGTCGAGGCGGGCGACGCGGTCGTGTTGCGCTGCCCGGTAGCGGGTGACGAACTCGGGTGCATACGCCGAACTGTGCGGAGGTTCGGCGAATCCGTTGGCGGGATCGAACGGATTCAGCGCGGGGTCGGCCGCCATCGGATCGGATTCGTCGACGACGGACGGGTCGATCAGCCGGAGCAGCAGGGCGCCCTGCCCGGGGTGCGGGGCCATGAACACTGCGCCGTCGGGCAGCGGCATCCGCGCGCCGGCCAGATCGATCGGGCGGCCGGCGGGAGTACGGGTCAACCGCTCCGCCGCGGGCAGACCGGCCTGCTGGTGATAGAACGCGAACAGGGTTCCGCCGCCCGAGTGTCCGAGGGTGACGACGTGCTCGAAACCCTTCTCGCGCAGAAAGACCTGACCGGCCGCGGCATCGAGCAGGGCCTGCTCGTGTACCAGGGCGACGTCGTTGTTGACCGAGCGGGTGCCCTGCGTCCACACTGCGTGGCCGCGGGCGAGCAGTTCGGGCACCAGCACGTGGTGCGTCAGGTCCTGGCGGGGGTGCATGAGCGCGACGACGGTGCGGGCGCCGGGGACGACCCGCAGCACGCCGGAGACCTTCGCCCCGTCGGCGGTCGCGAGTTCGTGGACCGACGTGACGGTGCCGTCCGGCGCCTGCGCGGCGTCGATGTACCGGCCGGCGCCGAGCCGCCGGGCGTCCGCGCTCATCGGGGCTCGATCCGCATGGCGTCCTTGTCCCACTGGGTGATCCGGGACTGCGCCAGTCCGGCGACGCTGCTGTACCAGACGGCGTGACGGCAGCCGGTGGCCCGCCGGTCGATGACGATGTCGGAGTCGGACACGATCCGGAAGTAGGGTCCGACGTGGTCGACGGTGACCGCCGGGTCACGGCCGGCGACGTCCGCGACCGCGGTGTTCTCGGGGACGTCGAGGACGAACAGGGTGGTCATCGGGTCGCCATCTCCTTCGATTCCTGTTGCTGCTGCCAGGCGGCCGCGCGTTCGGTGATCAGTTCGGCCTTGCGGGTCAGCAGGGCGTCCATGCTGGGGTCGGGCCCGGTCACCACGTCGACGAGGGCGTCGATGGTGAGGTTGGCGTCGAGGTCTTCCTGCGGGGTGACCGGGCGCAGCGCCCGGGTGATCTCGATCATGTAGCCGTTGGGGTCGTGGGTGTAGATCGACTCGATCGTCTCGTGCTGGATCTGCATCTCCACCGGCCACGCGCTGCCGTCGAGGCGGCGCCGGTATTCCATCAGGTCGTCCTCGCTGTCGACATGGATGGCGAGGTGCCGGGAGCGGATGAAGAAGATCGGCACGTCCGCGGCGAAGCGGGAGTACGAATCCCCCTGCGGTCCACCGTCGAAGGGTTCGAGACCGAAGTAGTAGAAGAAGGCGAGCCGGTCGTCGTTGCCGATGTCGAAGAAGAAGTGGATGAAGTCGGGGTGTTTCTCCGGCCCCCATCCGGCCGCGCAGATCGAGTGCACGACCGGGAACCCGAGCACGTCACGGTAGAACGTGACGGTGCCGGCCGGATCGAAGGTCGGATAGGCGACGTGATCGACGCCTTTGACGGTGTGCTGCAGTTCGGACATGGTGAACTCCAAGGGGTTCGGGGTTACGGGCGGGCGGCGGCCGGCGCGTCGGCGCGCAGCAGACTGCCGGCCCCGGGGATGTCGACGGGGAGGTCGAGGGCGCGCAGCAGGCTGTAGGCGCCGGCGGTGGCGGCCGAGAGGACGGGCAACCCGAACTCGTCCTCGGCGGCCTGCACCAGGGGAAGCGACGGCATCTGCACGCAGGCGGAGATCACGAGTGCGTCCACGCCCTGCAGGTCCAGTGATCGGGCGGCGTCCATCACCCGTTCCCCGGGGATGCATCCGACCTCGGCGTTGTCGGCGACCTCGAGGGCGCGCCAGTCGTGGACCTGGATGCCTTCGGCCTCGATGTACGCGACGACCTGCTCGGCGAGGGGGCGCAGGTAGGGGGTGACGAGGGCGATGCGCCGGGCCCCGATCGCCCGGAGCGCTTCGATCAGCGCGCCGGCACTCGAGCGGACCGCCGCCTCGGAGCCTCCCGTCGCGAGTTGTTCGGCGACCAGTCCTTCGACGCGCTGATGCTCACCCGGTCCGACCGACATCAGGGCGACCAGGCAGGCGTAGAGGACGGCGTCGACTCCGGCGTCGCCGAGTTCGAGAATGCAGCGCTCACGCTGGGCGTTCATCGCCCGCAGTTGCTCGGGCGAGACGGCCTGCATGCGCATCCGGCTCGAGTGGAACGAGAACTGTGCGTCGGCGTGCTGACCGAGCAGCGCCGGCATCTCCGTCTCGACGGTCACATTGGAACTCGGGACGACGAGTCCGATGCGATGAATGCCCATGGTGTGCCCTTCTGATTTCGAATTGTCGCGAAGCGGGGGAGTGAGCACCCCGGCACGCGTCTATTTACGCTCATGCCGAGTATTCGACGTCGGCGACAATTCGTCAAGCCCCGTCGCGAACCGTGCCCGGCGTGACTGCTCTCACATCCCGCTCTTGACATGTCATCAGACACGTCGAATACTCGACATTGACGTAAGACGGTGTTGGAGGACGACCTCGCACCGGTCGAGAACTTTCACCTCATTTCGAAGGAGCGCAGAGGTAATGGCATATGTGATCGGAGTGGACGTCGGTGGCACGTTCACGGATGCGGTATTGGACGACAATGCCGGCACGGTTCTCGCCGCGAAGGCTCCCTCGACCCCGCCGGACTATTCGCAGGGCGTGATCGACGTGCTCGAGGTGCTCGCCGAACAGTTGGGGTGTCCGGTCGAGGACATGCTGGCGAACACGCACCACATCGCGCACGGCACCACGTCCTCGCTCAACGCCCTGGTCATGGGGAACGTGCCTCCGGTCGGGTTCCTCACCACCAAGGGCCACCGCGACTCGATCTACATCATGAACGTCGAGGGACGGTATCTCGGAAGCTCGCCGGAGCAACTGCAGAACGTGATGGGGCAGAGCAAGTCTCACGGACTTGTTCCGAAGAAACATGCCCTGGAAGTGACGGAGCGCCTGGACCGCGACGGCAATGTCGTCGTCGCCCTGGACGAGGATTCCGCCCGCGAGGCGATTCACGCCCTCGTCGCCGACGGGGTGTCCGGCATCGCCGTCTCGCTGCTCTGGTCGTTCCGCAACCCGGCGCACGAGCAGCGAATCCGCGAACTCGTCCACGAGATCGACCCGACGATGTTCGTGTCCCTGTCGAGTGAGGTGAGCCCGCGTATCCGCGAGTTCGCCCGCAACGCCACCACCATCATGAGCACCCAGATCGGCCCCGGGCTGCGCGACTACCTCGGCGAACTGGAGTCGAAGCTGCGTGACCGGCAGCTCGCCGGACCGCTGCTGGTCATGCAGAGCAACGGCGGCGCCGTCGCCGCCGCCGAAGCGCCGAAGAACGCGATCAGCACCGTCGGATCGGTGCTCACCGGCGGCGTCGTCGGAGCGGTGTCGCTCGGCAACCAGCTCGGGCACCGCAACATCATCGCCACCGACGTCGGCGGCACCACCTTCCTCGTCGGACTCGTCGTCGACGGTGAGCCCGTGCGCGCGTCCAGCACGATCATCAATCATCACCCGATCAACGTCCCCACCCTCGAGGTGCACGCCATCGGATCCGGCGGCGGCGCGATCGCCTGGGTCGACCAGGGCGGCAACCTGCAGATCGGCCCGCACAGCGCGCAGGCCGTGCCCGGGCCGGCCTGCTACGGACAGGGCGGCACCGAACCGACCAACGCCGACGCGAACCTGGTGCTCGGGATCCTCCCCGAACGCGGCCTTCTCGGCGGCCGCAAACCACTCGACAAGGAACTCGCACGGGAGGCGATCCGCACCAGGATCGCCGACCCCCTGGGCCTGTCGATCGAGGACGCCGCCGCCGCGATCTACGCGGTGCAGAACGCCCAGACCGGCGACCTGCTCCGCAAGACCGTGGTCGAGGCCGGACACGATCCGCGCGACTTCGTGCTCTACGCGTTCGGTGGTGCCGGCCCCGCGCACTGCGCCGCCTACGCCCGCGAGGTCGGGGTCCGCGAGGTCGTCGTCCCGCTCGGCCAGGTGGCCTCCGCGTTCTCCGCATACGGTCTGGCGTCGTCCAACATCGTGCTGGCCGCCGAGTTGTCGGACCCGGCTGCGATGCCGCTCGATCCCGTCCGGGCCGAGCGCAATTTCGACCAGCTCGAGCAACAGGTCCGGGCAGCCCTCGACCGGCAGGGGCTGAAGTTCACCGGCGTGGAGGTCGAACGGGAGATCGACATGCGCTACACCATGCAGCTGGCGGAGGTGGCGACACCGGTCCCGGCCGGAAGCCTCGACGCCGACGGAGTCGCCCGCGCGTCCGACCTGTTCGAACAGCGCTACGCCGAACTCTACGGACAGGACAGCGGATTCCGGGAGGCCGGGATCCAGGCGATCACCTACCGGGTGCGCGTCACCGGGGTCCTGCCGTTCTCCCCCACCCTTCCCGAACTGAAATCCGCGGACTCGGCCGACGCGTCCGCCGCGAAGATCGGCACCCGCAAGGTGTGCCTGGACGGTCGGATCGGCTACGCCGACACCGACGTCTACGACTACAGCAAACTGCTCGCCGGACACGTCCTCCAGGGTCCCGCGATCGTCGAGGTCCCCACCACGACGGTCGTCGTCCCGCACGAGACCACCGGCACCGTCGACCGCCTCGGCAACCTCAACATCGTCGCCCAGTAGGAGCACCCGAAGATGACCATGCAAATCCCCGGCGCCGAAATCTTCTCGAGCCGACCGATCGACCCCGACGAACTCGCGCGCTCACTGCCGCCGTCGCTGCCCGTCCACAGCGTCACCCAGGAGCAGATCGACGACCTCGACCCACTGACCTACGAGGTCATCCGGCACCGATTGTGGTCGGTCACCGACGAGATGGGCGAGGCCCTCAAACGGATGTCCGGCTCCCCCATCGTCACCGACGCGAACGACTTCGATTTCGCGATCAGCGACGAGATCGGCCAGGAAGTCCAGGTCGGCCTGTACAACACGATGCTCGTCGGCGCCGTCGACCTCGCGATCTACTGGACGCTCCGGCACCGCGCCACCAATCCGGGCATCACCGAGGGCGACATGTTCCTGTGCAACGACCCGTGGGTCGGGGGCGGCCTGCACCAGAGCGACGTGATCGTCTACCAGCCGGTCTTCTACGACGGCAAGCTGTTCGGGTGGACCAGCGCCATCTGTCACGAACCCGACCTCGGCGGGTCCGGGCTCGGCTCGTTCGACCCCTCGGCGAAGGACGTCTTCTCCGAGTCGCTGCCCACCCCGCCGATCAAGGTGGTCCGCGATTACGAACTCCAGCGCGACGTCGCCGACGCCTGGGTGCGGCGGTCGCGGGTACCGATGCTCGTCGGGCTCGACCTGCGCGCGAAGATCGGCGCCAACACCGTCGGCCGCAACCGCCTGCTCGCGGTGATCGAGCAGTACGGCGCCGACACGGTCAAGGCCGTGATGAAGCGGATGATGGCGGATGCCGAGGGGCGTCTGCGCGGCAAACTCGGGTCGTTGCCGGACGGCACGTGGAAGGCCACCGGCTACCAGGACCAGTCCCACACCGGCGACCGCGGAATCCACAAGATCACGGTGGCGATGACGAAGACCGCGGACCACCTCACCTTCGACTTCACCGGCACCGATCCGCAGACCGGTGTCATCAACTGCACCTACGCCGGCATGCGCGGCGGCGTGATGCTCGCCCTCCTGCCGATCCTCGCCGGCGACATCCCCTGGTCCGCGGGCGGGCTGATGCGCTGCTTCGATCTGGTGTCCGAGGAGGGCACGATCAACAACGCCACCTTCCCCGCCGCGGTCAGCCGCGGACCGATCGGACCGGCCTGGCTGACGGGGACGCTGATCGCCGAATGCCTGTCCCAGATGCTCGACCGTTCCGTCGATCTCGGCAAGAGTGTTCAGGCCGCGTGCTGCGGCACGTGGGACACCGCGGTGATTGCCGGTCTCGACGAGCGGCCCGAGCAGTCGGTGCCGTTCCTGAACATCATGATGGAACCCATGTCCGGCGGGTACGGGGCACGCCCGACCGCCGACGGCATGGACACCGGTGGTCTGTTCTGCATCCCGATGGGCCGGATCCCGGACACCGAAATGACCGAGTTCCTCTATCCGTTGCTGACGCTGTGGCGCCGGGAGGAAGCCGACTCCGGCGGACCGGGACGCCAGCGCGGCGGTGTCAGCGCCTCGATCGCGGTCACCCCGTACGGCACCAGCCTGCCGATGGGCCTGGTCCTGGCATCCGCGGGCAAGGCCGTCGCCCAGAACAACGGACTCGCTGGCGGATACCCCGGCAACACGGGGGTGGAAGTCCTCGCCCGCGACACCGGCGTCGTCGAGCAGTTCGCTGCCGGCCGCATCCCGGGCTCGCTGGACGAACTCGGCGGCGGTCGCGAATTCGGCGCCTGCTACGCCGAAAGCTACGTCGCCCCAGGCGAAGTGCTCTACATGCACTGGCAGGGCGGCGGCGGGTACGGCGATCCGCTGCTGCGCGATCCGGCCGCGGTGGCCGCCGACGTCCGCGAGGGCAAGGTCACCGAGCACGGTGCGGAGACCGTCTACGGTGTCGTCCTCGCTGACGGTGACGCCGATGAGATCCGGACCTCGGATCGGCGAGACGGGATGCGCACGGAACGCCGGGATCGCTCCGGAGGAACCCGGCCCGACGCCCCCGTGGTCGACCTCGCCGGGGCGCGCAGGCTCGACGACAATCTCGCCGAGGTCACCGTCGGGGACACCCGGGTGATCGCGTGCGCGCAGTGCGGACGCCTCCTCGGCGACGAGAAGAACAGCACCTCCCTCGACCTGGCTCGGTTCGAGGGCCCGTCGTCGACGGCCGGGCCGCAGGTCACTTCCGATCCGGCAGAGTACGTGGACACCCCCGTCGTCTTCCGGCAGTTGTGCTGCCCCGGGTGCTGGACTGCCGTCTACTCCGGCATCGTGCCCGCCGATCACCCCGATCACGCCCTCGATGTGGCCCGGCTTCTGCCCGCGGTGGCGGAGCGGTGACTTTCCGGGTAATCGCAATGCGGAGGGAAGGAGCACACCGGTGACATTCTCGGACTGGGGAGGACGGCTCGTCACGTTCCCCGACGACCGGGCGGCCCGCTATCGCGACAGCGGGGCGTGGAGCGACGATCCCACCGGGCGGCGGCTGCACCAGGTCGCCAACCGGTTCCCGGATCGGCCTGCGGTGATCAGCGCGGAAGGCTCGATGAGCTTCGCCGAACTGGACAGGCGCACCGACGAGATCGCGGCCGGACTGATCGGGCTCGGGCTCCGCCGACTCGATCCGGTGGTCTTTCAGCTGACCAATCGGCTCGAGACGGTCCTCGCGTGGTACGGATGCATCAAGGCCGGGCTGGTCCCGGTGGCCACCCTGGCCGCGCACCGCATGCACGAGATCGGGCACGTCAGCCGTACGGTCGGTGCCGTCGCCCACCTCGTCGAGGCCGGACTGCCCACGTTCGACCTCGTCGGGTTCGCCCGCGAGCACGCAGACGGCCACCCCAGCATCCGGCACGTCATCACGGTCGGAGACGGAGCGGGCACCGAGGAGCCGGACGTGATTCGACTCGAGGATCTCGGGGCCGGCATCGATCCCGGTGCGGCCCGGGCCGCCGTCGAGAAGACCGAGGCGCAGACCGATCCGCTCGACGTCGCCGCGTTCCAGCTGTCCGGCGGCACCACCGGTGTCCCCAAGGTCATTCCACGCATCCATGCCGAGTACTGGAACAACGCCCGGATGTACGCGCAGCGCCTCGGGTGGGACCAGGACAGCCGGGTGGCGCACCTGATCCCGATCATCCACAACGCCGGAATCTCGTGCGGGCTGCACGCGGCGCATTCGGTCGGTGCCTGCCTGGTGCTGGCCACTGCCGATGCGCCGACGGCCTTCGAGTTGATGGCGAAGGCGCAGGCGACCGAGGTGCTCATCGGACACGGCCACTACCAGGCGGTGCTGGGGCCCGGCTTCGACAAGGCACGAAAAACGCTGCGCCGCGTCGTCCTGTCCGGCGCCAAGGTCCCTGCCGAATTGTTCGACCGCGTCGACGACGGTGCCGGCCACTGGGCGGGCCAGTTGTTCGGGATGTCCGAGGGACTGTTCACGGTGACCCCGCTCGACTCCCCCGCGCGGGCGCGTCTGACCACGGTGGGCACTCCGGTCTCGCCCGACGACGAAATCCGCATTCTCGAACCCGGCGGCGAGAGCGAACTCGCCGACGGTGAGGTGGGTGAATTGTGTTGCCGTGGCCCGTACACCATTCCCGGCTATTTCGACGCGCCCGAGCACAACACGGCCGCCTTCACCCCGGACGGCTTCTACCGCACCGGAGACCTCGCCGCGATCACCGTCATCGAGGGCGAGCGGTACCTGTCGATCGAGGGCCGCATCAAGGACCTCATCAACCGGGGCGGTGAGAAGGTCAACGCCGAGGAACTCGAACTACTCCTGCTCGAGCACCCCGGTATCGCGGATGTCGCGGTCGTCGCGATGCCCGATCCCCGCCTCGGGGAGAAGACGTGTGCGTATCTGATCGCGAGGGGCGGGGAAGATCTGCCGCTCATCGAGATTCAGGAGCACCTCGCGAAACTCGGCGTCGCCAAATTCAAGTGGCCGGAACGACTCGAGTGGGTGCCCTCCCTGCCCCACACCAACGTGAACAAGATCGACAAGAAGCGGTTGCGTGCCGAGATCGCGGCGAAACTCCTCGCCGAAGCGGACGCACCCCGCGCGGTCGTGTAGGCCCCGCGGCGAGAATCGACTGCGGATCAACACTTTCGGGGCATGCCTGCACGGGTGTGCCCCGAAAGTCGTTCATCCCTCGCCGTCCGGCCATTGACCGATCGACATATGCGTAGAATAATCAACACAAACGTCACAAGGACTGGAGTCACCACATGAACCTCGAGCGAGTCGCAGTGATCGGCGGCGGCCCCGGCGGTCTCTACGCCGCGAGGCTGCTCAAAAGAAGTCACCCGGACGCCGAAGTAACTGTCTACGAACAGAGTTCGCCGGACACGACATTCGGATTCGGTGTCGGCCTGGCCTCCCGAACCCAGCGCAACCTCCGCGACGCCGACGCCGCGTCGCTGGACGCGATCGTGGCCGCCGCTCACCCGCACGAAATGTCGATGCAGGTCGGAAGCGAGGTCGCCCGGCTCGCGCACGGCGATCTCCTCGCGATCGCGCGCACGACATTGCTCGCGGTGCTACAGCGGCACGCCCAGGACGCCGGCGTGCACCTGCGATTCGGTGAACGGTGCGAAGCCGCGGACCTCGACGCGGATCTCGTCATCGCCGCCGACGGGATCAGCAGTGCCACCCGCGCGCAGTTCGCCGACGCGTTCGAACCCCGAATCGACACGGGCGCCGGACTGTATCTGTGGTGCGGAACCGACTTCGCACTCCCCAGCGCCATCTTCGTCCCGGTCACCACCGAACACGGCACCTTCGTCGCCCACGCCTACCCGTACGCGCCGGACCGCAGCACCTTCCTCATCGAAACCGACGAAGCCACCTGGCGGCGAGCCGGATTCGACGTCTCCACCGACCGCACCGCGGCCCAGGACAGCGACGAGGTCTCACTGCACTACCTGCAGGACGCGTTCGCCGAGACCCTGCAGCAGCATCGGCTCATCGGAAACCGCACGAGGTGGATGCGGTTCCGCACCGTCAGCTGCACACACTGGCACAGCGGCAACGTCGTGCTCCTCGGCGACGCCGCCCATACCGCGCACTACTCGATCGGGTCCGGCACCAAACTCGCGATGGAGGACGCCATCGCACTCGACCACGCCCTGACGAGCGCGGCGAACCTCGACGATGCCCTCGGTGAATACGAGCGGGTCCGCCGTCCCGCGGTCGAACACCTCCAGCAGATCGCGCACCGCAGCGAACTCTGGTGGGAATCGTTCCCGCAGCGCATGGACCTCCCGGTCGACCAGCTGATGATCGCGTACATGACCCGGGCGGGAAAGGTCGGTCTCGACCGGTTCGCCGAATCGGCGCCGGCGATCGTGTCCCAGGGCCTCGCCAGTTACGCGAGCCGGCCCGCCGACGCCGTCTCCCCCGCCGACATCACGGACTGGATACTCGCGCAACCACTCGCCCACCGCGGTGCGGAATTCGCCACTCGGATCGCACCGGCAGACCTGCGCGGAGCGCCCACGACGGCGACGATCGCCGTCGGTTCGACCTCCGCATGGGGCGCAGAGGCCGACGCCGTCGTCGAGAACGCACCGCACGCGGAGACCCTCTGGCTCACCGGACCGGACTCCCGCGCCGCCGTCCTCACCCGACTCGACCTCGCCGAACGTCTGCTCCGGGCAGCTTCGGCGACCATCGTCGTCGAGGCCCCCGCAACACACCGTGCCGACGTGGCGGCCGGCCTGGCGAGTGCACGCGCGCACCTCGCGTTCTTCACTGCGCCGGCGTCCGTGGAACCCGAGCCGGCCATGTCCGGCACCCGAGCACCGGCATGACTGCGCGGACCGCCTCCGGCTCCCACTATTCTTCGGACATGACACGTGAGCAGGCCACGCCCAGCCGGCGGGGCCGCGGCAAAGCAACGGCCGGCCCGGCAGCGCAGCCGACCGAGGACAGCGCCGCCGGTCGCAATCCCCGCCGCGAGCTGGTCGAGAAGCAGATCATGGAACAGGCCACCCGGCTGTTCGCCGAGCGGGGATTCGCCAGCACCACCCTGCAGGACATCGCAGAAGCCACCGGTCTGACCCGGCCCGCCCTCTATCACTATGTGGCCAACAAGGACGAACTGCTGTCACGGCTCGTCAGTGAGAGCACCGAGACCCCCGCTGCCTTGCTGCACCAGATCAACGAGCGCACCGAACTCGGCCCCACCGAGAAACTGCGCGAAATGGCCGTCGCCATCGCCATGCACCAGGGCGAGAACCCCGACCGCTTCAGGCTGATCATCCGGTCCGAAGCGGAACTTCCCGAAGACATCGCGCGCAGGTACCAGCAGAGCCGGCGTCACGTGCTGAAGGAATTCATCACCGTCATCGAAGACGGCATCAAAGCAGGCGAGATGCGTCCGGTCGATCCGCGGACGTCGGCACTCGGCATCATCGGCATGCTCAACTGGATCGCCTGGTGGCATCAACCGGGGAAAGAGGAGGACGACCGCGCGGTCGCCGCTCAACTCGCGGACATGGCACTGCGCGCAGTCGTTCACGAGGAGTCGACCCCCACCGGGCTCGAAGGACCCGCACGGGCGATCGCGCTCCTGCGACAGGACCTCGACTACCTCGAACGACTGCTCGAGCGCACGCCGAACACCCCGGGCGACGACTCGGACGGCTGAGCGGCAACCCGCCTGGTAGCGCCTGCGGGCTTGATCTGGAACTTCGTCTTGGATCGATCCAGCGAAATTTACGGCGATCACCGCAGCTCCCGGCGATGAAATGGCACATGTCGGCCTGAAGTGCAGCATTTGCCTCTTGGATCGATCCAGCGCTGTGGGGTATGGTCTGTATCGCAGCTCACATCGACCAGGAGAAAGGGGCCGGAACATGGGCCGAGTCACCCTCACCGACGTCAGTCGGCACGCGGGCGTGTCCCGTTCGACCGCGTCCCTGGTGCTCAACGACAGCCCGAGTGTCGCCCCGGAAACCACCCGCAGGGTTCGGGAGGCGATGAAGGCGCTCGGCTACGTCTACAACCGGCATGCGGCGATGCTGCGCAATCAGCGGTCGATGACCCTGGGGCTCGTCGTCACCGAGGTGCAGAATCCCTACTTCGCCGAACTCGCGATGACGCTCGAGGACGTCGCCGATCGCAGCAACTACGCGGTGTTCATCGGATACAGCCGTGACGACCCGGCGCGGCAGCGCAGACTGCTCGACCGCTTCGTCGAACGCAGCATCGACGGCCTGATCCTGCTTCCGGCCGGGGACACGCAGGCCACGGAGATCGACGAACTGCTCGGCTCCAGCGGCATCCCGCTGGTGCTGCTCGCCCGGCACTTCCATCTCAGCCACGACTACGTCGGTGCCGACAACGTCGAGGCGGGTCGCCTGCTCGGCCGCCACCTGCGGGCAATGGGCGTGCGGAGCGTGGCCATGGTCGGCGGCCCGCAGCACACCTCGGCCCGCCGCGAGCGCGAGGACGGCTTCCTCGAAGCGATCGCGGGGTCGGACGTGACCATGTCCCCGACCGAGGGCCTGTTCGGTGAGGCCACCCCGGACGGCGGTGCCGACGCCACCCGCCGGCTTCTCGACCGCGGTGAGATACCCGACGCGATCGTGGCCTACAGCGACATCGTCGCCGTCGGCGTCTACGCCGAACTCACCCGCCGCGGACTCGAACCCGGCCGCGACATCGCCGTCGGCGGTTTCGACGACATCGCCGGATCTGCCCATCGCACACCGCCGCTCACCACCGTCGCCACCTTCCCCACCAAGATCGGTGAGAAATGCGGCGAACTGATCCTCGATCGGATCGGCCACTCGCTGACACCGAACGGTGCCGGCGCCCCGCCCGCGCACAGCCATCACCTCGTCGCCCCCGCACTGCGGGTGCGTGCTTCCACCGCCGCCTGGCGTCCTCGTCGCGCGTAGCGCGACCTCCTCGCACCGAGCAGCACGGATCCCGTTCCGCCTATTCGTCAAGTAAGCGCTTTCAAGGAGTTTCCCCGATGCATATCCCTCGCGTACTCACCGCCCGTCAGGCCGCCGACCTGGTCCACGACGGCGACATCGTCACCGTCAGCTCGTCGTCCGGGCTCGGCTGCCCGGACGACGTACTCGCCGGCCTCGGACAGCGGTACGAGGAAACCCGCTCGCCGAAGAACCTGACCAGCGTGCACCCGATCGCCGCCGGTGACATGTGGGGCATCAAGGGGATCGACCACATCGCCCGCCCCGGTCTGCTGTCGCGGGTGGTGGCCGGTTCGTATCCGTCCGGTCCGTCTTCGGCGGAGCCGCCGCGGATCTGGCAGATGATCGAGAACAACGAGATCGAGGCCTACAACTTCCCGTCCGGAGTGCTGTATCAGCTGCACCGCGCGGCCGCGGCCAAGCAGCCCGGCGTGCTCTCGAAGGTCGGCCTGGACACCTTCGTCGACCCGCGGATCGGCGCCGGACGGATGAACACCATCACCCCGGACGCCTTCGTCCGCGTCCACGAACTCGACGGCCAGGAATGGCTCTTCTACGACGCCCTCGTCCCGAATGTGGCGATCATCCGCGCCACCACCGCCGACACCCACGGCAACCTGACGTTCGAGGAGGAGGCGTCCCCGCTCGGAGCCCTCGACCTCGCCTACGCCGCCCACAACAACGGCGGCGTCGTCATCGCCCAGGTCAAATACCTCGCCGAGGGTGGCAGCCTGAGCCCGCAGGCGGTGCAGGTGCCCGGCATCCTCGTCGACGCCCTCGTGCTCGCCCCGGATCAGCTGCAGACCACCCAAACCGAGTACGACCCGGCGATCTCCGGGGAGTTGCGACGCCCGCTGAGCTCCCTCCAGCCGGTGCCGTTCACCCTCGAGAAGATCATGGCCCGCCGCGCCGCGGCCGAGTTGCAGTCCGGGGAAATCGCCAACCTCGGCTTCGGAGTGTCCGCGCTGGTGCCGCACGTTCTGGTCGAGGAGGGACTGGCGAACGCCGTGTCCTGGGTGATCGAGCAGGGGCCCGTCGGCGGAGTCCCGTTGCTGGACTTCGTCTTCGGTGTCGCGCAGAACCCGGATGCGATCATGCAGAGCGCGGATCAATTCACGCTGCTCCAGGGCGGCGGATTCGAGCACTCCCTGCTGTCGTTCCTCGAGATCGACCGGCACGGCAACGTCAACGTGCACAGCCTGCCCAAGCGCAGGCACGTCACCGCGGGGATCGGCGGCTTCGCCGACATCACGTCCGCCGCCCCGGCGATCGTGTTCGTCGGATCGTTCACCGCCGGCCGCCGCGACATCGGCATCGAGAACGGCGCCCTGCAGATCCGGGCCGACGGCCCGCACACCAAATTCGTGAACGAGGTCGACTCCCCGACCTTCTCGGGAAAGCGGGCGCTGGCCACCGGGCAGAAGGTTCTCTACGTCACCGAGCGGGCCGTGCTCGAACTGCGACCGGACGGGTTGACCGTCATCGAGATCGCCCCCGGCGTGGACCTGCAGCGTGACGTTCTCGACAGGTCCGAGTTCGAGCTGCTCGTCGACCCGAACCTGAAAACCATGGCGGCCGAGCTATTTCGACCGCAGCCGCAGAACCTGACCCTGCCGGCACTGCCCGCGCACCCGCGTCTTCAGGCCGTGCGGCAATGACCACCCCTCTCCCGACCGAGGACCACCACATGAATTCCACCGAAGTCCGCACCGACACCGGCCGGATCGCCGTCAGCTACTCCCACGAGGGCCGGGTGGCGACCGTGCTGATCGACCGCCCCCGCAAACTCAACGCCCTCACCCTCGAACTCCTCGACGACCTCTACACCGAACTCCGGGCCATCGAGCACTCCGACGCCCAGGTGGTGCTGGTGCGTACCGCCGGGGAAAAGGCGTTCTGCGTCGGTGCCGACATCACCCAGTTCGCGCACTTCACGCCGGCGCAAATGTGGAGACGGTGGATCACCGAAGGGCACCGGGTATTCAACTACCTTGCAGCGCTACGCCAGCCGACGATCGCGGTCGTGGACGGCATCGCCGTCGGCGGCGGACTCGAACTCGCGCTGGCGTGCGATCTGCGGGTCGGCATCGGCAGGGCGCGCCTGGGGCTGCCGGAAACCAGCCTCGGCACCATCCCCGGGTGGGGCGGCACCGAACGACTCACCGCCGTGGTCGGCGCGGCCCGGGCCAAGGAACTGATCTTCACCCGCCGCCAACTCGACGCCGACACCGCCCTCGCGTGGGGGTTGCTGAACGCGGTCGCCGAACGCGGCGACGTCGACAGAGCCACCGACCAGTTCGTCGACCGCATCCTCGAAGGCGCCCCCACCGCCGTCCAGGTGAGCAAGCAACTCGTCGACGCGGCCGCCGCCGGCGCCCCGTCCTCGATCCTCGAAGGCCTCGCCAGTGGGTTCACCGCGGCCACCGACGATTTCGCGATCGGCGTCACGGCATTCCAGAACAAGACCACCCCCACCTTCACGAACTCCTGATCCCCGTACCTCCCGCAGCGATCCCCTCGAACGGATTGGCAGATCCATGACCCTTGATCCTCACCCCGCGGCCGACCCCGACACAGACATCCCGGTGGTCACCAAGGACGACCTCCACAAGGCCGCCTGGGGCGCCTCCGCCGGCAGCGCACTCGAGTACTACGACTTCGCCCTCTACAGCCTGGCGTCCGCGCTGGTGTTCGGGCCGCTGTTCTTCCCGACCGACAACCCCGCGACCGGCCTGGTGCTCAGCTTCGCCACCTACTTCATCGGCTTCGCCGTCCGCCCCCTCGGTGGGGTGTTCTTCGGGCGACTCGGAGACCGGCTGGGCCGAAAGTTCGTACTGATGGCCACCATCATTCTGATGGGCGTGGCCAGCACCTGCATCGGTCTGCTGCCCACCTACTACGGCAGCGAAGGCGACTGGTATTCCGGCGGAGTCGGAATGCTCGCCCCGATCCTGCTGATCGCCCTGCGCATCGCCCAGGGCCTCGGCGCCGGCGCCGAGATGGCCGGTGCGTCGATCCTGATGACCGAATACTCGCCGCCGAGGAAGCGCGGCTTCTACGCCTCGCTGCCGTTCCTCGGTGTGCAGGTCGGCACCGTCGTCGCGGCCCTGGTGTACTTCCTCGTGTACCGCGGCCACGGCGAGATCACCGACACCTGGCTCTGGCGGGTGCCGTTCCTGGCGAGCGTCGTCATCCTCGCTGTCGCGATGTACCTGCGGGTCAACCTCAAGGAATCGCCGACGTTCAAGAAACTCGAGGCCAAGGACCAGATCGACGAGCGTCCGCTGCACAACCTGCTGAAGCATTCGCGCCCCTCCCTGCTGCGCGGCATCGGGTTGCGGCTGGCCGAGAACGGGTCCTCCTCGATGTACCAGGCCCTCGCCGTCGCCTATGTGACCAGTGCCGCCGTCGGTATCAAGGGCCCCATCGGCGCCCTCTCGCTGGTCTTCGCCGCCTCCCTCGGATCGATCGTCATTCCGATCGCCGGCACTCTCTCCGACCGCTTCGGCCGGGTCAAGACCTACCGTGCCTTTGCCTACTTCCAGTTGGTGTCCGCGTTCCCGATCTGGTGGGCCCTGAGCCAGGGCAGCGTGGTGCTGACGATCGTGGTGATCTCTCTCGCGCTCGGCATCGGCACGTGGGGCATGTTCGGATCCCAGAGTGCCTTCATGAGTGAGTTGTTCGGGTCCCGGCAGCGCTACCTCGGCGTGTCGGTGGCCCGTGAGGTCTCCGCGGTACTGTCCGGCGGCATCGCGCCGCTGATCGGCGCCTGGATCATCGCGATGGTCGTCGCCGCCGACGGCGGCAAGGACGTGCCCGGCGCCGGGCTGGGCTCGTGGGTGTTCATCGCCGGGTACCTGTGCATCCTCACTCTCATCACGATCGGCACGACCTACATCACCCCCGACCCGATCAACCGCGACCTCGACGACCCCCTCGACGCGGTCGCTGCCACCCGCAGCTGACCGTACGACGCGACACGTCGAAGAACAGGGGAATCCGGTGTCACAGCGGACCCGAGCGTCGGCGAGCCGTCGTCCGACGATCATCACGGTGGCGAAGGCCGCCGGGGTGTCGACCGCGACCGTCTCACGGGTGCTGAGTGGAAGCTCCGCTGTGACACCGGATCTCGCTGCTCGGGTGCACAAGGCCGCCGACGACCTGTCCTACCGCCCGAGCAGCGCCGCCCGGGGCCTGGTGCGGGGGTCGATGCGCAGTGTCGGTGTGATCCTGCCCGACCTGGCGAACGCGTACTTCTTCGACGTGGTCAAGCAGATGCACCACGGCGCCACCGAAGACGGGTACCGGATGCTGATCGCGGACTACTCCGGTACGGCCGCCGACGAGTACGCCACCGCCCTCGACCTGCTCGGCCAGGTCGACGGGCTCATTCTGCTGTCTTCGCGAATTCCGTTGGCGGGGTTGACGGAACTGGCCCGGCAGCCGACTCCGGTGGTGCTGGTGAATCGGATCGAACGCGGAATCGACCTGCCCATGGTCGCAATCGACAACTTCACCCCCATGATGCAGCTGTGCGGGCACCTGGCCCGGCTCGGTCACCGCCGCGTCGTATACCTCGCAGGATCGGATCTGTCGTGGCAGAACCGGGAACGGTGGCGCGGCATCGAGATGGCGAGGGCATTCGGGATCGACGCGGTCCGGGTCGCGTCGGACGCCACCATCGAGGGCGCGCACGCCGCCGTCGAAGAGGCGCTCACCCACGAGCCGACCGCGCTGATCTGCTTCAACGACCTGTCGGCGCTCGGCGCGATCTCGAGGCTGCGTGGACTCGGACTGTCCGTGCCCGAGGATGTTTCGGTCACGGGATTCGACGACCTCGCCGTCGCTCGTCACATCGATCCGCGCCTGACCACCGTGGTGAGCCCGAAGATCGATCTGGGCGACCAGGCGTGGTCGCTGATGCGTGCGGGCCTGAACGACGAGACCACCGTGTCTCCGCCGCTGATCCCCGCCGACGTCGTCATTCGCGAGTCGACGGGGCCCGTCCCGAGCTGAGCCGGGACCTTCAGACGGCGGCGAGGCCTTCCGCGGCGGCCTCGGTGGCGACCAGCGCGGTCTCGGCCCACCACCGGTCGCTGAGGACCTCGACCTCCACGAGACCCCGGTAGCCGGCGCGCTCGCACCGGGCGACGAATCCGGTCATGTCGATGCAGCCTTCGCCGGGCATGCCGCGGCTGCTGAGTTCCCCGTGGATGGGGGTGACCCAGTCGGCCAGCTGGACCGAGAACAGCTTGTCGCCTGCCCGCGCGATCTGGTCCGGCAGCGCCGCGTCCCACCACACGTGGTACGAGTCGATCCCGATCCCCACCAGGTCCGAGTCGATGGACTCGACCAGATCGTTCGCCTCCCGCAACGACGTGATGACGGATCGGCTCGACGCCATCATCGGGTGCATCGGTTCGACGGCGAGCCGCACCCCGGCCGCCCGGGCGTACGGCTCGAGTTCGGCGATGCCGTCCCGGACCTGCCTGCGGGCACCGGTGAGGTCGCCGTAGGCGGCGCCACACACCAGGTAGAGGCACTCCGCGCCCAGGGCGTGCGCCTGATCCACGGCGACCCGGTTGTCGTCCATGACCTTTCGCCGCAGAGTGGCGGTCGGCTGCGGGAACATCCCGCCCCGGCAGACGCTGCTGACCCGCAGACCCGACCGCCGCAGGCGGGTGGCCGCCGCAGTCAGGTCCAGGTCCTCGAGCACGTCGCGCCACAGGCCGACGCCGCCGAACCCCCACTTCTCGGCGAGGTCGGCCACCTCCGTGAATCCCGATCCCTTGACGGTGACGGAGTTGAGGCTGCACCGCGCGAGGTCCATGTCAGCGGACCCCGTGCACCGCGAAGTACGCCGAGGCGCGGGCGGCGGTGAAGTCGGGATCGGTGAACAGGCCGATCGCGTCGGCGGCGCGGACCAGTTCGGCGAGATGGGTGAGGCTGCGACCGGTTTCGAAGCCGCCGATCATCCGGAAATGGTCCTGCTTGCCGCCCAGGTACGCCAGCCACGCCACGCCGACCTTGTAGTACTGCGTGGGCGCCGCGAACAGCAGCCGGCTCACGGTTTCGGTGGGGCCGAGGATGTTCCGGAATCCCTGCTCGTCGCCGTCGTCCAACCGCGCGAACGCGGCGGAGGCGAACGGGCCGAGCGCGGCGAACGCACCGAGGAGGGCGTCGCTGGTGTGGGTGCCGTCGCCGGCGATCAGGTCGACGTAGTTGTAGTCGTCGCCGGTGAATACCCGCACACCGCCGGGCATCCGGCGCCGCAGGGCGATCTCGAGGGCCGGGTCGAGCAGCGACACCTTGATGCCGCGCACGCGCTCGCGGTGGCTGTCGATGATCTGCAGGACGGTATCCATCGCCGCGTTCGGCTCGGAGAAGCCCCAGTAGCCGTCGAGGGCGGGGTCGAACACCGAACCCAGCCAATGCAGTACGACCGGCCGGGTGGCCGCCGACAGCACGGCGTCGTAGACGGAGAGGTAGTCGTCGGGGCCGCCGGCCGCCCGGGCGAGGTGCCTGCTGGCCATCAGCACCACCTCACCGCCGGCGGATTCGATCGCCTCGACCTGCTCGAGGTAGGCGTCGCGGATCTCCTCCAGTGAGGGGGAATCGGTCTTCAGCTGATCGGTGGCGACCCCCACGACCACCCGGCCGCCGACGGCTTTCGCGTCGGTGAGGGTGCGGACCGCGAGTTCGCGCGCGCCCGCCCAGTCGAGCCCCATGCCGCGCTGCGCGGTGTCCATCGACTCGGCCACCCCGAGCCCCAGCGACCACAGGTCGTGGCGCAGTTGCAGGGTGGCGTCCCAGTCGATCTGGTCCGCGGCGTTCTCCGCCGACGCCCGCAGCGGATCGGCGACCACGTGCGACGCCGCATACACCGCCCTGCTGGACGGCGGGGTGGACCGGGTGTTCAGCCGGGCGGGCTCACCGAACGCGAGGGTGCTGGTGGAGCCGTCGGAGGTGGGAAGGGCAATCGAGGCCATCAAAACTCCTGAAATCGTTTTCTTGCCGAAGTGAAACCCACCATATACTCTGATGAATATCGTGGTCCAGATCGAATCTGGATCAGATTTCACAATGAAAGCATTTTCTAGCGCGTCTCGGGGACGACCTCGCCGCGCGGCATCGGAAGGGAGCCACGACGTGGGCGCAACAACACAGGTTTCGGGGGTGACGACGCTGAGCGGCAAGGCTGCCGTCGTCACCGGCGCGGCCGGGGGAATCGGATCCGCCATCGCCCGGGCGCTCGCGGCGCAGGGCGTCGTGGTGGTGGGCGTCGACGCCGACCCGAAGATCACCGAGGTCATGGACGGGATCGGCGGGCACGGGCTGTGCGGCGATCTCACCGATCCGGCCTTCAGCGCATCCGCCGTCGACCTCGCCCAGGAGGTGGCCGGGAGTCTCGACATTCTGATCAACGCGGCAGGCATCCAGCTGCGGACCCCCGCGATCGACGTGGAGGAGGACGGCTGGCAGCGGCTGGTCGACGTGAACCTGTCGGCCGTGTACCGGCTGACCCGGCAGGCGATGAAATCGCTGATCGCGTCCGGCGGCAGTGTCGTCAACATTGCCTCGCTGTCCGCGGACCGCGCAGTCCCGGGCATCGTGCCCTACGGTGCGACCAAGGCGGCGCTCACCCAACTCGGCAAGGGACTGGCGGTCGAACTCGGGCCGCAGGGCGTGCGCGTGAACACCGTCGCGCCGGGCTACATCGAAACGCCGATGACCGCCGAAGTTCTCGGGCAGGAGGAGTTCCGCGCCGAGAAGCTGAGCCGGATTCCGTTGCAGCGGTTCGCCGACGGTGACGACGTCGCCGATGTCGTGCTCTTCCTCGTCTCCGACGCCGCCCGCTACGTCACCGGCGTCGTGCTGCCCGTCGACGGCGGGTACTCGATCACATGACCGAGGCGACGACGATTCCGTCGGTCACCCTGAGCAACGGGGTCGTGATGCCCGCCATCGGATTCGGGGTGTTCCAGATTCCCGACGACGCCATGGGCACCACCGTCCGGCACGCACTGGCGGCCGGGTACCGGGCCTTCGACACCGCTCCGATGTACGGCAACGAGGGCTCCCTCGGTCGCGCCCTGACCGAGTCCGGTGTGCCCCGCGAGGAACTGTTCGTGACCACCAAGGTCTCCAACGAGGACCAGGGTTACCAATCCACCCTCGACGCCGTCGAGCGCAGCATCGCCCGCCTCGGCCTCGACCACGTGGACCTGTGCCTGATCCACTGGCCCGCTCCCTCTCGCGGCGCCTACCTGGACACGTGGCGGGCGCTCGAACAACTCCACCGCGCAGGCCGGATCCGCGCGATCGGGGTATCGAACTTCCAGGCCGATCACCTGCACCGGCTGATCGACGTCGCCGCCGTGCGGCCCATGGTCAACCAGATCGAAATACATCCACTGCTTCCCCAGCAGCCGATGGTGGAACTGCATCGGAGTCTGGGCATTCACACCCAGGCGTGGGCACCGCTCGCCCGCGGCAGGCTGCAGGACGATCCGGTGCTCACCGAACTCGCGCGCCGCCACGGCGTGTCCCTTGCTCAGCTCGTGCTGCGGTGGCATCTGCAGCGCGGCACCGTGCCTCTGCCGAAATCGTCTTCGCCGGAACGGATGCGCGCGAACATCGACGTGTTCGACTTCGTGCTCGACGCCGACGAGATCGCGCAGATCTCCGCACTGGACCGGAACGAGAGAACCGGGCCGCACCCCGACGACGTCCACTGAACCGGGGTCGAGAGTGAACGCTCCACCACGGTGATCACGGTTGTCCTGACCCGCGAGTCTCTTCGTCGTTACCATCGTCGGGACCGCAGGAGGAGCCTTGAGTCAGCTGCTGAGAGTCCAGAACTTCAACGTTTCGCGTGACGGCTTCGGTGCCGGTGACGGCCAGAGCCTCGAGAGGCCGTTCGGTCACGCCGACCCGGGTGTCCTGTTTGCCTGGGCGGGGGCCACGGCGAGTTGGCCCATGCGCACCGGTCCCGGCGGGAGTCGCGGCCTCGACGACTATTTGATTCGCGACTACGACCGCAACATCGGCGCCGAGATCATGGGCCGAAACAAGTTCGGGCCGCAGCGCGGGCCGTGGGAGGATCACGAGTGGCGCGGCTGGTGGGGCGACGAACCCCCGTTCCACACCCCGGTATTCGTGTTGACCCACCACGTCCGTCCGTCGTTCACGCTCTCCGACACCACGTTCCACTTCGTCGACGCCGATCCGGCCACGGTCCTCGCGCAGGCGCGGGAGGCGGCGCAGGGTAAGGACGTCCGGCTCGGCGGAGGGGCCACCACCATCCGGGAATTCCTCGACGCCGACCTCGTCGACACCCTGCACGTGGTGGTCTCGCCGATCGACCTCGGATCCGGGACGCGCCTCTGGGAAACTCCGGACGAGTTGCTGGACCGGTTCCACTGCGACGTCGTGCCCAGCCCGAGCGGCGTGACCCATTACCTGTTCTGGCGAAAGTGATCCGCGTACTTCGATATGGTTGAGGGATGAGGGCCCTACGCGTCCTGCTCCCGGTGCTGCTCGCCGTCGTCGTGGCGGGCTGCTCCCGCGATGACGACCCGCCATCGACGGTTGGTGACACCGCCGGCACCGAGATCGAGGTCGGCGGCGGCGACGCCCTGCAGTGGGGCGACGGCGAGTACGGAGTGGTGCTGGCCCACGGTGCTGTCTTCGACGCCGCGAGCTGGGAGGATCAGGCCACGGCGATCGCCGACCAGGGCGCCACCGTGATCGCCGTGGAGAACATCGCGCCGGAGTCGATCGCGGCCGCCGTCGCGAAACTCCACGACGACGGGCATGCCGACGTCGCGCTGATGGGCGGAAGCGCAGGCGCCGACGCGATCCTGCAACTGGCGTCGCAGCAGCCCGGACTCCCCCACCAACTGGTGCTGCTCTCACCCAACAAGTTCGTCGACGGCCTCGGCGAAGAGCCCAAGCTGTTCATCGCCAGCGAGGACGAGCCCGTCGCCACCGTGTCGCAGCAGCTCGCCGACAGCGCACCAGGCCAGAACAACGATGTCGTCCTCCTGCCCGGCTCCGACCACGCGCAGAACATCTTCGACGGCGAAAACGCCGACGCGGCAATGGGTGCGATCCTGGAGCGGCTCGCCAACTGATTCCTGCGCCGAGATCACCGGCCGCTGCGGTGATCCCCGATTTCGGTGAGTGCACGGGTGATGCTCAGTGCGGTGGTGTGGACGGCGGGTCCGACGCGCCGGATGTCGACCTTGCCGATCCATCCCGACGCCGAGACGGCGGCCACCGGCGGACCGTCGTCGACGCGGACGGCACTGGCGACACACGCGACGCCGGGCGCCGACTCCTCGTGCTCGTACGCGATGCCGGTCGACGCGATCCGCCGCAACTGCCGCACCAGCGCGCCGGGTGTGGTGATGGTGCGCGGACCCACCCGCGACAGCCCGGCCGCGACGACGGCCTCGAGCGCCGCGGGCGGTGATCCCGCGAGCAGCGCCTTGCCCACCCCCGTCGCGTGCGCGGGGAGACGCCCACCCACACCGGACGGCAGCCACGGCGCATCCCGCCCCGGGAGGATCTCGACGTACACCACCTCGGCCCCGTCGAGGATCGCCAGGTGCACGGTCTGCCGCGTCGCCTCCCGCAGGTCGGCGAGGAACGGCAGTGCCACCTCACGGACCGAACGTCGCCGCGACGCCCGCTCCCCGAGTTCGAACAGCCGCAGTCCGAGCCCTACCTTGACGCCGCTGCGCTCGAGAAACCCGACGCCTTCCATCTCCTTCACCAACCGCGACACCGTCGCCTTCGGGATCCCGGTGCGCCGGGTCAATTCGTTGACCCCCAGCGTCGTGTCGGTGGGACCGAACGCCGCGAGCAGATCCGACATCCGCCGGACCACCGACGTCGGCTCGTCACCCGCCTCCAAAGTGTTCCGTTCTACGGGACTCATGCGTTGAGTATCCCCATTCTGCCCGGCACAGTACAAGCAACGACGTCACCAGAACGACAGTCTCCGACCCATGACCCGACAGGCCCGAACCCGGTGCCGAAGAGCCACATTGCGAGGTATCCGATGACCGCCCCCGTAGTCGATTCCCAACCGAGTTCGTCGATCCTGACCGCCGCGGAGCGGCTCACGGCGGCAACCACCCGACCGTGCGCTCCCGTGCGGGATCTGCTCGGGACCACCGACATCCGCGCGGCGTACGCCGTGCAGCAACTGCTGACGGACCAGCGTCTCGCCGCCGGGGGAACGATCACCGGCCGCAAGATCGGATTGACCTCCCCCGCCGTGCAGCAGCAGTTGGGGGTGGACCAACCGGACTTCGGGGTGCTGTTCGCCGACATGGACGTCACCGCGCTGCCCGAGGTGCCCAGCGGCCGGTTGCTGCAGCCGAAGGCCGAGGCTGAGATCGCATTCGTACTCGGCGCCGACCTGATCGACGGCGACCTCGACGACGCCCAGATCCGTGCCGCCGTCGCCCGCGCCGCCGCCGCGTTGGAGATCGTCGACTCCCGGATCGCCGACTGGGACATCACCATCACCGACACCGTCGCCGACAACGGCTCCTCCGGGTTGTACGTCCTCGGCGAGAACTGGCTCACCCTGGACGAATTCGAACCCCGCGACGTCGTCATGCAGCTGTACGCCGACGACGCACTGGTCTCCGAGGGCACCGGCGCCGCCTGCCTCGGCGACCCCCTGCAGGCCCTGGCCTGGCTCGCCCGCACCGCCCGCGACTACGGGCAGCCGCTCCGGGCCGGGCAGGTCATCCTCTCCGGCGCTCTCGGCCCGATGGTCCCCACCCCACCCGGCACCACCGTCCGCGCCGAACTGTCCACCCTCGGCACCGTCACCGCCACCTTCTCGAAGGGCATCCACTCATGAGCGACACCCCCACCATCAAGGTCGCGATCATCGGCTCCGGCAACATCGGCACCGACCTGATGATCAAGGTCCTGCGCAACTCCGACATCCTCGAGATGGGCGCGATGGTCGGCATCGACCCGAACTCCGACGGCCTCGCCCGCGCCGCCCGGCTGAACGTCCCGACCACGGCCGACGGCGTCCAGGGCCTGATCGGCCTCGACAACTTCGCCGACATCGACATCGTCTTCGACGCCACCTCCGCCGGGGCCCACCGGTCCAACGCCGCCGCCCTCGCCCCCTACGGCAAGAAACTGGTGGACCTCACCCCCGCCGCGATCGGCCCGTACGTGGTGCCGCCGGTCAACCTCGAGCAGCACCTCGACGGCGACGTCGACAACGTCAACATGGTCACCTGCGGCGGTCAGGCCACCATCCCCATGGTCGCCGCCATCTCCGCCGTCACCCCGGTCGCCTACGCCGAGATCGTCGCGTCCATCGCCTCGAAGTCCGCCGGCCCCGGCACCCGCGCGAACATCGACGAATTCACCGAAACCACCTCGCACGCCATCGAACAGGTCGGCGGCGCGGCCCGCGGCAAGGCGATCATCGTCCTCAATCCCGCCGAACCACCCCTGCTGATGCGCGACACCGTCCTGGCCCTGATCGGTGACGCCGACCACGACGCCGTCCGCGCCTCGATCACCGACATGGCCGCCCGCGTCGCCGAGTACGTCCCCGGGTACCGGCTCAAGCAGGACGTCCAGTTCACCGCCATCCCCGACGGGGAACCCGTCCACACCCTGCTCCCCGACGGCTCAGGCCCGGTCACCACCAAGGTGTCGGTATTCCTCGAGGTCGAGGGCGCCGCCCACTACCTGCCCGCCTACGCCGGCAACCTCG
>JBCEBZ010000570.1:0-8670 GCA_039206675.1 Rhodococcus sp. (in: high G+C Gram-positive bacteria) | reverse complement strand
GTCTCGCGTCGCACCCCGCCGCAGCGCGGTGCGACTACACGACCCCCACAGTCGCGTCGCGGGCGAACACTACCCCCTCACAGGGACAGCATGCGAGCAGGCGTGGCGCACCAGGTGAACCGACACGACGAAAGTGGTGCTCACGCGCCCTGACTGAACGGCACGTCCTCGACGCCGGCACCGTCCGCGCTCTCGGCGGCCCCCGCTCCCGCTCGCGTCCGGCCGTTCCGCGGCATGTGGATTCGCACCTCGGTGCCCTTGCCGGGCGTGGACCGCACGTCGACGTGCCCGCCTCGTCGTTCGATCCGCCCGCGAATCGACTTCGCCAGCCCCTGACGGTCCGGGGACACCTCGTCGACGTCGAATCCGACGCCGCGGTCCCGGACGAACACACTGACCTGCTCGCGCTCGGCCTCGGCGAACAGGTTGATGTCGGTCTCCCCGGAATGCTTGGCCGCGTTGACCAGAGCCTCGCGCGTCGCGCCGAGCACCGCCGTAAAGCTCTCCTTCGACAGTCCCTCTCCGGTGCCGTCGATGTCGAGTGCGACGTCGCCGACCGTCACCGGCCGCACCGTGACGCCGTGGTGGTCCTCCACCTCGCCGGCGATGATGCGCAACGCCTCCGCCAGGCTCGAATGGTCGGTGTCTCCCCCACCGAACAACCACTTCCGCAGTTCACGTTCCTGACCCCGGGCGAGCCGCGCGACCTCCTGTGGATGGTCGGCCTGCTTCTGGATCAGCGCCAGGGTCTGGAGAACGGAGTCGTGCAGGTGCGACGCGATCTCCTCGCGCTCGTCGTTGCGGATCCTCGCGGCGCGCTCCGCCCCGAGTGCACGCCACAGCCGCAACCACAGGGGCACGGTCAGCAGCCCGGCGCCGATCAGGGTGACCACGACGGCCAGCAGCGACGACCGCAGCGCGGCGAGGTCGACCTGCGCGAGGATCACCACACCGAGACCCGACACGATCAGCGTCACGCCACCGAGCACCCGTGCCCACGTCAGGACGGTGGGTCGCTGCGGCAGCCCGATGACGGTGCGCGGCCCCTCGGAATCGAATTCGCGCCACACCAGGGCCGCGCCGACCGCCACCACGATGATCGGCGCGATCACCGAACCGACCCGGCCACTGAACAGCCACGACAGCGCGGACGCACCGGCCAGGCCGATGGCGATCAGACCGTACGCCTTGCGCCGCTCGGACGCACTGGGCTTTTCCGTGTCCGAACCCGCGGTCGTGAAGATCCACAACAGCCCGTAGCCGACGATGCCCGCGCCGGCGAGCGCGGCGAGACAGGCGAACGCGACCCGCACCTTCATCACGTCGATATCCAGCTGGTCGGCGATACCACCCGCGACGCCGCCGACGATGCGGCCACCGGTCCGGCGTTCGAGCCGCGGCATGGGCGGACCGCCGGGCGGCACCGGCGCGGTCACGGCGCCCGCGTACTGGGCACCGCCCGCGGACGTGTTCGACACAGGTTGCACACCTCCGATACTGGCACGATCCCCGGACCGCGGCATCAGGGTCCGACCCTGACTTCGGGCCGCGTTCCGGCCCACCCCGACCGGAAAGATCAGGGTACTTCCCGATGTACGCGACACGCGGCGGCCGGAACGATGGTCGTATGAGCAATGGGAGCTTCCAAGAGCAGATACAGGATCTGTGGCGGACCCGACCGGTGCGGTTGCCCGGCCGTGGCCACGTCGCCGGTGTCTGTGCGGGAATCGGCTACCGCTACGGCGTCGATCCCGTACTGATACGAGTCGCCTTCGTCGTGTCCACCATTTTCGGCGGCGCCGGTGTGCTCCTCTACTTGGCGTGCTGGCTCGCCCTCACGAAGTCGGGCGACCCGGCCTCCCCTGCGGAGTCGTTGATGGGGCGCGGTCACAGTTCCGACTCGGGCACCAAGACCGTCGTCCTTCTCGTCGCGCTGGCGATCGCGGTGAGCACAGTCGGCCCCTTCGGCGTCGGCCTCGGCGGCTCCGGGCTGATCAGCATGGCGCTGATGCTCGGCGGCCTGTGGCTGCTGTACCAGCGGCAGCCGATCCCCCCGCCGTCGCCTGTCGGAGCCGTCGCCCCCGGTGTGGGCACCGGCTATCCGGGGACGAGTTTCTCGCCCGGACAGTTCGGCGCCAACCCGTTCGGCCCGGGCACGTACGGTTCGGGTGCGTACGGTCCGTACACGAAGCTTCCCGACTCCTACACGCCGAGCACACCTCCCACTGCCGAGCCGCCGGCGGACGCACCCAGCGAGGCCCCGACCGAGGTACTGAAACCTGAAACCGCTGCCGCCCAGAATGATCCGGTGTCGTTCGAGAAGTCCCCGACGGACGGTCCGCGGGCCGACACACCGTCGGCGCCGTTCGCGCCACTCGAACCGCGACCTCCGGCATGGGACCCGCTCGGTGTCGCCCCGTTCGCGTGGGACCTGCCCGAGCCGGCCAGGTCCGTCAGTCCCGCAGTGCAACCGGAGCGCACGCACTCCCGCCTGACCACCATGGTGATCGGACTGGCCATCCTCGCGGCCGCGGCCGCGACGGCGCTGGCGGTCGCCACCGGATCCGACTGGCTGAACCCCGGTCGCATCGGCGCGGTCGCGCTCGCCGTCATCGGGGTGGGGTTGCTGATCGGCGGCTTCCTGCGCAAGGGCTACGGGCTTCTCGTCGTAGCGGGCCCGCTGATCGGGTTCGTGATCCTCGCCTCGATCGTCGGGTCACTCGACCTGAACAGCGAGAACATGGGCGACCGGACCTGGACGCCCCTGACGGCGACCGACATCGATCCCTCCTACTCGGGTGGGTTCGGCAGCTTCACGCTCGACCTCCGGAGCGTCACGCTCACCGAGGACAAGACGGTCGACGTCAGCGGGCAGTTCGGTGAGGTCGTGGTGCTCCTGCCGCCCGGCATGAACGTCGAGAACCACTGCACCGCCCAGTTCGGCGACGCGCAGTGTCTCCCAGACGGTCTCGACGGCGGTACCGACGGCACCGACGGTCACGTCCTGACCCTCAATGCAGATATCCGGTTCGGAAGTATGGAGGTGCGCCGTGGATGACGTCGACGACACTCAGGACGGCGAGCAGACCCGGACGCGCAAGCGCCCGTCACCGCTCCTGCTCCTCGCGGGGGTGGCAGCACTCCTGGTGAGCGGCTGGGCGCTCGCGGGGCCGTTCTCGCTGGAACCGCTCGCGAACGTCGAATTCCGCTGGCTGTTCGTGCTGATCGCGGTGCTGGTCGGCGTCGTACTCGTGTTCGCACCCAATCGGCGGAAAAAATAGGGCGCAAGCGCCGTGTGCGCGGTGAGCGAGTCGGGCGACTCGCTCACCGCGCACAGTGCGTCACTCCCACTCGATGGTGCCCGGCGGCTTGCTCGTGATGTCCAGCACGACCCGGTTGACGTCGTGGACCTCGTTGGTGATCCGGGTGGAGATCCGCTCGAGAACGTCGTAGGGCAGTCGCGTCCAGTCCGCGGTCATCGCGTCCTCGCTGGACACGGGACGGAGCACGATCGGGTGCCCGTACGTGCGCCCGTCACCTTGCACACCGACGCTGCGGACGTCGGCGAGCAGCACCACCGGGCACTGCCAGATCTGGCCGTCGAGCCCGGCGGCCGTCAACTCTTCGCGCGCAATGGAATCCGCGTGACGCAGCAGGTCGAGCCGCTCCTGGGTGACCTCGCCGATGATGCGGATACCGAGCCCGGGGCCGGGGAACGGCTGGCGTCCCACGATCTCCTCGGGCAGACCCAGCTCGCGTCCCACCGCGCGGACCTCGTCCTTGAACAGCAGGCGCAGCGGTTCCACGAGCGTGAACTGCAGGTCTTCGGGCAGGCCGCCGACGTTGTGGTGGCTCTTGATGTTGGCCGTGCCGGTACCGCCGCCGGATTCCACGACGTCGGGGTACAGCGTGCCCTGGACGAGGAATTCGACCGTGTCGCCGTGCGCGGCGTTCTCGCCGAGCACGTCGCTGACGGCACCCTCGAAGCTGCGGATGAACTCGCGGCCGATGATCTTGCGCTTGGTCTCCGGGTCGGACACCCCGGCCAGTTCACCGATGAAGGTGTCGGCGGCGTCGACGGTGATGAGCCGGGCCCCGGTGGCGGCGACGAAATCCTGCTCGACCTGCGCACGCTCGCCGGCACGCATCAGACCGTGGTCGACGAACACACACGTCAGGTTGTCGCCGATCGCGCGCTGCACGAGGGCCGCCGCGACGGCGGAGTCGACACCGCCCGAGAGTCCGCAGATCGCCTTGCCGTCGCCGACCTGCTCGCGAACCTGCTCGACGAGGGCGTCGGCGATGTTCGCGGCCGTCCAGGCGGGGGGAATCCCGGCGATCTCGTGGAGGAACCGGCTGAGAACCTGCTGGCCGTGGGGCGAGTGCAGGACCTCCGGGTGGTACTGCACGCCGGCGAGCCTGCGGGCCCGGTCCTCGAATGCGGCGACGGGTGCGCCCTCACTCGTGGCGGTCACCTCGAAACCGTCGGGGGCCTCGGTGACCGCGTCGCCGTGGCTCATCCACACGGGCTGACTCGACGGCAGCCCCTCGTGCAGCAGGCCGCCCTGCACCTTGAGGTCGGTGCGGCCGTACTCACGGGTGCCGGTGTGGGCAACCGTCCCGCCCAGCGCACCCGCCATGGCCTGGAATCCGTAGCAGATTCCGAACACCGGAACGTCCAGATCGAACAGGGCCGGATCGAGCTGGGGCGCCCCGTCGGCGTAGACGCTCGACGGCCCGCCCGACAGCACCACGGCGAGCGGATTCTTGGCCGCGATCTCCTCGACGGTCGCGGTGTGCGGGACCACCTCGGAATAGACCTTGGCCTCACGCACCCGCCGGGCGATCAGCTGCGCGTACTGCGCGCCGAAGTCGACGACGAGGACCGGTCTCTGTTGCTCGATATCTGCCACCGGACCAGTCTAATCGGCGCAGCTCTGTGGTCTGCGCGACCCCATGACCCGGCCCTCGCCGGCGCTATGCAACGCCGTGCTTCTGTGTGTCGGGCAGCACGGAGCCGTTTCGGATCTCGACGATCGGCAGCACCAGCGCGGCGGGCGCGCCTTCGGGGACGACCGGCTTGATCGGCGCGATCGGGTTCAGGCGCCGGTATCCCTCGCCCTGCGCCGGACGCAGGTCCGCTTCGCCCTTGTTCGGCCACAGCGATGCCGCACGCTCGGCCTGCGCCGAAATCGTCAGCGACGGGTTGACGCCCAGGTTCGCGGACACGGCCGAACCGTCGACCACACTCAGCGTCGGGTACCCCCACACCCGGTGGTACGGGTCGATGACGCCGTTCGACGGTTCCGAGGCGATCGTGCAGCCGCCGAGGAAGTGCGCGGTGAGCGGAATGTTGAACACATCTCCCCAGGTGCCGCCCGCGCGACCGTCGATCTTCTCCGCGATCCGCCGGGTCGCCTCGTTGCCCGCGGGGATCCAGCTGGGGTTCGGCTGACCGTGGCCCTGCTTGCTGGTGACCTTGCGCCGACCGAGCAGGCCCTTCTTCGTGTACGTGGTGATGGAGTTGTCGAGGTTCTGCATCACCAGCGCGATGATGGTGCGTTCGCTCCACTTGTACGGGGTGAGGACCTTCAGGGCCGTGGGATCCTTCACCAGTTCGCGGAGGAACGTCATCCACCGCCGCCCGCCGCCGTCGGTCAGCAGCGTCTGCAGCATGGCCATCGAGTTCGATCCCTTGCCGTAGCGCACGGGTTCGACGTGGGTGTCGGACGTCGGGTGGAACGACGACGTGATGGCGACGCCCTTCGTGAGTTCGAGCGCGGGATCCACCTTGTTCTTGGCGGCGCCGAGGATCGATTCCGAGTTGGTGCGGGTGAGCACACCCAGCCGGTCGGAGATCTTGGGCAGCGCGCCCGTCTCCTTCTGGTCGAACAGCAGATGCTGAGTGCCCCACGTCCCGGCGGCCAGGACGACGTTCGCGGCGGTGTACGTCTTGCGGTTCCGGTTCTTCCGCGGCCCACTGCGCCGGGTGAAGACGTCCCAGGTGCCGTCGGACGCCTCGCGCAGCCCGGTGACCGTCGTCATCGGGACGATCTCCGCGCCCGCCTTCTCCGCGAGGCCCAGGTAATTCTTGAGCAGGGTGTTCTTGGCGCCGTGCCGGCATCCGGTCATGCATTCGCCGCATTCGATGCATCCGGTGCGGTCGGGGCCGACGCCGCCGAAGTACGGGTCGGGCACGGTCTTGCCCGCTTCACCGAAGAAGACGCCGACCGGGGTCTGGATGAACGTGTCACCCACGCCCATGTCCTCGGCGACCGACTTGATGATCTCGTCGGCCGGGGTCATGTGCGGATTCTGGACGACGCCGAGCATCTTGCGGGCCTGCTCGTAGTACGGCGTGAGCTCGTCGTGCCAGTCGGTGATGTGCGACCACTGCTTGTCCTGGAAGAAGGAGGCGGGCGGCTTGTAGAGGGTGTTCGCGTAGTTGAGTGAACCGCCGCCGACGCCGGCGCCGGCGAGGATGAGGCAGTCGCGGAGCAGGTGGACGCGCTGGATGCCGAAGAAACCGAGGGCGGGCGCCCAGAGGAACTTCTTGAGGTCCCAGCTGGTCTTCGCGAAGTCGGCGTCGGCGTAGCGGCGGCCCGCCTCGAGGATGCCGACCTTGTAACCCTTCTCGACCAACCGGAGTGCGGTGACACTGCCACCGAATCCGGAACCGACGATGAGGACGTCGTAATCCGTTGTGCGCTTCTTGCTCATCACTCGACCTCCAACGAACCTGGATTTGTTACTCGCCAGTATGCACCCGGCAGTTGTGACAGCTGCCACAAGGGTCACCTTACTGTAACGAGAGGTATCAGGAACGGTTGCGATACCCGCAAACGCACGTCGCCCGATGCCTCACCGGCGCAGTTGAACTGCACCGATGCGACATCGGGCGACGAGAGGAGCAGTGGCGGCGAACGCCTCAGGCGCGGACCGTCAGGCCCACCTTCTGGAATTCCTTCAGATCGGAGTACCCCGCCTTCGCCATCGAGCGGCGCAGTCCACCGACCAGGTTCAGGGAACCGAACGGGTCGTCGGACGGACCGGTGAGGACCCGGTCGAGCGACGGGCGGTCACCGAACGAGACCGGCAGCATCGTGCCGCGCGGCACCGACGGGTGCGCGGCGGCCGACGGCCAGTACCAGCCGCCGCCGGGGGCCTCCGAGGCAACGGCCAGCGGTGCGCCCAGAACTGCGGCGTCCGCGCCGCAGGCGATCGCCTTCGCGAGGTCGCCCGAAGACGTGATGTCGCCGTCCGCGATGACGTGGACGTAGCGCCCACCCGTCTCGTCGAGGTAATCGCGGCGGGCGGCGGCGGCGTCCGCGATGGCCGTCGCCATCGGGAGACCGATGCCCAGCACCTCACCGGTGGTGGTGGCACCCTCGGTGGAGCCGTACCCGACGATCACACCGGCCGCGCCCGTGCGCATCAGATGCAGAGCGGTGCGGTGATCGCTCACCCCACCGGCCACGACGGGAACGTCCAGTTCGGAGATGAACGTCTTCAGGTTCAGCGGTTCGCTGTCGCCGTGGACGACGTGCTCGGCGGAGATGATCGTGCCGTGCACCACCAGCAGGTCGATGCCCGCCTCGAGCAGTTGCGGGGTCAGCGCCCGCGCGTTCTGCGGACTGACCCGCACTGCGGTCGTGACACCCGCGTCGCGGACCTGCGCCACCGCAGCGGCGAGGAGACCCGGCTGCAACGGCGCCGCGTGCAGTTCCTGCAGCTTCTTGATCGGCGCCTCGACGTCGACGTCCGACTCCGCCAGCGCGACGAGTTCGGCGAGCTTGGCCTCGACGTCCGCGTGCCGGCCCCACAGCCCCTCACCGTTGATGACCCCGAGGCCACCGCGCTTGCCGAGTTCGATCGCGAACGACGGCGACACGAGCGCATCGGTCGGATGCGCCAGCACCGGAATGTCGAACCGGTACGCGTCGAGCTGCCAGGACGTCGACACCTCCTTGGAGGAGCGGGTCCGGCGGGAGGGGACGATGTCGATGTCGTCCAGCTCATAGGTTCGTCGGGCTGTTCGGCCCATGCCGATCTCAACGAGGTCGCGCACGCGCGCCCCTTTCTCGTGAATCGTGACTGGTTGCTAGCGAGCGGTGTAGTTGGGAGCTTCGACCGTCATCGTGATGTCGTGCGGGTGGCTCTCCTTCAGACCCGCAGCGGTGATCTGCACGAACTGCGCGTTCTGCAGTTCCTCGATCGACGACGCCCCCGTGTAGCCCATGGCGGCCCGCAGACCACCGGTGAGCTGATGTGTGACCTGGGACAGCGGACCGCGGAACGCGACCCGGCCCTCGATGCCCTCCGGGACCAGCTTGTCCTCGGACAGCACGTCGTCCTGGAAGTAGCGGTCCTTGGAATACGACTTCGCGGCCCCGCGGCTCTGCATCGCACCGAGCGAACCCATGCCGCGGTAGCTCTTGTACTGCTTGCCGTTCACCAGGATCAGCTCACCCGGCGACTCCGCGGTACCCGCGAGCAGCGAACCGAGCATCGCCGTCGACGCGCCGGCCGCCAGGGCCTTCGCGATGTCGCCGGAGAACTGCAGGCCGCCGTCGGCGATCACCGGCACACCGTGCGGCTTGGCCGCGGCGACCGCTTCGAGGATCGCGGTGATCTGCGGGGCGCCGACACCGGCGATGACGCGGGTGGTGC
>JBCEBZ010000569.1:0-8793 GCA_039206675.1 Rhodococcus sp. (in: high G+C Gram-positive bacteria) | reverse complement strand
GACTTGCCGCAGCCGGACGGGCCGACGAGGACGAGGAATTCGCCGTCCTCGATGTCGAGGTTCAACGAATCCACTGCCGGCACGTCCGAGCCGGGGTACATCTTGGTCGCCGCGTCGTACGTGACTCGTGCCATGGTCTTCTCCTGGTCGTGGAAGGGGATATCAGAGTCGGGATGCCGAGCCCGACGGCTCGGCGGACAGGAACTGCGGTGTGGGCAGGGACGCGGATTCGGCTCGGCGAACGATGTTCTCGGCGACGGCGTCGACCCGGTCCAGAGGGGCGAGTGCGATCGCGGAACCGCCGAAGCCGCCGCCGGTCATCCGCGCACCCCAGGCGCCTGCCTCGAGTGCCGCGTCGACGGCGGAGTCGAGTTCGACGGAACTGACCTCGTAGTCGTCGCGCAGGGAGGCGTGCGAGCGGTTCAGGGCGTCGCCGATGTCGGCGATCCGGCCGCGGCCCAGCAGGCCGGCGACCTCCCGGACGCGGCCGATCTCGCCGAGGACGTGCCGGGCCCGGGCCGCGGCGGGGGATCCCAGCGCCGCGACGGCCGCGTCGGCGTCGGCGACGTCGCGGAGGGTGGCGACGCCGAGGTCGGCGCAGGCCTTCTCGACGGCGGCGCGCCGGTTGCCGTACTGGCCGTCGACGAGCCGGTGCGGCGCGTTGGTGTCGACGACCACCAGCCGGGCGCCCGCGGAGCCGAAGTCGAGCGGGACGTGCCTGCTCGCGCCGTCCCGGCAGTCGAGCAGCAGTGCGTGGCCGGGGCGGGCGAGCATCGCGACCGACTGGTCCATGCCGCCGGTGGATGCGCCGGCGATCTCGTTCTCCGCGAGGATGGACGCGGCGATCAGCGGGCGGCGGCCGGACTCGTCCGTGGGCAGCCCGGCGAGGTCGGCGACGGCGAGCGCGAACGCGCACTCGAGCGCGGCCGAACTCGACAGTCCCGATCCGACGGGGACCGTCGAATGCACCGCCACGTCGAAGCCCGTTCCCGCCGTGAGATGCCCGGACCGGCGCAGCGCCCACACCACCCCGGCGACATACGCGGCCCAGCCGGACGGGCGGCCCGGCGCGACGTCGGCGAGCGGGCCCTGCCAGGATTCGCCGGTGTGCGTGGACACGGCGTGCAGGATCCCGTCGTCGCGCACGCGGACAGCGACCACGGTGACGTACGGGAGGGCGAACGGCAGGACCAGACCGCCGGCGTAGTCGACGTGCTCGCCGATCAGGTTGACCCGGCCGGGCGCCGCCCAGACGCCGTCCGCGGCGCCGCCGAACGTGCTGCGGAACAACGCCTCCGCGGTGCCGGCGACCGCAGAGATGTCGACGGGGTCGACCCAGTGCGGCGCACTCACGACGCCACCTCCCGCAGCCGGTCGGCGATGCGCTCGGGGGTGGTGTCGTTGACCCACGCGCCCATTCCGGATTCGGAGCCGGCGAGGTATTTCATCCGGCCGGGTGACCGCATCATCGAGAACAGTTGCAGGTGCAGGCGTCCGAGCGGACGATCCTCCCCGACGGGCGCCTGGTGCCAGGCGGCGATGTAAGGCACGGCGTCGACGCCGTCGAAGAAGCGGTCGACCCGGCGGAGCAGTTCGAGATAGACGTGGGCGAGTTCGTCGCGCTCGGCCTCGGTCAGTTCGGCGAGGTCACGGACGTCGCGGTGCGGCGCGAGGTGCACCTCCAGCGGCCAGCGCGAGGCCGCGGGAACGTACGCGGTCCAGTGCTCGCCGGCCAGGACCACCCGCCTGCCGGACCGGCGTTCGGCGTCGAGGACGTCGGCGAGCAACAGTCGCCCGGTGCTCTCGAAGTGCTCGCGGGACCGCCGGATCAGCGCGTCCGTGCGCGGCGGCAGATACGGGTAGGCGTAGATCTGCCCGTGCGGGTGGGTGAGGGTGACGCCGATTTCCTTGCCCCGGTTCTCGAAGCAGAACACCTGCCGCACCCCCGGCAGCGCCGACAGTTCGGCGGTGCGGTCGGCCCAGACGTCGACGACGGTGCGGACCCGGTCGACGCTCAGGGCGGCGAATGCGGCGTCCGGGTCGCTGGTGAAGCACACGACCTCGCACCTGCCCGCGCCGGGTGCCAACGGCCACAACGCTTCTCCGTCGACACAGTCGGGGAGATCCTGTTCGGCGGCGGCCGTCGCCAGCGAGGGGAAGCGGTTCTCGAACACCACGACGTCGTAGTCGTCGGCCGGAATCTCGGTGGGTGCCTTGCCCGGCCGGCTCGGCGCGAGTGGCGACGCGTCCGGCGGCGGCAGGAACGTGCGGTCCATCCGCTGGGCGGCGATGACCACCCATTCGCCGGTGAGGACGTCGAAGCGCATCTGCGAGTGCGACACCGCCGGCGGCAGCGGGCGAGAATCCACCAGTTCGCGGGTGGCGCCGCCCGACACGTACGGCTCGGAGTCGTCGAAGTAGATCAGTTCGCGGCCGTCCGCGAGGGTGGTCCGGGTCTTGCGCATCCGGACCCGCGCGGGGGCCTCCCGCGCATCCTGTTCGTCACGCACGGTCATCGGTGAGTCCTTCCCGGTTCTCCCGTGTCACTACGAGGTCGCCGACGTGATCGGCGAGAGCTTCCTGGGCGGCGCGCTCGAGCCCGGCGTCGGTGATGAGGATGTCGACGTCGGACAGGGGGATCGTGTTCGCCAGCGCGGTCACCCCCCACTTCGTGTGGTCGGCGAGTACCACGACCCGCCGCGACGACGCCACGAGCGCCTGATTGGTCTGTGCTTCCATGAGATTGGGGCAGGTCAGCCCCGAGTCGATCCCCATGCCGTGCGTGCCCAGGAACAGCATGTCCACGTGGATGCCGCGCAGGGCGGCGACCGTGAGCGGCCCGACGAGCGCGAACGACGGGGTCCGTTGCCCGCCGGTGAGGAGGACCGTCTGGTCGTCGCGGCCACCCTCGTGGAACGCGTCGGCGACCGGCAGCGAGTTGGTGACGACGGTGATGTCGGGGACGTCGAGCAGTTCGCGGGCCAGGGCGGCTGTGGTGGTGCCGCCGGAGATGCCCACCGACGTGCCCGGACGCACCAGCCGGGCGGCGGCGCGGGCGATGGCCTGCTTGGCCTCGCGGTCGAGTTCGGACTTCGCCGAGAACCCCGGTTCGTGCACGCTCGCCGACCGCGGCAGCGTGACCCCGCCGTGCACCCGCTCGACGAGACCCTGCTCGACGAGTTCGTTGATGTCGCGCCGGATGGTCATGTCGGAGACCCCGAGCGTCGCACCGAGGTCGACCACTTTCACCGCGCCGTGGGCGGTGACCTCGTCGAGGATCACCTGCTGGCGCTGCCGAGCGAGCATCATGCGTCCGCCTTCCGGGTCCGGGCGCCGGTGCCGGCGCCGTCTTCGCGAATCACAGCACAGTTGCCGGGTTCCAGCGTGAGGGGTCCGTCGATCACCCGTTCGGTCACGAGGTCGGTGCCGGACACGTCGACGGTCACCTTCTCGTTCGCATGGTTGAGGACGAACAGCCACGACCCGTTCTCGCCCCGCCTGCGGACGATCTCGACGTCCGAGTGCCGCCCGGTGTGCGGGTCGAGACCGGCTGCGGCACAGATTGCTTCGGCGATTCGCTCCAGGCCCCGCGGGTCGGGGACGGTGGCGAGGTACCAGGCGGCGCCGTTGCCGACGGGTCGCCGGGTGACGGCGGGCACGCCCTGCAGGTGTCCCTCGGTGTGGCGGGCGAGGACGTCCACGTCCTCGGAAGTCGTGAGGTATTCGGTCCAGATGCGGGCCGAGGTTCCGTCGTCGAGGGCGACGGTCTCGTCGGCGCCGAGCGGGAAGAACTCCTCGACGCGGACGCCGAGCAGGTCGCGGAACGCCCCGGGGTAGCCGCCGAGCCGGACGTGGTCGTCACGGTCCGCGATCCCGGAGAACGCCGTCACCAGTACCTGCGCGCCTGCGTGAGCCGCAGCGGCGATGCGGTCCGCCTCGTCGTCGCTGCACAGATACAACGCGGGCACGACCAGAACCGAGTACCCGCCGAGGTCGGCGTTCGGCGGGACGACGTCGCAGGTCACTCCGGCGAATGCGCGGTGCATCTGCTCGGCGAACGTCATCGGCTGCATCAGCCGCGACGGGTGGCCGTCCTGCTCGCACGCCCACTGCGACTCCCAGTCGAACAGCACCCCCACCGGCGCCTCGACGCGACTGCCGGCCACCGGTTCGAGGCGGCGCAGCACGGCGCCGAGCCCGACGACCTCCCGCCACCGGGCGGAGTCGGGGCCCGCGTGCGGAACCAGGGCCGAATGGAACTTCTCGGCGCCGGCCTGCGAGGCGCGGAACTGGAAGAAGGCGATGCCGTCCGCTCCGCGGGCGACGTGGGCGAGAGAGTTGCGCAGCATCTCGCCGGGGGCCTTCGCCCGGTTGACCGGCTGCCAGTTGACGGCGCTGGTCGAATGTTCCATCAGCAGCCACGGCCGTGAGCCGGCGATGCCGCGGGTCAGGTCGGCGGAGAACGACAGCCGGTGGTGGGCCGCGCCGTCGCCCGTCGCGGGTCCCACCAGATAGTGGTCGGTGGACACCAGGTCCTGCTCCGGCGCCCACTGCGCGTAGTTCATGTCGCCGGCGAGGGACAGCGGCGAGCCCATGCCCACCATGAAATTCGTCGTGACCGGCACATCGGGGGTGATGCGCCGCAACACCTCCCGCTCGGCGAGGTACTGGTCGAGGAGGGCGTCCGAGCAGAACCGGCGCCAGTCCAGCAGATGCGTCGGATTGCCGAACGTCGTGCTCGCGGACGGTGGCACCACCTCGTCCCAGTCGCCGTAGTGCTGGCTCCAGAACGTCGTGCCCCACGCCCGGTTGAGTTCGGTGAGGTCACCGTAGCGGCGCTGTAGCCACCGCCGGAACGCCCGCGCGCTGTCGGGGGAGTAGCAGCGCGAGTTGTGGCAGCCGAGTTCGTTCGACACGTGCCACAGCGCGAGTGCCGGGTGGTCGCCGTAGCGGGTGGCCATCTTCTCGACGAGGACGAGGGAGTGCTCGCGGTAGACCGGGGAACTCGGGCTCCACGTCTGCCTGCTGCCGATCTCGTACCGGTAGCCGCGCTCGTCCACGGGCCGGATCTCGGGATGCGCGGCAGGAAGCCACGGGGGCGGGGACGCGGTGGCGGTGGCCAGGTCGACGCGGACGCCGCCGTCGTGCAGGAGGTCGAGGACGCGGTCGAGCCAGCCGAAGTCCCAGGTAGAGGGGGTGGGCTGCAGCCGGGCCCAGGAGAACACGCCGACGGTCGCGAAGTCGACACCCGCCTCCCGCATGAGTTCGACGTCGCGCTGCCAGACCTCTTCCGGCCACTGCTCGGGGTTGTAGTCACCGCCGAAGGAAATGCCCCGGGTCGGCCACCTCAGGTGCCGCCCGCCGGAGTCGCTCGCTGTGTGCATGCTCACAATCTGTCGGATCCCTGCTCAAAAGTCAACATGAATGAACATTTTTGCACTTCTGCAGGTGAAAGCGTTTCAGTCCGGTTGACAACGCGCGCCGCGACGTGATTTTGTAACGTGCATCACGTCAGGGCGTGAGACGACAGCACCGCGATGTGATCGAAGTTGTTCGATTTCGATCAGGTGGTGAGCGACTCCGCCCATCCGCGTACTCAATCGAAAAGGGCACCATGAACCGAAACGAGCTGCCGCACCCGTGGCAACCCTCCCGGCGCACCTTTCTCAAGGCCGCGCTCGGCGCCGCGGGCGCCCTGTCGACGGCGGGCCTGCTGTCCGGCTGCACGAGCGGTGTCGACCCCCATGTGATCACCCTCGGATCGCGGCTGTCGGACAAGAACGCGAAACTCGGCGTCAAGGACGTCGTCGGGATGTTCCAGCAGCAGACCGGTGGCACCGTACGGATCAACTCCGTCGACTCCACGTCGTTCCAGGAGAACGTCAACAACTACCTGCAGGGCACCCCGGACGACGTCTTCACCTGGATGTCGGGGTACCGCATGAAGTACTTCGCGGACAAGGGCCTCGTCGACGACGTCAGCTCGGTGTGGCAGTCGCACGGCAGCGGGTTCAGCGACAGCTTCCGTGAGGCGTCCACGGGAACCGACGGCAGGCAATACCTGATCCCGTTCTTCTACTACCCGTGGGCCGTGTTCTACCGTCCCAGCGTCTGGCGGGAGCGCGGCTACGCGCCGCCGAAGACGTTCGACGACTGGGTGGCACTGTCGAAGCGCATGCAGGCCGACGGGCTCACCCCGATCGGATTCGGGGTCCGCGACGGCTGGTCGCCGTTCGGCACGTTCGACTACCTCGATCTGCGTCTCAACGGCGTCGACTTCCACCGCTCACTTCTGGCCGGCGACGTGAGCTGGACCGACAACCGCGTCCGGTCGGTGTTCGACACCTGGCGGGAGATCCTCCCGTTCCACCAGCCGCAGCCGCTGGGCCGCAAGATGTCCGAGGCGCAGCAGGCCCTCCTCAACAAGGAGGTCGGCATGCTGGTGGCCGGCATGTTCGTCGCGCAGAGCTTCCCCGCCGGACCGGACCGGGACGATCTGGACTTCTTCCCGTTTCCCGAAATCGACGCCGCCGTCGGCTCTTCGGCGGTCGAGGCGCCCATGGACGGCTTCATGATGCGCAAGGATCCGCGGAACCTCGACGGGGCGCAGCAGTTCCTCTCGTTCCTCACGAGCGCCGACGCCGCCGTCGCCTACGCGAAGCAGGACCCCCAGGCCATTCCGGCGCACCGCGGCGCCGACCTGTCGGGTTTCCCTCCGCTCGTGCAGAAGTCGGCCGCCCTCGTGCAGGGCGCGGGATCCATCACCCAGTTCCTCGACCGCGACACCCGGCCCGATTTCGCGTCCGTCGTGATGATTCCGGCGATGCAGCAGTTCCTGGGGAACCCGAACGACGTGGACGGCCTGGTCCGCAGCATCGAGCGACAGAAGGCGGCGGTGTTCGGCCAATGAACGCACACGAGAAGACAACGACCATTCCCGCCGTCCCGACAGGTCAGGTGAATTCATGACCAGCACAGTTCCTCCGCAGGCCGGAACCGAGACCCGGACCCCGGCGCCGAAGATCCGGCGCAGCCGGGGTGACCGGTGGACCATCGCGGTCATGCTCGGGCTGCCCGCCGCGATCGTGCTCGGGCTGGTGTGGATTCCCACCGTGTTCACGGTGATCCTGTCGTTCGCCCGCTGGGACGGCATCGGCGGCACGTCCACCATCGAGTGGATCGGCACGCAGAACTACGTCGACGCCGTCCAGGCGTACCCGCCGTTCCAGCAGGCCCTCCACAACAACGTCCTGTGGCTGGCGTTCCTGTTCGTCTTCCCGACGATCCTCGGCATCTTCCTCGCCGTCCTGCTCGATCGGGGCCTCAAGGGAAGCCGGCTGTACCAGAGCATCTTCTACATCCCCGTGGTGCTGTCGATGGCACTCGTCGGGTTCGTGTGGCAGCTGATCTACTCCACCGACGGCGGCGTGCTCAACACCCTCCTCGGCACGGACGTCGACTGGCTCGGCAACCCGGACGTCAACATCTGGGCCGTCATGGTCGCCGCGAGCTGGCGGCACACCGGCTACATCATGTTGTTGTACTTGGCGGGCCTCAAGGCGATCGACCCGTCGGTGCGCGAGGCCGCCCTCATGGACGGTGCCGGGCCGATCCGCACGTTCTTCCGGATCGTGTTCCCCCTGATGAAACCGACCAACCTGCTGATCATCGTCATCACCGTCATCGAGGCCCTGCGCGCCTTCGACCTCGTGTGGGTGATCAACAAGGGCCGCAACGGACTCGAACTCATCTCCGCCCTCGTCACCGCCAATGTCGTCGGTGAAGCGGGCCGGGTCGGATTCGGTTCGGCCCTGGCGACGATCATGCTCGTGATCTCGCTGGTGTTCATTGCCCTCTATCTCTGGATCGTGATGCGGAGCGACGACTGATGACCATGACGACACCCCTCGCCGACCACAGTGCGCCCGTCCACCGGACCGGGCCCCGCAACAAGGCCGCGGTGGCCAACCGGCGCCGGCTGAGCACCGCGCACGCGGCGATGTACCTCCTGCTCACGGCCCTGGCGTTGCTGTGGATCTTCCCGCTGCTGTGGGCCCTCTACAACTCGTTCCGCGATTACGACTACGTCCTCACGCACGGCTACCTGTCGGTCGGCGGCTTCACGCTGAGCAATTACACCGAGTCGTGGGAGGTCGGCGGCATCCCGCACTACTTCCTCAATTCGATGCTCATCACCATCCCGGCGGTGCTGCTGATCCTGTTCATCGGGTCGATGGCCGCGTTCGTGCTGGCCCGGTTCCCGTGGAAGTTCAACGTGATCATGCTGGCGGTGTTCATCGCGGGTAATCTGCTGCCGCAACAGACGCTGCTGACCCCGTTGTTCCGGCTGTACAACGCAATTCCGTTGCCGTACTGGATGAGTTCGTCGGGTTCGCTGTACGACAGCTACTGGGGACTGATCCTCGTGCACGTCGCGTTCCAGACCGGATTCTGCGTGTTCGTGCTCAGCAACTACATGAAGACGGTTCCCCCCGAGTTGCTCGAGGCGGCGACGGTCGACGGCGCCGGACTGTTCCGCCAGTACTGGCAGGTGGTGCTCCCGCTGTGCCGTCCGGCGCTGGCCGCGCTCGCGACGCTCATGATCACCTGGATTTACAATGATTTCTTCTGGGCGCTCGCCCTGATGGTCAGCGGCGACAAGCTGCCCGTCACCACCGCGCTGCAGAACCTGCAGGGCAGCTTCTTCACCGACACCAACCTGCTCGCCGCCGGATCGGTGCTCGTCGCGTTGCCGACGGTGCTCGTATTCGTGGCGCTGCAACGGCATTTCGT
>JBCEBZ010000568.1:0-8793 GCA_039206675.1 Rhodococcus sp. (in: high G+C Gram-positive bacteria) | reverse complement strand
AGTCGGCGATCGCGTCGGAGCCGTCGAGCATCGACTCGGTCTCGCGGTAGGGCGATGCGACCGATCCGGAATCGAGGTGGTCGCGGCCGATGGCGACGGGCGCGGACAGCTCACCGGACGCCACCATCTCGTTGAACTTCAGGCCGGCCTTGTGCCGTTCGCCGTAGCCGAGCCAGCAGATCCGTGCGGGCAGACCCTCGAACGCCACCTTCTCGCCTGCCATCGTGATCCAGCGCTTGAGGTGCTCGTTCTCGGGGAACAGTTCGAGGATCGCCTTGTCGGTGGCCTCGATGTCCTTCGGGTCGCCCGACAGCGCGGCCCAGCGGAACGGGCCGAGGCCCTCCTCGAACAGCGGGCGGATGTAGGCGGGGACGAATCCGGGGAAGTCGAACGCGCGGTAGTAGCCGGCCTTGCGGGCCTCGTCCCGGATGGAGTTGCCGTAGTCGAACACCTCGGCGCCCTTGTCGAGGAACCCGACCATCGCGGCGACGTGGCGGGCCATCGACGCGCGGGAGTCCTCGGTGAACTTCGCCGGGTCCTTGTCGGCCATCGCCTTCATGTCGGCGAAGTCGATGCCGAGCGGCAGGTACGACAGCGGGTCGTGCGCGGAGGTCTGGTCGGTGACGATGTCGATGGGAGCGTTCATGGCGAGCAGTTCGGGGAAGATCTCCGCGGCGTTGCCCTCGAGGCCGATGGACAGCGGGCGCTTCGCGTCGCGGGCCTCGATCGCCAGACGCAGGGCGTCCTGGACGTCGGTGGCCTTGGTGTCGAGGTACTTGTGCGCGATGCGGCGGTCGATGCGGGTGACGTCGCAGTCGACGCAGATCGCGACGCCGTCGTTCATCGTCACGGCGAGGGGCTGCGCGCCGCCCATGCCGCCGAGTCCCGCGGTCAGCGTGATGGTGCCGGCGAGCGAGCCGCCGAAGCGCTTGCGGGCGACGGCGCCGAACGTCTCGTACGTGCCCTGCAGGATGCCCTGCGTGCCGATGTAGATCCAGGATCCGGCGGTCATCTGCCCGTACATGATCAGTCCGAGGGCGTCGAGCTTGCGGAACTCCTCCCAGTTGGCCCAGTCGCCCACCAGGTTCGAGTTCGCCAGCAGCACGCGGGGCGCCCACTCGCTGGTGCGGAACACACCGACCGGCTTGCCGGACTGCACCAGCATCGTCTCGTCGGACTTCAGGGTCTTCAGCGTGCGGACCATCGCGTCGAATGCTTCCCAGCTGCGCGCGGCCTTGCCGGTGCCGCCGTAGACGACGAGGGAGTCGGGGTGCTCGGCGACCTCGGGGTCGAGGTTGTTCATCAGCATGCGCAGGGCGCCTTCTTGCTGCCAGCCGAGGGTCGTCAGTTCGGTGCCGCGGGGCGCCGAGACGTGGCGGGGTCCGGAAACCGGAGGCGTCGTGGTGGTCATGGCGTGTACTCCTTGATGGTCGAACGAGAGAGATGGAAGAGTTTGGGGGTCAGCGGAATTCACTGTCGCGAATCCGCCATGGCGGTGTGTTCCGGGTAGATCATGGCCGGGGGCGGGTTGCTGCTGCGCCGCGCGAGCGGGTAGTAGATCGCGGCGGTGAAGACGATGCCGACGATCCACGAGATGTCCGCGCCGCCCAGCATGTCCGTCACCGGGCCGGTGTAGAGCTTCTGTGCGAGGAACGGGATCTGCGCGACGACGCCGAGCGCGTAGCAGCTCATCGCGGTCTTGTTCCAGCGGCCGTAGCGGCCCGCCGGGTCGTACAGGGCCGGGATGTCCACGCGCTCCTTGGAGATGAGGTAGTAGTCGATCAGGTTGATGGCGCTCCACGGCGTGAAGACCATCAGCAGCACGAGGACGAAGTTCTTGAAGTTGTTGAGGAAGTCGGCGCTGGCACCGATCGCGATCAGCATCGACACCGCGACGAACCCGATGATGTACAGGGTCCGGGCCCGGGACGAGATGCGTGACTGCCCGTTGAACGCGGTCACGGTGGTGAGGATCGACATGAATCCGCCGTACGCGTTGAGGCAGTTGACGGTGAGCTTCCCGACCAGGATCACCAGGTAGATCATCAGGGCGATGACGGCGGGCCCGGCGAGTTCACCGATGAAGCCGACCTGGTCGCTGAGGAACGCATCGCCGGCGACGGCGGCGACGAGCGCGCCGAGCGTCATCGACCACTGCGAGCCGATCACGCTGCCCGCGAACGTCGACCAGAACGTCTTGCGCTCGCTCGTCGAGCGCGGCAGGTAGCGGGAGTAGTCCGCGACGTACGGTCCGAACGTCAGCTGCCAGCCGGCTCCGAGCGAGATCGCGAGGAGGAACGTGACGATGTCGAAGCCTTTGATCCCGACGAACGCGGCCACGTCGTACTCGGCGAACAAGCGGATCAGGAGGTAGGTGAAGCCGATGATGCCGACGACGGTCGCGATCTTGCCGACCACGTGGATGAGTTTGTACCCGGTCACCGCCACGAACGCGGTCATCGCGCCGAAGATGAGGATGCCGACGGTGGCGTTGTCGATGTGGAGGATCTCGTTCACGGCCTGACCGGCGAGGACGCTGCCGGTCGCGGCGAACCCGAGGTACATCAGGACGACGAGGACGAGCGGGAGCACGGCGCCGAGAACACCGAACTGGGCCCGGCTCGAGATCATCTGCGGCAGGCCGAGGCGCGGTCCCTGAGCGGAGTGCAGGGCCATGACGGCACCGCCGAAGAGGTTGCCGATCAGCAGGCCCACGATGGCCCACAGTGCGTCGGCGCCGAAGACGACCGCGAGCGCGCCGTCCACGATCGCGGTGATCTGCATGTTGGCGCCGAACCAGAGCGTGAACTGGCTGCGCGGAGATCCGTGGCGCTCGTCGTCCGGGACGACGTCGATGGTGCGACGCTCCGGCGCGAGGCTGATCTCGGGAGGTCCCTCGTGTGTCATTGGCTTTGTTCTCTCTGTGACGAGTCCGTCAGCTTCTGGTCGGTCCCGGGTGCTCTGTCCCATGTCCTGAATCCAGTGTGCTCTGACTCACGTTTTTTATCGCCTTAGATGTATAGTCCTGTATAGACAACCCCCTGTCAAGCGTTCTCCAAGGACCCAGCCGAGAAGCGTGCCGGCCCGCCACTGCACCAGCCGGGAGTCCCGATGCTCCCGACGGAAGGTACTGACATGAGAGTAATTTCGACGTCCTCACATTCGCTCGAGGGCGATGAGCTGCTGTTTTCCGACCAGGAGGCGCGTGAGCGCTTCCTCGACCTCTACCTCCGCACCGCGGGTCATCCCTCCGCCGAGAACGCGGATCCCGGGGCGCGTGATCGGATCGCGAACACCCATCTCGGGACGGGGCGGCACCGGATCCCCGGAACCGCGGTCGTGCGCGGCATCGACGCCGCAGACCCCAGCGGGATCGGACCCGCGGTGCAGATCGTCACCGACGACATGGCCCTGCTCGTCGAATCGGTGCTCCTGACCGCGGCCAGGGTCGGCGCCCCCATCGAGGAGGCACTGCATCCGGTCCTCGTCGCCCGCCGCGCGGACTCGGGCACCCTCACCGACGTGCGTCCGGCCACCGACGCGGGGACGGCGGAGTCCTGGATCCACGTGGGGCTGCGCTCCGACACCACCGACTCCGTCGTCGGCGCACTCGTCGAATCCCTGACCGCCGTCCTCGCCGACGTCCGCCGCGTCAACGCGGATCTGGCGCGCATGCGCGAACTGCAGATCCAGGTGTCCGAGCACCTCGACGCGCTGGCCGGGCAGGACGCGCTGTCCGAAGAACTCCGGGAGGCCGCCGACTTCCTGCGCTGGTGCGAAGCGGGCAACTTCACCGTCCTCGGATATGCGCGGTACGGCGACGACGGCGCACCGCGGGAGAGCCTCGGCGTGCTCCACGACCGGGAGGACGATCGCCCGCCGGTCACCGAATCCGGGCCCGTCCTCGCGATCGGGCAGGCGGCGCTTCCGGTGTCCGTGCACCGGTCGTCGTATCCGTCCGTGGTCGGCGTCCGCGCCGCAGGTGTGGAGCACCGTTTCGTCGGCGTGTTCACGCCCGCGGGCAGGCACGAGAACGTCCTGGACATTCCGGGTGCGGGCCGCCGCGTGCGGGCCCTGCTCGACCGCGCCGGCTTCGACATCGATTCCTTCTCCGGGCAGGCCGTGCTGCAGGTCGTGCAGGCGCTGCCGCTGACCGAGTTGTTCGCGGCGAGCCCGGACTCCCTGCATTCGGCCCTCACCGAGGTCGCCGGCATCACCGCGCGCGAGCACATCCATCTCTTCCTGCGCACGGATGCGGTCGGCGACAGCATGTCCGCGCTGGTGTTCATTCCCCGCGACCGGTACAACACGCGGACGCGCCTGGCCGCCCAGCGGGTCCTCCTGGACGAACTGGACGGCACCGCCGTCGAATACACCACCAACGTGTCCGAGTACCCGCTCGCGATGGTGCATTTCACGATGCGCGTCCCCGCGGGCACCGAGGTGACGGACACCCGGCGCCTGGACATTCAGCGCCGGATATCCCGGGCCTGCCGGACGTGGGAAGACCGGTTCCGCGGTCATACCGGTGCGGTCGGACGAGATCTCCTCGCGCACTACGCGGACCACTTCCCCGAGGGGTACAAGCACGACTTCGACACCCGGCGCGCCCATGCGGATCTGGCGGTGTTCGAGAGCCTGACGGACGGCGCGATCGACACTCGGCTCGAGGCGAACGAGGCCGCCGACTGGCGCTTCACCCTCTTCGTCGGCGGTGCGCCCGCTTCACTCGGGGACGTGCTTCCGATCCTGCAGAGCCTCGGTGTCGCGGTGCTCGACGAGCGCCCGTATTCGGTCGTGAACAGTCGCGGAACAGACTGCTGGATGTACGAATTCGGGATTCGCCACGCGATGCCGGGACAGGTGGACGACGGGCTGCCGCGACGGGTCACCGAGACGTTTGCCGCGGCCTGGGAATCGCGTTCGGAGACGGACAGTTTCAACGAACTCGTACTCCGGGCGGGCCTCGACTGGCGCGAGGTGGAGGTGCTGCGGGCCTACGCGCGCTACCTCCGGCAGGGCGGGTTCCCGTACAGCCAGAACCACATCGCGACGGTCCTCGGGGATCACCCGGAAATCTCGCAGGCGCTGATCCGGCTGTTCGCCGCGCGATTCGACCCGGACGGCACAGCGGATTCCGGCGACGTGGCCGGCTCGCTGGAAACGGCGATCGGCGACGTGCTCGGTCTCGACGCGGACCGCATCCTGCGTGCCTACCTCAACGTGATCCTGGCGACGCTGCGCACGAACCGCTACGCGAAACGGGGCCGCGAACGCAGCGTCCTGTCGTTCAAATTCGATCCGCAGCGGATCCCGGAACTGCCGCAGCCGCGGCCGCGCTTCGAGATCTACGTCTACTCACCGTGGGTGGAGGGCGTGCACATGCGCTTCGGCGCCGTCGCGCGGGGCGGCCTGCGGTGGTCCGACCGCAAGGAGGACTTCCGCACCGAGGTGCTCGGACTGGTGAAGGCGCAGGCGGTCAAGAACTCGGTGATCGTGCCCGTCGGCGCGAAGGGCGGGTTCGTCGTCGCGCGTCCACCGGCCCCCACCGGGGACCCGGCGCGGGATCGGGACGCGCAGCGCGCCGAGGGTGTGCGCTGCTACCGCAGCTTCATCAGCGGACTCCTCGACGTCACCGACAACGTGGACCTCGCGACCGGTGCCGTGATTCCGGCGCCGCGGGTGGTGCGGCACGACGGCGACGACACGTACCTCGTCGTCGCCGCGGACAAGGGCACCGCGACGTTCTCCGACATCGCGAACGACGTTGCCGCACAGTACGGATTCTGGCTCGGTGACGCGTTCGCGTCCGGCGGATCCGTCGGCTACGACCACAAGGCGCTCGGCATCACGGCCCGCGGCGCGTGGGAGAGCGTGAAACGACACTTCCGGGAGATGGGGGTCGACACCCAGTCGGAGGAGTTCACGGCCGCCGGGATCGGCGACATGAGCGGCGACGTGTTCGGCAACGGCATGCTGGCCAGCCCGCACATCCGGCTCGTCGCCGCATTCGATCACCGCCACGTGTTCCTGGATCCGAACCCCGACGCGGCCACGTCCTTCGCGGAGCGGGAACGCCTCTTCGCGATGCCGCGCTCGTCGTGGGCGGACTACGCACCCGACCTGATCAGCGCGGGCGGCGGGGTGTGGGAACGATCGAGGAAGAGCGTTCCGGTCAGCGAGGAGGCGCGGCGCGCGCTCGGACTGGCACCCGGGACCACCGAACTGTCGCCACCCGACCTGGTGCGCGCGATCCTGCGGGCGCCGGTGGACCTGCTGTGGAACGGCGGGATCGGGACCTATGTGAAGGCGGGCACCGAAACCCACCTCGACGTGGGGGACAAGGGCAACGACGGCGTGCGGGTGGACGGCGCCGACGTCCGGGCGCGGGTGATCGGTGAGGGCGGCAACCTCGGCCTCACCCAGCTGGGACGCATCGAATTCTCCCGCAACGGCGGGCGAATCAACACGGACGCTCTCGACAACTCGGCGGGTGTGGACTGCTCCGACCACGAGGTCAACATCAAGGTCCTGCTCGACGCCCTGGTCAGCGGAGGCCGACTCGCCGCGGAGGATCGCGCGGATCTGCTCGCCGAGATGTCCGGGGAGGTGTCGCGTCTCGTGCTGTCCGACAACATCGCCCAGAACGACGTCCTGGGCACGAGCCGCGCCGACGCCGCCGCGTCCGTCGCGGTGCACGGACGGCTCATCGGCCAACTCGAAGGCCGCTACGGACTGGACCGCGCCATCGAGGTGCTGCCGTCCCGGAAGGAGATCTCCGCCCGGGAACGCGCCGGGACGGGACTCACCTCACCCGAACTCGCGACGCTGATGGCACACGTCAAGCTGGCACTGAAGTCGGACCTCCTGTCCGGCGACCTGCCCGACAGCCCCGCGTTCGCGGACGCCCTCGCCGGGTACTTCCCGCGCCGGCTCCGGGAGTCGTTCGGCGACGCCATCGGCGAACACCCGCTGCGCCGGGAGATCGTCGCGACGGTCCTCACCAACGACGTCGTGGACAACGGCGGCATCACGTACGCCTTCCGGCTGGGGGAGGAGGCCGGCGCGAGCGGCGCCGACGCGGTGCGCGCGTTCGCGGTGGTCTCGGAGGTGTTCGACCTGCCGTCGCTGCGCCGCGCCATCCGGGACGCCGATCTCGACGCCGCGCTGTCGGACGAATTGACGCTGTTCACCCGCCGGCTGCTCGACCGGGCGTCGCGGTGGATGCTCACCCGCAGGCCCCAGCCGCTGGCGGTCGGGGCGGAGATCAGCCGGTTCCGTGACCGGGTCGCGGACCTGACACCGCACGTCGCGGGCTGGCTGTGCGGTGAGGATGCGGAGAGCCTGCGGAGCCGCACCGCCGCGCTGGTGGCCCGCGGTGTCCCCGTCGACCTGGCCGGGCGGGTGCAACTCCTCCTCGACCGGTTCGCGCTGCTCGACATCGTCGAGATCGCCGACATCACCGCACGCGACCCCCGCGAGGTCGCCGAGGTGTACTACCGGCTCGGGGAGTGCCTCGGGCTGGTGCACCTTCTCGTCGGCGTCTCGCAGCTGGGACGGGGCACCCGGTGGAACTCGCTGGCCCGGCTGTCGTTGCGCGACGAGCTGTACGACACGATCCGGGCGTTGTGCCTCGACGTGATCGCGGGCAGCGAAGTCGCGGACACGGCGGAACAGAAGATCGGGGAGTGGGAGGACCGCAACGCGGCCCGGCTGGCACGGGCCCGCCACACCCTCGACGCCGTCACGGAATCGGGTGAGCACGACCTGGCCGCCCTCTCCGTCGCGACCAGGCAACTCCGCAGCATGGTGAGGTGACGCCGGGCGCACCGCGCGATTGCGGCTCACCCGTGCAGTCGGCCGATAGACTGCAGACGGCCGACTGCACGGGAAGTTCGTCGGTGCCGCAGAGGAATGGATGTCAGTGGTAGAGATCGCAGTAGTCGACGCGGAGCTTGCTGCGTTGTACAACGGACCGGGGACGGAGTCGGCCCCGGCGTACGAACGCGTCAAGCACCTGATCGTGTCGCAGATCAACGCCGGCCGCTGGCAGGAAGGCGACCAGCTGCCCTCCGAGAACCAGCTCGTGAACGCGTTGGGGCTGTCCCGCATGACCATCAACCGCGCGCTGCGCGAACTCAGCGCCGAGGGTCTCGTGGTGCGCCTGATGGGGGTGGGCACGTTCGTCGCGGCCACGAAGACGGCGTCGCCGCTGTTCGAGGTCAAGAACATCGCGGACGAGATCCAGCAGCGCGGACACCGCCATCGAACCGAAGTGGTGTACGTGCGTGAGGAAGACGCCGATCCGGCCAACGCCTTCATCCGGGACTCCATCCGCGGCAAGGTGTTCCACTCCCTGATGATCCACTTCGAGGACGACACGCCGATTCAGCTCGAAGACCGGTTCGTCAATCCCGCCGAAGCGCCCGGGTATCTCGATCAGGACTTCACCCAGCAGACGCCCAATCACTATCTGAGCGTGGAAGCCCCGCTGACGAGGGGTGAGCACGTCGTCGAAGCGATCCTCGGTTCGCCCGACGAATGCCGGCTCCTCCACATCGAGCGTTCCGAACCCTGCCTGCTGATCCGGCGCCGCACCTGGTCGTCGCGAGGGCTCGTCAGCGCCGCCCGGCTCGTGCACCCCGGGTCGCGGAACCGGCTCGAGGGGACGTTCGGGACGGGCTGATCAGAATTCCGCGGTAATTCCCACCTGGGCGCCGAGGGTTTCGAGGTCGGTTCGGGTCTGGTCGGGCAGGATGACGCCGCCGGCATCGAGGTTGCGGTGTTCGGCGC
>JBCEBZ010000567.1:2454-8815 GCA_039206675.1 Rhodococcus sp. (in: high G+C Gram-positive bacteria) | reverse complement strand
ATCCACGGGCTGGGTCAGGTCCCACGCCCACTGGGTGATTCCGGCCACTCGTGGACGCATCCTCGCGCTGACATCGCCCAGATCGCAGTCTCCGTCGGCGATCTCACGCAGGACGTCTCGGAGCTCCCGCGCGTGCAGGGAGGCGACTGCCATTCCCTGGCCGTAGACGGGATTGAACGCCTGTACGGCGTCGCCGATCGGAATCAATCGCTCGGGGAACTCCTTCATGTCCTCGTAATGGCGCCAGTAGATGCGCGGGATCATGAAGCGCGAGAAGTCGCTGACACGCTCTGCCTTCTGGATGGTGTCGTAGGGCAGGGAATCGCCCAAGGTCCTCGCGAACTCGGCGAAACCTTCCTCGTCGGCAGGAGGAAAGTCGCCGAACCGACCCGACAGGCTGACGACCCAACGACCGTTCTCGATCGGCCAGAGAACTCCGCTTCGCACCTCCGGCGGGTTCGAGCGGACGATTGCTCCGAATGCCTCCTCGTCACTCTCGGTGCGAGTGAAGAACGCAGAGGTGTAGGAGATGTCGACACCCATCTCGTCCTGTCGCACGCCGTCGTAGCCGTGCTGCTCCAAGAGTCCGAGAATCGGGCCGGCGCGCCCCGTGGAGTCGACGACCAGATCCGCGCTGATGATCTCGATCCGGCCTGTCGAGTCCTTCGCCAGGACCCCGGTCGTCACCCCGTCCACGATCATGTAGTCGACCAGTTCCACCTCGTCTCGCAAGGTCACTCCGGGCTGGTGGAGGGCATGCCTGCGGATCTCATGTTCCACCAGAACCCGTGACTGCGCGGAGACGTTGAAACCCAAGTCGCGTTTGACCTGCCAGCCCCCGTACTCGTGATACCGAGCCCGAGTCCCCGCGGTCAGGCTCAGCGCGCCCGCCGCGACGAGAGCGTCCTCAAAACCGGGGACCGCCTCGTTCGCGACGTCCAAAGGCGCGCGAAGCAGGGCGTGGATGTGCGCCGATTGAGGCACTCCGGGCCGATATTCGGGAGTGTCGGGGATGGCATCGCGGTCGATGATGACGGTTTCGGCGAAGTAGGGCGCGCACATGAGGGCCGTGTAGCTGCCTCCGATGCCGGCACCCAGGATGACGAGGCGATCGCCGAGCGGCGTGACATTGGCGTCGTTCATGATCAGTTCCCCGCCGCCTGGTCGTCCATGCCCGGCAGGATGAACCCGTACTTCTGGACCAGCAGCATGAGCTTGCTCATGTCTCGTTCGATGTAGTCGGGAGCGGTTTCTCCAGGGGTGCGAGGGACGCCGATCTCGAAGAGTGCCTCGCCGATCTCGGTCGGTGAGGCAAGGGCCGCCACGATCATCTCGCCGGTTCCGGTGTTCGAGAAGTTGTGGAATGTCCGCGTTCCGACCATCGCGACCGAACCCGGGTAGAACTCCTTCTCGCCGAGGCCCTCCACGAACACGGTGCCTTCGCCCTTGACGCAGACGATGAGTTCCGTGGTTCGTACATGGCCGTGAAGCTGGACGTAGGACCCCGGCTCCAGCTGCTGCAGCGCCACGCCGAAGTTGTTCTTCCGGGAGTACTCGGGCGTGGTCTTGATCGTCACGTATCCGATACTCGGCTGAGGCTGCCAGAAGGACACTCCGTCGTCCGGGCCCATGATGTAGGCGTCGCCTCGACGGGCCTCGTCCAGCGACGACGCTTCTTCGGCGGTCAGCAGCCCGAAGACGCGACGAGCGTCGGCGGACCACCTCGTCAGGTCCAGCTCGTAGCCCGCGGGCAGTACGTCAATGCGGACCTCCGGCACCGCAGGGATGCTGAATCCCATCAGCTCCAGATCGATCTCGCCGGCGTTCTTGTATTCAAGGCTGTTGCCGCGGCCGCAGAAGATCACGTCCCCGGCCGAAATGTCTTGGGGGAGGCCGTTGAAGAGCACCACGCCGTTGCCGACAGTGCAGTAGTAGGCGCGATCGACGGCGGACAGTGCCATGAAGTCGACCGACCTGCCGGCTGGGACGCTCACCTTCCAGGAAGCGAAGTTCACGAAGTCCGTGTTCTCGGGTGACAGCTTCACCGAGACGGTTGCGTCTCCCCACGTGTAGTCGTGGCCTTCGTTCGCAGCACGGTAGACACCGTGAGGTTCGAAACTCGTGGTCTCGAGGATTCCGTTCGTCATTTCTGTTCTCCTATCGGGGATTGATCTATGTGATGACGGTCATGCTGCGGCGTCTGATGCATTGCGCCAGACTGAAACCGGAGATGAGGGAGGTCCTGGGGTTCCCGGGTTCAGCAGTGTTGCGAAGTCTCAGCTCGAAGGTTCCCGCTGCGCCCTCGGCGTAGATCTCGTGGATGTTCTCGGTGATCGTCGGATCCGAGATCAGTTCCAACCGAGTGTCATCCACGCCGATGCCGGCAAGTGCGACTGTCACGGCGGCGTTGACGTTCTTCGGGAATCGGTGCGCCGCTTTTCGGACGTTCGACCGGTAGAAGACCTCCGCTCGGTCGACGGTCTGGGGAGCGTCGGTTCCCTGCCAGGCCGTCGGCGGCTTGCGGGATGTGTAGATCACCCGGTCTAGTCCTGCGATCGCCGCCGCGCTGAGCCAATCCAGACCGCCGATCGCGCCCGGTGCGATGAGGACCTTGGAACCCGAGCGGTCGGCCGCTGCGCTCAGTTCGTCGAGCAGGCCGTTGTCGGTCAGAGCTCCGGTGGACACGATCAGCAGGTCGATTCCGGCATCCAGAACCCGTGCACCGTACAGATGAAGTGCTTCGTGGCCCGCGCACTCGACCACGAGTTCTGGTCGGCGTGCGATCAGATCATCCAGGTCCGTGACGAAAGCCCGGCTTCCCAATCCCGAGTCGGGCGACGGGATGAACCCGTGGCGCACGAGAACCCCGGCAACGAGGTCGTCGGGCCGCTGAGACCCCTGGGAGATTTCACGTAGTGCCCGGAAGGTCGTTCTTCCGATGGTGCCGAAACCGATGAACCCCAGCTTGGGAGGGTCGGACGGAGAGTTCTGCGTCATAGCTCGAGCACCAACGTTCCGCCGCTGGAGCGAGAAACACAGACCATCATGACCTCGCCCGATGCCTTCTCCGTATCCGACAGGATCATGTCGCGATGATCCGGCGCGCCCTCCAGAACGGTGGTGCGGCAGGTACCGCAGATGCCCTGACCACACGACGTCTCAACCGAGACGCCCTGGCCTTTCAGTGCATCGGCAATGGTCCGCCCGCGATCGATCTGGACGGTTCTACCGGTTTTCGCGAGGACCACGTCGAACGCATCGTCGTCGTCGCGTTGGATCGAGTCCGCCGCCGAGAAGCTCTCGAAGTGCACACGGTCCGACGGCCAGTCCTCAGTCGCCTCGCGGACAGCTGAAACGAAGCCTCCGGGTCCGCAGAAGTAGACGTGCGTCCCGTTGTCCTGCTCTGCGAGGATGTCGGCAATGCGGGAGGCCGTCTCGTCCGGGGTCAGTCCGATGCTGAGGTGAGTGCCGCGGCCGAGGGGCGAATCCCCTTCGAGCGTGTCCAGAAATGCTGCATCCTCGCGAGAACGAATGAAGTATTCGAATTCGAATGGCCGCCCAGCGGCGGAGAGGTGCTGCGCCATGCTCAAGATCGGGGTGACCCCGATACCTCCGGCCAGGAGAAGCGAACGGGTCGCACGCGAATCCAAGGCGAACAGGTTCGTGGGTGAGCTGATCTGAAGGATGTCGCCTTCGGCGACGTCTTCGTGCAGGAAGGCGGAGCCACCGCGCGAGTCCGGTTCACGTTTGACGGCGATCTCGTAGACGCCGCCTGCCTCGAACGTGTTGCAGAGCGAGTACTGCCGGCTCATCCCGTTGGGGAGCTGGACGTCGATGTGCGCTCCGGGCTCGAACTCGGGCAACGGTCGCCCGGTCGCGGACACGAGGCTGAAGCCCCGAACATCACTGCTGAGCTTGTCGATCGAACGAACCTGGACGAGATGGTTGTGCATGGTGGGGCCTCTCAACGAAAATGGTGGCGTAGATGAGCTGGGGGCGAACGCTCCGAGTAGGACGGTCTGCCGATTGCGGGCATGCCGGCGGTATCAGCCACGCCGCTGAAGTCGTGACACGAACGCCTGCTGCCAACGAGGCGTGCCGGGAGCCACCAACCGGAGGGTGTCCGGGCGCAGCGGCTTGCGCAGGACGGTCTTCATGTTCGAGAAGGTCTCGATGGAGGCACGGCCGTGATACCGCCCCATACCGCTGGGGCCTACGCCACCGAAGGGCAGGCCGGTGGTCGCCGCCTGGATCAGAGCGGCGTCGTGGACCATGGTCCCCGACGAGGTGCGCTCCTCGAAGAACCGGCGGGTGTCGTTGGAGGCGCTGAACACGTAGAGGGCAAGAGGCTTGCCCCATCCGGTGATCACCTGTACGGCTTGCTCTTTCGATGCGACTGGAACGATCGGGAGGATGGGACCGAAGATCTCCTCACGCAGGGCGGCATGGGAGGACTCGGGGCCGACCACCTGCCGCGCCGCGCGGGGGATCGTCACCACCGTGGGCTCGATGTACCGGCTGGATCGATCGTGCCCGCCGCCGAGAGCGACATCCGCGCCCTCCAAGTACCCCACGAGGCGATCGAAGTTCCGCTCGTTGACGATGCGCCCGTACTCACCCCGCGCCGGGTCGGCGCCCCAGAGGTCGACGATGGCGCGACGCAGGGCCTCGACCAGCGCCGGCACTCGCTCGGGCGTGGTGAGCACGTAGTCGGGAGACACACAGGTCTGCCCCGCGTTGGTGTACTTGGCCCAGGCCAGCCGGCGCGCGGCATCGTCGATCCGCGCGTCGTCGTCGAACCAGACCGGTGACTTGCCGCCCAGCTCGAGCGTCACGGGGGTCAGGTGCTGGGATGCGGCCTCCATCACCAGCTTCCCCACTGCCGTGGAGCCGGTGAAGATGATGTGGTCGAACCGATGCTCCAGCAGTTGCACGGCGACGGATATCGGGCCGGTGAGGATCTGCACCGCCCCGTCGGGGAAGTACTGGGGACTCAGCCGTGCCATGACCTCAGCGGAGTGCGGTGCGTCCGGACTGGGCTTGACCACTGCGGTGTTCCCGGCCGCGAGAACGCCCACCACGGGGTTCAGCGAAAGGTTCACCGGGTAGTTCCACGGAGACATCACCAACACCACGCCCAACGGCTCCGGAACGATGCGTGCTGAACTGGGCCAATGCGACGCGGGTGTTCTGACCCGCCGCGATGCGATCCATCGCTTCAGGTGACGATGAGCATGAGCGACCTCGCCGAGAACCGCGTCGATCTCCGTCAGACTGGCCTCCCGCGGGCTCTTCCCGAGATCGGCCTTGAGCGCCACCTCGAAGTCTCCTCGATGCTCCTCGAGCATTCGACGCAGGGCCTCCAGGTTGCGCACCCGGCTCGCCACAGATCGGGTTGCGCCGGACTCGAACACCGAGCGTGCCCTGACCACAACGGCTTCGATCGCGGTTCGCGAGGATGAATCCTCGCTCAAGGGGGACGGAGGCGAGGGGATCGCCTCCGACCGCTGGTCTGCGTCGAACTCCTGGCGCACCCTCAAGCTCGGATCGGCCATAGCGGAACTCCTTCACATTACGCCCTCGTGCGAGGGTCACCGATGGTTGGTGGGCGGACGCCGGTACGCGATGGCTTCGATCTCCACGCTGGCGCCATAGGGCAAGTCCGCTACCGCGACGAAGGAACGAGCTGGACGTGGCTCGGTGAAGACCTCGGCGTAGTGCTCGTTGGCGAGATCGCGGAGTGCGATATCAGTGACGAAGTAGGACGTCTTCACAACGTCGGACAGTGTCATGTCGATCGTGTTCAAGCGCTCTTCAAGGCGCGCCATGGCGGCGTGGAGGGCCTCCAGATCGCCTGATACCGCCACCCCGTCACGGTCAACAGACAAGGCGCCTGAGACAAATCCAAACCCATCGACGTGGTAGGCCGGGCTATATGGGTGCGCGGAACTCATGCTGCGGGTCGCCTCCGATGCTGTGCGGTTCGACCCCTTCTGGGTTGAACGTGGAGACGAGTATCGGTAGGACGCACAGTCCGTGTCATCGGACATGCGGTCAATCCCGGGATCGAGTTTTTGACCGTTTGGCGCGGTATGCGGGTTCGTGCGTTGTCCTGGACGGATACCGTCGCAGGTTCATACGACTTATGGGTCGATCAGGTCAGCCAGTTGGAGCGCTAGTTCGACGCTGAGGTCCCGTTTGTCGAGCTCGCGTCCGGCGAGGCGTCCGGCCTGTTGCACCCGGTACCGGACGGTGTTGTGGTGAACGCCGAGAACCGCGGCAGTGGCGCGATAGTTGCCGTCGGCGGCGTAGAACGCGGCGAGGGTCTTGCGATGCCCGCGCGCCTCCGGGTCATCGGAGG
>JBCEBZ010000567.1:0-2444 GCA_039206675.1 Rhodococcus sp. (in: high G+C Gram-positive bacteria) | reverse complement strand
GAGTCACACTCGGTGCCTGCGTTCCAGCGATCTCCGCGACCCGTAGGGCGTCGAGGGCCTGCTCGTGGCTGCGGCGGAAGCCCGTGGGGCCGTCACCGCGGCGTCCGACGGCGACGTCGACCGCCTCGGTCGGGGGTGTGATGTCCCAGGCGATGTCAGGGGTCCCGCTGAGCCAGCACCAGGTGGTGCGAACATCGGCCCGGATGGACAGGTGGGCGCGGGCTCCGGTTTCGGCGACGATGTGGCGCACGGCGGCGGCGTGGGTGCTGCCCACGGCGAGGCCGTCGCCGTCGCGGCTGCGGAGGACGATCGCGGTGTGAGGGCCGGCCAGACGGTATCCGATGTCGCGCGAGGCGCGCTCGGTGTCGGACTCCGGATTCTGGAGGAAACGACGCACCGCCTCTACGCGAACGAGGGCCCGATCGCGCGCGAGGCGGTCGCTCTCGGCGCGGTACTCCTCGGACAGGCGGCGGACCATCGCTTCGTGCACACCGAGGATGTAGGTGGATCCGGTCGTCACGACGGCGATCAGCCCGGTGCGGGCGGCTGGGACCGTATCCGCGGCGGCGGCCCATCGACCGATGAAATGGGGGATGCCGATCCGGTAGGCGCGGAGAATGTCGTCGAGCGGAACACCGAGGTGCACCATATCCCTGGTCAGGGCCAGCATCTCGGCGGTGGGCCTGAACGATTCCAACGGAACGCCGTCGATGAGGCAGTCGAGCACGAGTGCCGCCGCGGCCTGGCACGCCGACCGGAGTGCTTCCTCGTCGGAGACGACCCGATCCATGGCCGGAGACAGATCGACGTCGTAGGCGAAGGCGTCGCTGACGACTGCCGCCAATTCCCTTGCCAGCGTGGGTAGGTTGCCCAGCAGTATGTTCGCGGTATCCACGACTCCGTCGATCGGCTCGCGCGCGTATCCGCTCAGTTCCGCCTGCCAACCCGTTTCCCCGGTCACGGACGTCACCGTCGACGGGTCGGTCGAGCGGCGGGCAGTAGACGCCGAGACCACGACCACCGAGCATTCACACTTCGATCATACGACCGCGCTTCGTTCCCTCGTGCGTACGACGAGCGTGCTCGGGGATCAGCCGTGGTCCCCGGTTGGAGTGGCTCGTGCTGCTCGAATCGCCGCGGTCGCGAGACGACTCGCGAATGCGTGGTCGGTGTGTTCCCGGGTGAGCAGATGTCGGAAATGGATCGGTGCGATGACGAGCTCGATGAGGGCGCGACCATCGGCGTCCGGCGGCACCTCGCCGCGCTCGATCGCCCGCGTGAGCATCGGCAGGAGCGTCTGTAACCGACTGGCCCAGAATTCGTCCCGCGCGGACCGGGTGTCCTCGGAGTCCGGAATGGATGCGAGCGTCCGGGCGAGCCCGTCGCCCAGGGGGGTGTCCAGGTAGTCGATGAGAGCGCTCGCGAAGGCCGTGAGGTCTCCGTGGAGGGAACCGGTGTCCGGTACGCGGAGTGAGTGCTCGCTGGCGGAGAGAAGGGCGTCGACGAGCAGGTTCTCGCGGGTTCCCCAGCGCCGGTAGATCGAACTGTCTCGGACGCCGGCGCGGCGGCTGACCTCGGGAATGCCGACCTTGCCGACGCCCAGCTCGATCACCGTCTCCAGCACGGCCTGATGAACGGCGTCACGCACGCGTGCGGAGCGGCCACCTGGTCGTCGGAGTGCCTCGGCTTCAATCACACGGACATACTAACGCAGAATCTATTGCTTTTGCTGAGGGGCGGCCGTAGCATCGTGTAAAAGCAGATTGTTCTGCGGTAGCAACATTCCGGAGGTTCCACGATGTCTCTGTCCGACCTGGCTTACCGAGCGATGGTGACCGCCTGCGCTCTCACTCACCCGACCGAGAGGGCGACCCACAGGTTCGGCCCGGCGCCGTTCCTGCCGCGGCTGTTCGCTGACCGGTTCACGCACCTCGGCGGCATCTCGAGGGACGAGTTCCGCACGCAGCTGGAGGGTTGCCGATCGTTCGAGGACGCCAACTGGACCGGCTACTGGGAGGCCTTCGCGGACCGGCACCTGGCGGCGGCGGACGCTGCGCTCGGCGAACTCGGAGGGCCCGGCACCAGCGACCTGCTCGGCGACGGAACGGTCGATGTCTGTGCGCTGGGTCAGCTGCTCGCTCCGGCCGTCGAGATCCTCTCGGAGCGCGGGGCCGCCGCAGACCCGGCCGCTTGCGAGCGATTTTGCGCGGAGAATCCCGCCCACGCGAACGCGGCGATCGCCCTCGACGGCGTGATCAAGGCGATGACCTATGAGTTCGTCGCGGCATGGCCGGGCTGGAGTCCGCGCCGGCTCCGTGCCTATGAGCGCTCGCACGTCCTCGGTGAGATCGTGCTGACCGCTCTGGCGCCCGCGATGGGTGTGAGCATCGAGCGGGTGGAGATTCCCTTCGGCGACGGGGACCGCGTTCGCGGCTACCTGATGG
>JBCEBZ010000566.1:0-8846 GCA_039206675.1 Rhodococcus sp. (in: high G+C Gram-positive bacteria) | reverse complement strand
TCGAGGAACGGCTGCGACTCGATGTCGCCGACGGTGCCGCCGATCTCCGTGATGACGACGTCGGGGCGGTGTCCCTGCAGATCCGGCCCGCTCATCGCGAGGATGCGGCTCTTGATCTCGTCCGTGATGTGCGGAATGACCTGGACGGTGTCGCCGAGGTATTCGCCGCGCCGCTCCTTCGCGATGACCGTCGAATACACCTGGCCGGTGGTCACATTCGCCTGACCGGACAGGTCGCGGTCGAGGAAGCGCTCGTAGTGGCCGACGTCGAGGTCGGTCTCGGCACCGTCCTCGGTGACGAAGACCTCACCGTGCTGGAAGGGATTCATCGTGCCCGGATCGACATTGAGGTACGGATCCAGTTTCTGCATCGTCACGCGCATTCCCCGCGCGGTCAGCAACTGCCCGAGGCTCGAGGCTGTGAGGCCCTTGCCGAGTGAGGAGGCGACGCCGCCGCTCACGAAGATGTGCTTGGTGGCGGTACGCGAATGAGTGCGTGACTGTGGCAAAGGGGCTCCCGTGACGACTGTGCAGGGCTTGGTCTGTTCGAGCAATGCTGGGGCCTGCCGACCCACGGGACTTCACGGTAACACCTCTGCGGACGTCCCGGAAACAACGCGCCGCGATTGCCCGCCCCGATGTGACGCGCGCTACGCCGGGGTGGCCCCCACGGTGACTCCGGTGGTGCCGGGACCGGTGCCGTACCGGCCTGCGCCGCCGTTCAGTTGCTCCTGCAAGGCGAGCGGAACGGTGATCTTGCCCGCTTCCCGGTCGATGTTGTCGATCGTCGTGAGCGCCGCCGAGAGCGCGGCGTCGGCCCGTGCCACGGCGACCGCGCCGTTGCCCTGGGCGGAGGCCGGACGTCCGGCGAGCACCGCCCCGGCACCGCGCGAGTCCAGCGCGCCCGCGAACCGGGCCACGACCGCGCCGCGGTTGCCACTGACGCCGTCTTCCACGTCCCGATCTCCGGTCAGCACGACCGCGACCTGCGCAGGCTGGACGGCGCCGTCGTCGTAGCTGACGAATCCGGCGCCGCGGAGGGTCTCGAGGGCCAGCGCCATCTCCTGGGCGGAACTCTGCGGCTGGCCCGTCTCCTTGCCGAGCATGAGGACCGAGCCCAGCAGGTCGCCCGCGAGGCTGCCCTGGTCGACGGCCCCGGTCTTCAGCGTGACGCCCGCGGGGATCACGTTGTTGACGACCGTCCGCAACCGGTCGCCGCCCGTCGCGTCGACGAACGAGTCGGTCAACGACACCCGCCCGGTCACCGAACCGCCTGCTTGCGCGATCATCCGGTTGACCCCGTCGAGGTCGGCCGGGTCGGCATCGGGGGTCGTCACGACCATCACGGTGCGCTGTGCGAGCGAGTCGGCGACCACGCGGCCGCCCACCGCGGAATCGAAGCCGTCGGCCGAGTTCAGCTGCTCGGTCAGTTGGTTGTTACGTTCGGTCGCGTTCTCCACGTCGGTCTGCAGGTCGGCCTTGTCGTCGCGCAGCCCCGACACGAGACCACTCGACAACAGGCCGGAGCCCATGACCACGCCGATTGCCAGAGCCAGGAAGATCGCCGCTATGGAAATGGCATGTTGACGCAGAGAAATCACTTGAAGAACCCCTGAACCCACAACGCGAAGCTGTTCCACGTCGCGACGGCCCAGTCGAGTGCCTCACCACCCACGTTGGACACGACCAGTGCCACGATCACGGCCACGAGAGCGGCGAGGACGAGCAGCGCGATCGCGCCGCCGGACACCCGGCTGCGGTACAGCGTCGCCACGGCCTTCGCGTCCACCAGTTTCGGCCCGACCTTCAGGCGGGTCATGAACGCCGACGGATTGCTGTCGCGGCGGCCGCGGTCGAAGAACTCGTCGAGGGAGACGGTGCTCCCGACCGTGACGATCAGCGACGCGCCGTGGTGGTCGGCGAGCAGCAGGGCCAGGTCGGACGGGGATCCGGACGCGGGGAACGTCATCGCCCCGATGCCGAGGTCCTGGATGCGCGACAGACCGGGTGCATGACCGTCCTGGTCGGCGGGCAGGACCACCTCGGCGCCCGACTTCAACGTCGCGCTGGTGATGTCCTCGGGGTCGCCGACGATGAGATCGGGGCGGTAGCCCGCCGACTTCAGGACGTCGGCGCCCGCCCCGACGCCGATGAGGATCGGTGAGTACTCCTTGATGAACGGCTTGAGGTTCTTCAGGTCGGACGCGTGGTCCGGCCCGTCGGACACGATCACGACGTGCCGTTCCTTCATGTCGACGTCGACGTCGGGGACGCCGACCCCGTCGATCAGCAACGGACTCTCGGTGCGGATGAACTCGATGGTGTTGCCGGAGAACGCCTCGAGGTGGTCGACCAGACCGGTCTTCGCCTCGATCATCCGGTCGGAGATCTCCGCCTCGGTCTGTTCGTCGCCCTTGGCGATGCGCCGTTCCCCGGAGTAGACACCTCCCCCGTTCACCCGGACCTTGCTGCCGTCCTTGATGCTCTTGAAGATCTCGGCGCCCGCCGAATCCACCAGGAGGATCCCGTTCGCGACGATCACCTCCGGGCCGAGGTTGGGATACCGCCCCGAGATCGACGGCGACGCGTTGATCACCGCGAGAACGCCGGCCTTCACCAGGGCGTCCGCGGTTCCGCGATCGAGGTCGAGCTCGTCGAGAACGACGATGTCACCGGGTCCGACGCGGCGCAGCAACTTGGCCGTGTTTCGATCCACCCTGGCGATGCCGCTGACCCCAGGCAAAGTTTCGGTGTTACGTGACAGCAGTGCCGGCATCTTCATGGATTCGATGATGGACCGGAAGCCGGACCGACCTGTGGAGGCGCGCCGAACCGTTTACCACATCAGTCACACCATTACCACGGGAGGGCGACGGCCCAGCGGGCCGGGTCAGGCGGAACGCTCGGCGTTCGCGGTCGCCAGCAGCTCCTCCGCGTGGGCGCGACCGGTCTCCGTGTCGTCGAGGCCGGCGAGCATCCGGGCCAGCTCCACGACGCGTTCGTCGTCGGTGAGTGTGTGCACGCCACTACTGACGACGCCGTCCTCGTCGTCGACCTTGTCGACCACCAGGTGAGTGTCCGCGAACGCCGCGACCTGCGGCAGGTGCGTGACGACGATGACCTGGTGCGTGCGGGCCAGCCGGGCCAGCCGCCTGCCGATCTCGACCGCGGCCCGCCCACCGACGCCGGCATCGACCTCGTCGAACACCATGGTCGCGCCCGAGTCGGACCCGGCGAGCACCACCTCGAGGGCGAGCATCACGCGCGAGAGTTCACCGCCGGACGCGCTCTTGCTGATGGGCAGCGACTGCGCGCCGCTGTGCGCCGACAGCCGGAACTCCACTTCGTCGACGCCGGACGATCCCGCATGGAGTTCGGTGCCGTCGACGGTGAGCGGGGCCGTGTCCTGGGGTCCGGCGATCCGGGGCCGGACCGACACCTCGAGCGCCGCCCGGCCCATTGCCAGACCGGCGAGTTCGGAGCTGACGGCCTTGGCGAGTTTGGTCGCGGCCTTGACGCGGGCCGCGGTCAGTTTCGACGCGGCTTCCGCGGTCGACGCCGCCGACTCGTCCACCTGCTTCGTCAGCGCGGCCAGCGCATCGGAGGACACGTCGATCTTCTCGAGGCGCGCACGGGCGTTGTCGGCCCATTCCAGTACGCCGTCGACGTCGGCGGCGTACTTGCGGATGAGGTTCTTCAGCTCCGCCTGCCGGGACAGCAGGGAGTCCAGCGCACCCGGGTCCGCCGGCAGCCCGGCGAGATACGTGGTGAGGTCGGCGGAGACGTCGGTGACCACCGCGATCGCGTCGGCGAGGCGGGGCCCGAGCCCGTCGAGTTCGGGGTCGGTGGCCGATTCGATCCGGGCCCGCGCCTCGGACAGCAGGTCCAGCGCGGGCGCGGCCCCGCCGTCGCCGTCCATGTCGTCGCCGCCGGCGAGCGCGGCGTGTGCTTCCTCCGCCGCCGACCGCAGCGAGTCGAGTTCGCTGAGCCTGCGGACCTCCGACACGATCGACTCGTCCTCGCCCGGCGCCGGAGCGACGCCGTCGATCTCGTTGAGAGCGAACGTCAGCTGATCGGCTTCCTGCGCGAGTTCCCGGGTCCGGCCGGTCCGTTCGATCAGTTCGGATCGCGCGGTCATCCACTCGTCGCGGTGTTTGCGGTAGCGCGCCACCAGCGGCCCGACCGTCTTGTCCGCGAATCGGTCGAGGGCGGCGCACTGCTGGTCCGGGCGGAGCAGCCGCAGCTGATCGTTCTGCCCGTGCACGGTCAGCAGCGGATCGGTGAACTCGGACAGCACGCCCGCCGGAACACTGCGCCCACCCAGGTGGGCACGGGACCTGCCGTCGCTGCCGACGGTACGGACCGCGATGATGGTGCCGTCCTCGTCCCGCTCGGCACCGGTCGATTCGAGCAGCCGGGACACGGCGCGCTCGACGTGCTCCGAGCCCTCGTCCGTCATGAACCGGCCCTCGACGACGGCGCGAGGCGCCCCGAGGCGCACCCGTCCCGCGTCTGCCCGCGCACCGCTGAGCAGGTGCAGGCTCGTCACCACCATCGTCTTGCCCGCACCGGTCTCACCGGTGAGCACCGTCAAACCTTCGTGGAACTGCGCCGACGCCTCGGAGATCACACCGAGGTTGTCGATCCTGATCTCTGCCAGCACGTCTAGGGCTTCCTTCCTCGCCACCCGGTGACGGGCAGCTCGAACTTTCGCACCATCCGGTCCGCGAACGGCGCCGAATCCAGTCGTACCCACCGAACGGGTTCCTTGCCACGCACCACTTCGACGCGGGCGCCCGCGGGCAGTTCGAGCGTCCGGCGACCGTCGCAGAACACCAGGCCGTCGTGGCTGCCTGCCACGGTCTCCACCGCGATCAGCGATTCCGGGCTCGTCACGAGTGGGCGCGCGAACAATGCGTGAGCGTTGCTCGGGACCACCAGCAGCGCCTCGAGCTCCGGCCACACGACGGGGCCGCCCGCCGAGAACGCGTAGGCCGTCGACCCGGTGGGCGTGGAGATGAGGACGCCGTCGCAACCGAACGCCGACACCGGCCGACCGTCGACCTCGAGCACCACCTCGAGGACACCGAGCCGGGACCGGTTCTCGATGCTCGCCTCGTTGAGCGCCCAGCCTCGTTCGATGATCTCGTCGTCCACCCGGACCAGCACGTCCAGTGTCATGCGGTGTTCGATGCGGTATTCCCGGCGCACCACCTGGCCGAGCGCCTCGTCGAGGTGCTCGGCCTCCGTTTCCGCGAGGAACCCGATCCGGCCCAGATTGATGCCCAGGACCGGAATGGACGCGGCCTGGGCGAGTTCCGCCGCCCGCAGGAACGTCCCGTCCCCGCCGAGGACGAGCACCATCTCGCACCCGAGGGCGGCGTCGGGGCCGGCCTGCACGATGGTGACTTCCAAGCCGGGAACCAGGAATTCGTCGGCGGCCATGCCGTCCATCGGTTCGATGCGGGTGCTGTCGACCTCGTCGACGAGGACGCGCAGTCCGATCCCGGCCCGCTCGAAGATCTTGCCGACGCGCCGCGCCGTCTCCGTGATCTCGGCGCGACCCGGGTGTGCCACGAGCAGGATCTCCCGCTCGCGTTGCCGGGCGCCGCTGCTTCCCCCGCTCACTGTGGTCCCTCCTGCACCGCGGTGCGGATCAACTCTTCTACCGACTCGACCGGTACATCATCCGTCCCGGGTGTGACATCCGCCCGGAGCCACAAGAAGTATTCGACGTTCCCCGACGGTCCCGGCAGCGGACTGGCCACCGCACCGACGGTACGCAGCCCCAGCGACGCTGCCGTCTTCGCGACGTCCAGTACCGCGGCGACCCTCAACTCCGGGTCACGCACCACGCCACCGGAGCCCACGTGATCCTTGCCGACCTCGAACTGCGGCTTCACCATCGGAATCAGATCCGCGCCGTCGGCCACGCAGGCGACGAACGCCGGGAGAACCAACTTCAGGGAGATGAACGACAGGTCCGCGACCACCAGTTCGACCGGTCCGCCGATCTGCTCGGCATCGATGGATCGCACGTTGGTGCGGTCCACGACGTGGACACGGTCGTCGGACTGCAGCCGCCACACCAACTGCCCGTACCCGACGTCCACCGCCACGACTTCCCGCGCGCCGTGGTGCAGGAGCACGTCGGTGAAGCCGCCGGTCGATGCGCCGGCGTCGAGGCAGCGCTTGCCGTCGACCGCGAGTCCCCGGGGGCCGAACGCCTCGAGCGCACCGAGGAGTTTGTGCGCGCCACGCGATGCCCAGGACACTTCGTTGTCGACCTCGACCACCCGCAACGGGGTTCCCGCTTCGATGGCGGTGGCCGGTTTGGTCGCGGCGGCTCCGGAGATCAGCACTCGGCCGGAGGCGATGAGTTCTTGCGCGTGTTCTCGGGACCGGGCCAGCCCCCGCCGAACGAGTTCGGCATCCACCCGTGCTCGACGGGCCACGTCAGATCTTGTCCACGGTGGCCAGGGCCTCCACCAGCACGTCGTGCGCCTTCTCGAGAAGGTGAGCCTTGCGTGGGATGACCCCGACACCGTGTTCGTCGTCGGGATCAGGTTCGACGGCTACGAGCCGCGACAACAATCCGTCGACCTCCGTGTGGATCTTCTCGGGGTCGACACTCTGAGGAGGCCCAGGTAGATGGGCTCCCGGGCGCGGTATTGGCGTGCTCATCGGGCACAACGCTAGTCCATCGCGTTCCGATACGCATACAGCGAATCGCGTGACGAACAACGCGGGCCGGAGGGGTTTCAGGCACCCCAGCCGGACACGACCGTGCTCACCGCGGGCGTCGTCGACGTGATCCGCGCGAAGTCGGGGAATTTCCATGCACCGACGGCAACGGCCCGCAGCAACGCAGCCGAATCCACCGGCTCGGCCGAATCCGCGGTCGGTTCGATCACCAGATCGGTGCCGTCGAACTCGACGGACCACCGGCTGTCCTCACCGACGAGCGACTCGTCCGCGGGCCGGTTGAGTGCGTCCAGTCCGGATGCGACGTAGGTGGGGCGCTGCTCCGGGGCGGCCCGCAGGACGTCGATCGCGGTGCTCACGCCGGTGAGCACCAGCAGCGAGTCGAGTCCGACGTTGTTGGCGCCTTCGATGTCGGTGTCCAGCCTGTCGCCGACGACGAGGGGGCGCACACAGCCGCTGCGGCGCATCGCGTCTTCCATCAACGGCGCGGCCGGTTTACCCGCCACGAGTGGTTCGCGGGACGTCGCCGCGCGCAGTGCCGCGACCATCGAACCGTTGCCGAGGACGAGGCCCCGCTCGGTGGGGAGGGTCGAGTCCAGGTTCGCCGCCACCCAGACGGCACCCGCGCGGATCGCGAGGGTCGCCTCGGCGAGGATCGCCCAGTCCGTGGTCGGCGAATGCCCCTGAACGACAGCGACGGGTGCGTCCGCGAACGAACGCACCGGACGCAGCCCGACGTTCCGGACCTCGTCGGCGAGCGCTTCCGTGCCCACGACGAGCACCGGCGAGCCGGCTGCGACGTTCTCCGCGAGCAACCTGGCCGCCGACTGCGAACTCGTCACCACCGTCGACTCGTCGGCATCGAAGCCGAGGTCGGTCAGGTGTTCCGCGACGTCGCCGGGACTGCGACTGGCGTTGTTGGTCACGTAGTAGCAGGACTGCGTCCCGGTCGCCAAAGCCTCACGCGCACCAGGGATTTCCTGCGGACCCTGGTACAGCGTGCCGTCGAGGTCGAGCAGCAGAGCGTCGTAAGTTTCACGCAGCGCCGTCACTGATCGTCCCCGGTCAGCTCGGCCACACGCTCCTCCGCGTCGGTGTCGCCCTCGAGATCCGCAGCAGCGGAGTTGAGGAACCACTTGAGTCCGTCCTCGATACGACCGGCCGCCACCAGGGCATCCGCGTACGCGTAGAACAGGCGAGCGGCACCGGGTCCGGTCCGCGCGGCGTCGAGGTCGGGGGTCTGCAATGTGACGACGGCCTGATCGAACTGTCCGAGGTCCATGCGCGCTCCGGCGACCACCATGCGCAGCTCGGCAGCCTCGTCACCCGACAGCGCTGCGGCTTCCTCGCTTCGGCCGAGTTCGATCGCACGCTCCGGGCGGCCGAGTCCACGTTCGCAGTCCGCCATCACGGCGAGCAGTCCGGGACCGCCCGCCATGCGACGAGCAGCGCGCAACTCCGACAGCGCCTCCGCCCATTCGCCGGCGTGGTACGCGGTGATACCCGCAGCCTCACGGACGACGGCGATGCGACCCGCACGCTGACGCGCGGCCCGGGCATGTGCGAGAGCGAGGCGCGGATCGTCGTCGACGAGTTTGCCGGCCATCACCAGGTGGCGCGCAACGGTGTTCGCGTTCGTCTTGTCCAAACTCAGCAGGTCGCGGCGGACACTCGGATCGAGTTCGCCGGCCTCGACGTTCTCGGGCAGATCCGGTTCGTCGGGACGAGCCTGCTGTCGCTGCGGACGGTCGCCTTCACGTCCGCGAGGGGCGAAGCCGCCCTCACCGCCACGACGCTGTCCGCCACCGCGGCGATCGCCCCCGGCGCCGCCACGATTGTCGCGCGAGTCGCGACGGGGACCGCCGGACGAGCCACCACGACCGGAACCGCCGGCCCCGCCACGGCTACCACCGGACGCACCGCCACGGTTAGCACCCGAGGCACCGCCTCGATCGCTGTGGGAGGCACCGCCTCGATCGTTATGAGAGGCACCGCCTCCGCGGAAGGACCGACGTCCGTCGTCACTGTCCGACACAGTCATTCCTTTCACACAAACCACGAAAGGGGACCCAGTATATTGGGTCCCCTTTCGGTAACGGATGTTCGGCGGTGTCCTACTCTCCCACACCCTGTCGGGTGCA
>JBCEBZ010000565.1:0-8872 GCA_039206675.1 Rhodococcus sp. (in: high G+C Gram-positive bacteria) | reverse complement strand
GGTCGTCGTACAACATCTTCGCGTTCTGGATGTCCGACGTGCACAGCGTCGGCGGGTACGTCACCGCGGGCAGCCTGTTCGCGCTCGGGCTGACCAGCTGGCAGGTCCTCGTCGCCCTCGTGGTCGGCATCGCGATCGTCAACGTGTTCGCGAACCTGGTGGCCAAGCCCAGCCAGGTCACCGGTGTCCCCTACCCGGTCATGTGCCGCAGCGCCTTCGGCGTTCTGGGGGCCAACGTCCCGGCCGTCATCCGCGGCCTCATCGCGGTGGCCTGGTACGGAATCCAGACCTACCTGGCGTCGCACGCGTTCGTGATTCTCGGCCTGAAGATCTGGCCCGGCCTCGCGCCCTGGGCGGACGTGCACGAGCACGGATTCCTCGGACTCTCCGCGCTCGGCTGGGCCGGATTCATGACGATGTGGGTGCTGCAGGCGCTGGTCTTCTGGCGTGGCATGGAGAGCATCCGCAAGTTCATCGACTTCTGCGGCCCCGCGGTCTACGTCGTGATGCTGATGCTCGCCATCTACCTGATCAGCGAGGCCGGCTGGTCGAACATCAGCCTGAACCTCGGCGAGGTGAACTACACCGGATGGTCGGCCGTGCCGGTGGTGCTGGGCGCGATCGCCCTTGTCGTGTCCTACTTCTCGGGCCCGATGCTCAACTTCGGCGACTTCTCCCGGTACGGAAAGACGTTCGGCGCGGTCAAGCGCGGCAACTTCCTCGGCCTCCCGGTGAACTTCCTGTTCTTCTCGATCCTCACCGTCGTCACCGCGTCGGCGACACTGCCCGTGTACGGCCGCCTGATCACCGACCCGGTCGAGACGGTCGCGCAGATGGACAACCTGTTCGCCGTCGTCCTCGGACTGCTCACCTTCATCGTCGCCACCATCGGCATCAACATCGTCGCCAACTTCGTCTCCCCCGCGTTCGACTTCTCGCACGTCAGCCCGCAGCGCATCAGCTGGCGCACGGGCGGGATGATCGCCGCCGTCGGATCGGTGCTGATCACTCCGTGGAACCTCTACAACAACCCCGAGGTGATCCATTACACGCTCGAGACGCTCGGGGCCTTCATCGGCCCGCTGTTCGGAATCCTCATCGCGGACTACTACCTGGTGCGCAGACAGCGGGTGATCCTCGACGACATGTTCACCATGTCGCACGACGGAACATATTGGTACAAAAAGGGTTACAACCCCGCCGCGATCATCTCCACCGTCGTCGGCGCGCTCGTCGCGATGGTTCCGGTGATCCTCAAGGCCCAGCCGTTCGGACTCGACGTGTGGGGCATGGCCGGCGCCGCCCAGTACTCGTGGTTCCTGGGCATGGGCATCGGATTCCTCTGCTACCTCGCGCTGTCCACCGGCGCGCGTCGTGCGCACCGCACCGCAGCGATCGAGGCGTAGGTCGGGGAACGTGCACATCAAAATCGTCAATCCCAACACCACCCGGGCGATGACCGACAAGATCGGCGACTGCGCCCGCTCCGTCGCCGGCCCCGGGACGGTCGTCGAGGCGGTGAGCCCGCAGATGGGCCCCGCGTCGATCGAGAGTCACTACGACGAAGCACTCAGTGTCCCCGGACTTCTCGAGGAGATCGCGCGCGGCGAGGCCGCCGGGGTGGACGGGTACGTGATCGCCTGCTTCGGCGACCCGGGTCTCGACGCGGCCCGGGAACTGGCCTCCGGCCCGGTTCTCGGCATCGCCGAGGCGGCCATGCACACCGCGAGCTTCCTGGGCCGCGGGTTCAGCGTCGTCACCACACTCGGGCGCACGCGGGGGCGGGCGTGGGAACTCGCCGAACGGTATGGCATGCAACGATTCTGCCTCGGTGTGCACGCGTGCGAGATCGCCGTCCTCGACCTCGACCGCGACCCGGACGCGGTGAAGGTGATCACGGAGTCCTGCCGCGTCGCCCTCGACCGGGACGGTTCCGACGCGATCGTATTGGGCTGCGCGGGCATGGCGGACCTGTGCGCGGTCATCTCGGCGGAACTCGGCGTGCCGGTGGTCGACGGCGTGGCGGCGGCGACCCTCATGGTGCAGTCCCTCGTGACGCTCGGTCTGCGGACCGGCGCGCGCGGCGAGTTCGCGGCTCCCCTGCCCAAGAAGTACAGCGGACTCCTCGAAGGTTTCGGTCGCTGACGCGTCCTGTGCGCCATAGTGGTAGCCAGAGGTACCGAAAAGGCGCACGAGCGAGGAGCCCTCATGACCGAACCGCCCGGCCTGATCGCGTTCAACGCACTGAGCGACGCGCGGGCCGTCGACCTGTTGGTGCAGTGTTGCGCGTCGACGGTGTGGGCGCAGCAGGTGGCCGCCGGCCGGCCGTTCCCGTCCGCCGACGCGCTGCACACCGCAGCCGACACCGCACTCGCCGACCTGACCGAGTCCGAGATCGACGCCGCCTTGGCCGGTCATCCGCGGATCGGCGACCGTGCGGACAACCCGTCGTCCGCACGCGAACAATCGGCGGTCGCGTCTGCCGACGACGATGTCCGCGCGCGCCTGCGATCAGGCAACGAGGAGTACGAGCAGAAGTTCGGGCACGTCTACCTGGTGTGCGCGTCCGGTCGGTCGGCGCAGGAACTGCTCGACGTGCTGCACGCGCGTCTCGGCAACGACGCCGCGACGGAGCGCACGATCCTGCGGACCGAACTCGCCGCCATCAACCGGCTGCGCCTGGAACGCCTTCTCGGCGAGAACGGAGACGGAGCCGACTGATGTCCAAGATCCTGAGCACCCACGTACTCGACGCCACCGACGGCACACCCGCCGCCGGGGTGCGGGTGGATCTGGTGTCCCTGGGCGGCGACGTCCTCGCGAGCGCGGTGACCGATTCGGACGGCCGCGTCGCCGAGCTCGCGCCGGACGGTCTGACGGCGGCAACGTATTCGCTGGTCTTCGCGACCGGTGAGTATTTCGCCGCCCGCGGCCGGGAGACGTTCTACCCGGAGGTGACCGTCACGTTCGTCCTCGACGACCCGCGACGCGGATATCACGTCCCGCTGCTGTTGTCCCCGTTCGCCTATTCCACCTACCGCGGGAGCTGAAGCATGACCGACCTCACCGGCGCCATCGTCCTGGGCGAGCACCAGTACGGCAAGGCCGAGAACCGCATCGTGCGGATCTACCGCGACACCCCCCGGCACGAAATCCGGGACGTGAGCGTGTCGACGTGCCTGCGCGGCGACTTCTCGGCGGCGCACCTCGCCGGCGACCAGGGGTCGGTGCTGCCCACCGACACCCAGAAGCAGACGGCGTACTCCTACGCGAAGGAGAAGGGACTCGACTCCATCGAGGAATACGGGCTGACGCTGGCACGGCACTTCGTGGACGACGTCGCCCCGGTCGACGGGGCTCGCATCGAGATCGAGGAGTACGCCTGGCAGCGCGCGGTGGTCGACGGAGCGGAACACGACCACACCTGGGTACGCAAGGGTGAGGAGGTGCGCACCGCGGCGATCACCGTCGACGCCGACGGCACGTGGGTGGTCGGCGGGCTGAAGGACCTGGTGATCCTCAAGTCCACGGGCAGCGAGTTCTTCGGATTCCTCAAGGACGAGTACACGATCCTCGAGGAGACCCACGACCGGGTGATGGCGACGTCGCTCGTCGTGCAGTGGCGGTTCGTCGCCACCGACGTGGACTGGAACAGCGTCTACGCCGGCATCAAGGAGCAGATCGTCGCGACGTTCGCGACCGTCCATTCCCTCGCCCTGCAGCAGACGCTCTACGAGATCGGCAAGGCGATCCTGGAGCGGTACCCCGTGCTCGCGGAGGTGCGGCTGTCCGCCCCGAACAAGCACCACTTCGCGCACGACCTCGCCCGGTTCGGGGTGGAGAACGACAACGAGGTCTTCCACGCCGCCGACCGCCCGTACGGCCTGATCCAGGCCACCGTGCAGCGGTCCGACGCCCCGGAACCCGGGCCCGCGTGGTCCGCGTACGCGGGGTGGCTCAGCTGATGAACGCCGGCCCGGGCACGGTAGTCGTCTCCGGCGCCTACGTGGCCACGGTCGACGCGTCGGGCAGCGAGCATCCGGACGGCTACGTCGTCGTGCGGGGCAACCGCATCGTCGACGTCGGCGCCGGTCCGGCGCCGGTGATCGAGGGCGCGCGCGTGGTCGACGGTCGAGGCTGCCTGCTGACACCCGGACTGGTGAACACCCACCACCACCTGTACCAGTGGATCACCCGCGGGCTCGCCGCCGACGACGCTCTGTTCGGCTGGCTGACCACCCTCTACCCGATCTGGGCGGGCATCGACGCCGACGCCGTCCGGACCGCGGCCACCGGTGGTCTCGCCTGGCTGGCGAAGCACGGGTGCACGACCACCACCGACCACCACTACGTCGTGCCCCGCGACGGCGGCGACGTGTTCGGCGCCGAGATCGAGGCCGCCCGGACCGTCGGGCTGCGGTTCCACCCCAGCCGGGGGTCGATGGACCTCGGCCACAGTCGGGGTGGGTTGCCACCCGACTCGGTGGTGGAACGTCTCGACGACGTCCTGACGGGCACCCAGGACGTCATCGACCGCTGGCACGACCCTGCGCCCGACTCGATGCTGAGGGTCGCGGTGGCGCCGTGCTCCCCGTTCTCCGTCACCGCCGACCTGCTGACCGAGGCCGCGGTCCTCGCCCGGTCCGCCGGCGTGCGACTGCACACCCACCTCGCGGAAACCGTTGACGAGCAGGACTTCTGCCTCGACCGGTTCGGCTGCACCCCGGTGCAGTACATGGAGCGGCTGGGCTGGGTCGGACCCGACGTCTGGTACGCCCATGCCGTCCACCTCGACGACGTCGCGATCACCACCCTGGCCGACGGCGGCACGGGCGTCGCCCACTGCCCCACGTCCAATGCCCGGCTCGGCGCCGGGATCGCCCGGGCCAGGGACCTCCACGCGGCCGGGGTCCCGCTGGGGCTCGGTGTCGACGGTGCCGCCAGCAACGAGGCGTGCAACATGCTCGAGGAGGCCCGGCACGCCGTGCTGTTCGCCCGCGCCCGCGGCGGTCCGGGCGAGATGACGGTGCGCACCGCACTCGCACTCGCCACCCGCGGCGGGGCCCGGGTGCTCGGCCGGGACGGCGAACTCGGCTCCCTCGAACCCGGCAAACTGGCCGACCTCGCACTGTGGCGGGTCGACACCCTCGCGCATTCCGGCATCACCGACCCGGTGGCGGCTCTGGTGCTCGGGGCCACGGCGCCGCTGGAGTTGCTTCTGGTGAACGGGCGCGCCGTCGTCGAGCGTGGGAGAGTGATCTCCGTGAACGAGGACGACGTCGCCGCGGAGGTCGAGCAGGCCCACCGGGCCCTGGTGCGCAAGGCGGGGTGAGAGCATGGATCTGTCGTTCGTGACCGAGATCTCGGCGCCGCGCAGCCGGGACGATCTGCCGGCCCCGGAACCCGGAACGGCGTTCCTGGCGGGCGGCACCTGGCTGTATTCGGAACCGCAACCGAGGGTCACCCGGCTGGTCGACCTGGCCACCCTCGACTGGCCCGCAATCACCGTCCACGACGACGGACTCGAACTCGCCGCGACGTGCACCATCGAGAATCTCTGCAACGCAAAGCTTCCCGCCGAGTGGAGAGCGACAGACCTGTTCCGGCCGTGCGCGGAGTCCCTCGTCGCGTCGTGGAAGATCTGGCACACCGCGACCGTCGGCGGCAACCTCGCGCTGGCGCTCCCGGCCGGCGCGATGATCACGCTGTGCTGCGCGCTCGACGCCGAAGTCCTGATCTGGGCCCCCGACGGTGGTGAACGCCGGGTTCCGGTGGACCGGTTCGTCGCTGGCGCGGGACTCACTGTGCTCGCTCCCGGTGAACTGATCCGCAGCATTCACCTGCCCGCCGGCGCGTTGCGGGACCGCACGTCGCTGCGCAAGATCGCGTACTCGCCGCTCGGACGGTCCGGCGCCCTGCTCGCCGGACGCGTCGGTGCGGACGGTTTCGCGCTGACCGTCACGGCGTCCACGGTCCGCCCGTTCGTGCTGCGCTTCCCCGCCGTTCCCGACCCCGACGTGTTGAGTCGTTCACTGTCGGAACAGATTTCCCCCGACGACTACCTGACGGACGCGCACGGCGCCGCGGACTGGCGTCGCCACGTCACCGGTGTCCTCGCCGAGGAGATCAGGAGGGAACTGGAATGAAGGTGACGGTCGACGGGCAGACAGTGGATGCCGAACCTCGCCCAGGTCAGTGTCTGCGCACCTTCCTGCGGGAGCAGCAGCGGTTCGCGGTCAAGAAGGGTTGCGACGCCGGGGATTGCGGCGCCTGCTCCGTGCTGCTCGACGGCGCCCCGGTGCACTCGTGTGTGGTGCCGGCGCATCGCGCCGAGAACCGCGAGGTGACCACCGCCGCCGGTCTCGGCAGCCCCGACCAGCTCCATCCCGTGCAGCAGCAGTTCGCCGACGCGGCGGGATTCCAGTGCGGGTTCTGCACTCCCGGGATGGTGGTGACCGCGTCGGCACTCGACTCCGGGCAACGTGCGGACCTGCCGCGCGCGCTGAAGGGAAATCTGTGCCGCTGCACCGGCTACCGCTCCATCCGCGACGCCGTCGGTGGCGTCTGCACCACCGAATCGGACAGCGCCGGTGAGTCGTTCGGCCGTTCGATTCCCGCACCGGCGGCCACCCGGGTGGTGTGCGGCGCCGAGCCGTACACCCTCGACCTCGCCGTCGACGGGCTGACCCACATCCAGATCCTCGGCAGCCCGCATCCGCACGCCCGCATCACCCGCCTCGACACGTCCGCCGCCGAGCAACTGCCCGGCGTCCACGCGGTGCTCACCCACCGCGACAGTCCCGACGTGGCCTTCTCCACCGCGCGTCACGAGTCCCGCACCGACGACCCCGACGACACCTACGTCTTCGACACCATCCTCCGGTTCCGGGGGCAGCGCGTCGCCGCGGTGATCGCGGACTCCGTCGACATCGCCCGGCGCGCAGTGCAGTTGATCGACGCGGAGTACGAAATCCTCGAACCCGTCTTCGACCCCGATGTGGCGCGCCGCCCGGGTGCGCCCCTGCTGCACGGCGACAAGGGTCCCGACTCCCGGATCGCGGACCCGTCGCGGAATCTGGTGGCCGAGGTGCACGGCGAGGTCGGCGACCTCGCCGCCGGGCTGGCGGCGGCGCGGGACACGGGCGCGGTGGTGGAGGGCACGTGGCAGACGCAGCGCGTGCAGCACACGCATCTCGAAACCCATTCGGCCATCGGCTGGCTCGACTCCGACGGCCGCCTCACCCTCCGCAGCAGCACTCAGGTGCCCTTCCTCGTCCGCGACGAACTCGCTCACCTGTTCTCGCTCGACCGCGCACAGGTCCGGGTGTTCACGGCCCGCGTCGGGGGCGGCTTCGGCGCGAAGCAGGAGATGCTGGTGGAGGACCTCGTCGCCCTCGCAGTGCTGCGCACCGGACGACCGGTGCAGTACGAGTTCACCCGGTCCGACCAGTTCACGATCGCCCCGTGCCGGCATCCCATGCGGGTGTCGGTGAAGGTCGGCGCCGACGGCGACGGAATGCTGACGGCACTCGCCGTCGACGTGCTGTCCGATGCCGGTGCGTACGGCAATCATTCGGTGGGTGTGATGTTCCACGGGTGCAGCGAATCCGTCGCGCTGTACCGGTCGCCGAACAAGCGGGTGGACGCCCAGGCCGTCTACACCAACAACCTGCCGTCCGGGGCGTTCCGCGGCTACGGGCTGGGGCAGATCATCTTCGCGGTGGAGTCCGCGCTCGACCAACTGGCCACGGAACTGGGGATCGATCCGTTCGAGTTGCGTCGCCGCAACGTGGTCGTCCCGGGTGACGACTTCGTCGATTTCGAGGTGGAACACGGCGACCTCACGTACGGCAGTTACGGACTCGACCAGTGCCTCGACCTCGCGGAGGCTGCACTGCGTCGCGGCAACGACGTGCGCCCGCCGGACGGGCCGCAGTGGCGGGTCGGCGAGGGCATGGCGGCGTCGATGATCGCGACCATTCCGCCGCGAGGCCACTTCGCCGACGTGTCCTGCACGCTCGTCGAGGGCGGCCGGTACGAACTGCGGGTGGGCACAGCCGAGTTCGGGAACGGCACCACCACCGTCCACGCGCAACTCGCCGCGTCCGCGCTGGGCACCACCGCCGACCGGATCACCGTGATCCAATCCGACACCGACGTCGCCGGCCACGACACCGGCGCGTTCGGCTCGGCAGGCACGGTCGTCGCAGGGAAGGCGGTACATCTCGCCGGAACCCGGCTGCGGGAACAGCTGTACGACGTCGCCCGCCGCATCGCGGGCGCCGCCGAGGACAGCGCCTGCGCGCTGACACCCGAGGCGGTCGAGGTCGCCGGGCGGACCGTCGAACTCGACAAGCTGGTGCCCGAGGGACCGCTCCGGGCCGAGGGTCACCACGACGGCACCCCGCGGTCGGTGGTGTTCAACGTGCACGCCTTCCGGGTGGCGGTCGACACCGTCACCGGGGAGGTCCGGATCCTGCAGTCCATCCAGGCGGCGGATGCCGGCACGGTCCTCAACCCGCAGCAGTGCCGCGGGCAGGTCGAGGGCGGCGTGGCACAGGCGATCGGCACCGCACTGTACGAGGAGATCCTGCTCGACGGCGCCGGGACCGTCGTCAACCCGCAGCTGCGGAACTATCACATCCCGCAGCTCGTCGATGTGCCGGACACCGAGGTCTACTTCGCGGACACCTACGACGCACTGGGCCCGCACGGCGCCAAGTCGATGAGCGAGTCCCCGTACAACCCCGTCGCCCCGGCCCTGGCCAACGCGATCGCGGACGCCACGGGCGCGCGACTTCGCCGGCTCCCGATGACCCCGGCCGCCGTGTGGCGTTGCGCTTCGCGCCCGTGAGTACTTGTTAACCGCCCG
>JBCEBZ010000564.1:0-8887 GCA_039206675.1 Rhodococcus sp. (in: high G+C Gram-positive bacteria) | reverse complement strand
CCGAACCGGGTGCGGGGGACGATCCGGGCGAACACCTCGACCTCGGTCCCGTCGTCGGCCGGGCGGAGCCGGACACCCGTGGAGACCTCCTCGAGCGGACCGCGGGAGAAGCGGCGAAGGACCTGGTAGAAGCGGCCCTCGACCCACTCGAACGGGTACTCCTCGTACCGCACCCGCCGCCCGTACGAACGCGTCTCCGCCGAATAGTGCCCCTTGCGGCGGCGGTCCAGCGTCGGAGCGAAACGCACCGGCGACAGGTCGATAGTGCGATTGAGCCGATCGGTGTCGGCGAGGAACGACCACAGATCCTGCTTCGGCAGCCGGATCCGGGCCGTCCTGGACAGCAGCACGGCTATAGGCCGCTGCGCGGCCCGTGCGTGATTGACGAGTGCAGAGACTCGTCAACCACTCACGGGGGCTATGCCCCTACGTCGTCGAGGGACTCGTCGCGCGTCTCGCGCATGACCAGCAGCGCGACGAACGTGAGCGCGGCGGCGATCAGGAGGTAGATGCCCACCCAGCCGACGCCGTACGACGTGGCGAGCCAGGTGGCGATGAACGGTGCGACGGCGGCGCCCAGGATGCTGGCGGTGTTGTAGGCGATCCCCGAACCCGTGTAGCGCACGTTGGTCGGGAACAGCTCGGGCAGAACGGCACTCATCGGACCGAAGGTCATGCCCATCAACAACATTCCGATTGCCAGGAACACGAGCATGCGGGCGTTGCCCATGCCGTCCTGGTTCAGCATGACGCCGAACGTGAGGCCGAACAGCATGATGAACCCGGTGATCGTGAGCAGCGTGATGCGGCGACCGAAGCGGTCGGCCAGCCACCCCGAGACGGGCACGGCGGCGGCGAAGAACAGGACCGCGATCAGCTGCAGGACCAGGAAGTCGGTGTAGTGGAACCCGGCTCCGGTGCCGCCCTGGGCGGGGGTCTTGCCGGTGCCGTAGCTCAGCACCCAGGTGGTCATGATGTAGAAGAGCGTGTACGTGGCGAGCATGACGAACGTGCCGATGATCAGCTGACGCCAACTGGTCTTGAACACCTCGGCGATCGGGGTCTTCACCTTTTCCCCGCGCGCGACGGCGCGGGCGAACACGGGCGTCTCCTCCAGCTTGAGCCGCACGTACAGACCGATCATCACCATGATTGCGCTGAGCAGGAACGGGATCCGCCAGCCCCAGGTGAGGAACGCGCCGTCCAGGTTCGGGCTGCCGTTGTCGTGGTCCAGGAACAGCGTGATGATCAGGAACAGACCGTTGGCGAGGAAGAAGCCGATCGGCGCGCCCAGCTGCGGCCACATGGCAGCCCACGCCCGCTTGCCCTTCTGGGCGGTCTCGGTCGCGAGCAGTGCCGCGCCACTCCACTCGCCGCCCAGTCCCAGCCCCTGGCAGAAGCGCATCAACGCCAGCAGTGCGGGCGCCACGATGCCGATCTGGTGGTAGGTCGGCAGCAGACCGATCACGAACGTGGCGATGCCCATGGTGAGGAGGGAGCCGACGAGCGTCGTCTTGCGTCCGATGCGGTCGCCGAAGTGGCCGAACAGGATCGACCCGAGCGGCCGGGCGACGAAGGCGAGACCGAACGTGGCGAGGGACGCCAGCAGGGCGGTGGTGCCGTTTCCCTTGGGGAAGAACAGGTGCGGGAACACCGACACCGCGGCGGTCGCATAGATGTAGAAGTCGTAGAACTCGATGGACGTTCCCACCATGCTCGCGACGACGATCCGGCTTCTGGGTACGCCGGCGACGGTGGCCCCGCCGTCCGGATCTGGCTTCGACGTATCGACGGCACTGCTCACTCGACTTACTCCTGCACGATGCTATTTCAACTATTGGGACGAGAGTCCATTCCTTAGGAATTGAACACCTCGTGTCTTTCGCTTGGCAAATTGGATAAGCTCTCCTCGGTGCGCCGGGAAGTCTGGTCGGCAGAGCATGTGCCGTACCCGGACTACATCGAAAGCGAGCGACCCCGGTGACCCAGCCCCTCCGCTCCGAACTCTCCCGCTACCTCCGCACCGAGACGGTCGGCGGTTCGATCCTGCTCGCCGCCGCCGCGGTCGCCCTCCTGTGGGCGAACTCGCCCGTCTCGGATTCCTACTTCGCGTTGCGCGACTACCAGATCGGCCCGGAGGCGCTCCACCTGAACCTGACGCTCGGCACGTGGGCGCAGGACGGGCTGCTGGCGGTCTTCTTCTTCGTCGCCGGCCTGGAACTGAAACGGGAACTGGTGGTGGGCGAACTCGCCGACCGCAAACGTGCGCTGCTCCCGATCATCGCGGCCTGCGGCGGCGTGGTGGTGCCCGCGATCATCGCCGCGACGATCGGCGCCGGAACACCCGGCATGGACCGCGGCTGGGCCATCCCCGTCGCCACCGACATCGCGTTCGCACTGGGCGTGCTGGCGCTGACCGGGTCGCGCATCCCGGCGAGCGCCCGCGTGTTCCTGCTCAGCCTGGCCGTCGTCGACGACCTCCTCGCGATCGTGCTCATCGCCGTCCTGTTCACCAGCTCGATCGCCCTGCTGTGGCTGCTGGGCGCCGCCGGGTGCCTCGCCGTCTACGCCGTCGCCCAGCACCGGCGCATCACCACCCCGCTGCTCTACGTGCCGCTCGCACTGCTCACCTGGTACTGCATGCACGACGCCGGAATCCACGCCACGCTGGCCGGCGTCGCTCTCGGCCTCCTCACCCGGGTGCGGCGCGACCCCGGCGAACGCGAATCCCCGGCCTCCCGCCTCGAGCACCGCATCCAGCCGCTGTCGGCGGGCGTCTGCGTCCCGCTGTTCGCCCTGTTCGCGTCCGGCGTCGCCCTCAGCAGCGAGCTCCTCGGGCAGCTGTTCACCGACCCCGTCTCGCAGTCCGTGATCGCCGGGCTCCTCGTCGGCAAGACCGTCGGCATCTTCGGCGTCTCCTGGCTCGCGATCCGCCTGGGTATCGCGAAGAAACCGCGTGCACTGGGGTTCCGGGACATGTTTGCCCTCTCAGTGCTCGGTGCGATCGGGTTCACCGTTAGCCTTCTCGTAGCGGATCTCGCGCTTGCGGGAATCGGTGACGGCAGCGCGGCCGAAATAGCTAAGGTCGCGGTGCTCGTGACATCGTTGACAGCGTCGCTGATCGGATCAGCGTTACTGTGGCGACGCGGTCGGGCCCATGCGGCCCGGCAGGATGACTCGGACGTGCAAGAGCTACCTGGAGGGGTCGACAAGTGAGCATCACTCACGGCAAGGGAGACAGCCCGCGTTACACGGGAGACGGGGTGCCGAACACGGTGTCGTCGATCCCGCTCACGGACGTGGATGCTCAGACACCCGGCGAGGCGAGCCTCGGCACGCTGGTCAAGCACGCGACCGCGCAGGTGTCCACCCTGGTCCGCGCCGAGGTCGAGCTCGCGAAGGCCGAGGTCACCGGTGAGGTCAAGAAGGGCCTGCAGGGCAGCCTGTTCTTCATCCTCGCGTTCACCGTGCTGCTGTTCAGCTCGTTCTTCTTCTTCTTCTTCCTCGCCGAACTCCTCGACGTGTGGATCGCCCGCTGGCTGGCGTTCCTCATCGTCTTCCTGATCATGGTCGTGGTGACGGCGATCCTCGCCCTGCTCGGTTATCTGCGGGTCCGCAAACTCCGTGCCCCCGAGAAGACCATCGACTCCCTGAAGCAGGCCAAGACGGTCCTGCCCACGTCGTACTCGGATGCGGAAGCCCATCTCGCATCGTCCTCCACCGGACGTCACGCGCGGTAACTCGCTCCTGTGGCACCACCCGATCCGTCCACCGTCCGTTTCGGCGGCCCCTGGATTCATCGCGACATCCATGCCAACGGAATCCGATTCCACACCGTCGAGGTCGGCGCATCCGCACCGGATGCGCCGCTCGTCGTCCTGCTGCACGGGTTCGCGGACTTCTGGTGGTCGTGGCGCCACCAGCTGACCGCGCTGTCCGCGCAGGGGTACCGGGCCGTCGCCGTCGACCTCCGCGGCTACGGCGATTCCGACAAACCGCCGCGCGGCTACGACGGGTGGACGCTGGCCGGCGACATCGCCGGCCTGATCCGGGCGATGGGCTACGGCGAGGCCACACTGGTCGGGCACGCCGACGGCGGCCTCGTCTGCTGGGCCACGGCCGTCCTCCACGCTCGCCTCGTCCGGTCGATCGCACTGGTCAGCTCACCGCATCCCCTCGCGCTCAAGCATGCGGTCCTCCACGACCGGTACCAGCGCAAGGCCCTGCTGCCCTCGTTCGTCTCCTGCCAGGTGCCGTGGCGTCCCGAACGTCGCCTCACCCGGGACGACGGGTCGGAGGTCGAGAGGTTGATCCGCGAACGCTCCGGACCCGGCTGGACGAAGAATCCCGAATTCGACGACGTGGTGTCACGCATGCGGTCGGCGATTCAGATCCCCGGCACCGCGCACTGCACCCTGGAGTACCAGCGGTGGGCGTTCCGCAGTCAGTTCCGGCCGGACGGCAGCCGGTTCATGGCGTCGATGGATCAGACGCTGCGCATCCCCGTCCTGCATCTGCACGGCGACCTCGACCCGTACGTGCTCGCGGACACCGTGCGCCGCAGCCACCGCTTCGCACCCACCCAGCAGATGCACACCGTCACCGGTGTCGGCCACTACGCGCACTGGGAGGCCCCGGAACGCGTCAACGCCGCCCTGCTCGACCTCGTCGCGCCCCGCACGGTCTGACCGTCAGAGGATGCACGCGCCGGTGTCCACGGCGACCGACGCCCCGGACGCCGCCTGCAACTGACGCGACACCTCGGCGGCGGTGAGCACGAACCCGGTGTCGCTGTTGTCGACGGCGGCGCCGAACACCACCCCGAGCACCCGGCCGTCGCTGTCGACGAGCGGCCCGCCCGAGTTGCCCTGCCGGATGGAACCGCGGACCGTGTACACCTCACGCTGCACGGTTCCCGCCCGGTAGATGTCGGGACCGCTGAGGTCCAGGATCTCCCGGACCCGCGCGGCGCTGGCCGTGTACGGCCCGCCGCCCGGGTAGCCGAGCACCAGCGCGTTGTCGCCGGTCTGCGCAGGCTCGGGCGCGAAGTTCAGGACGGGAGCGTCCAGTCCGGGCACCTCGAGGACCGCGACATCTGCGGACGGGTCGAACAGCACGACCTCGGCGTCCATCGGCCCGTTCGCGGTGTCGACGACGATGCCCGCCGTTCCCGCGACCACGTGCGCGTTGGTCATCACCCGGTCGGGTGCCACCACGAACCCTGACCCCTCCAGCGCCCGCTGGCAACTCGGTGCCACGCCCCGGATCCTCAGCACACTCGACTGCAGCGAGGACGCGACGGGACTCTCCAGGACACTGGCGTCCGGCGGGTCGACGGTCGTGATGGGGGTGCGTCCGAACGGCCCGATGACGTCGGGAAGCCCGGACGTGTCGAGCAGGGCGGTGAACTCGGTGGGCAGTTGCCGCATCCAGGCGGGCGCGATGTTGTCGACCGTCTCGAGGACGCTCGACCCGCGCACCGCCGCCGCAAGCTGAGGCTGGGACGAGGACGTGAGCGGGATCGCCAGCAGCCACGCCGCGATGAACACCGCGACAGCCTGCACGCAGGCGCCGATCACGCTGTCGACGGAACGCGCGACCGGGCTGTGCATGCTTCCCCGCGCGGCCCGGCCGAGGACCATCCCCGCGACCTCGCCGACGATCACCAGCACCACGATCAGGGCGATGCCGACCAGCACGCGACCGCGGCCCTCGTCCACGTGCACCAGCACGTGCGGGGCGATCAGGATGCCCGCGACCGCACCCAGCACCACGCCGATGAAGGCGAGCACCGACGCCACGGCGCCCTGACGCCAGCCCGACGTCGCGGCGACGAAGGCGATCAGGACGATGGCGAGGTCGATCCAGTGCGACCCGGTCATCGCTCGGCCGCCGGGCGGCCGTGACCGTGGGTCAGGTGGTCGTCGTCGAGGTCGTTGTCGAGTTCGGCGAGGACCGTGTCGAGGTCGCGGATGTCGCGGCGGTCCCATTCCTGTTCCCAGCCGGAGACGGCGAACAGCGCGGCGAGGATGCCGGCGGTGAAACCCCACACGAGCATGCCGTCGGCGGAGAATGCGGGGCCCTGGTATCCGGCCGGGTGGCGCACCTGGAACCGGTTCCGCGGATCGATCAGGGTGTGCACCGGAACCCGGGCGACCCGTTCGGCCTCCGCGGGATCGACCACGCCGACCGCGCTGGGCTTCTCCCAGTACGCGAGGACGGGGGTGACGTCGAATCCGGACGGCGGGATGAAGATCTCCTCGAGCACGGCGAGCGGGCGGACACCGGACGGGTCGAGTCCCGTCTCCTCCTGGGCCTCCCGCAGCGCGGTGGCGATGGGCCCCTCGTCGCCGGGGTCGCTGGCACCGCCGGGAAAGGCCACCTGACCACTGTGCTGCCGCATCGTGGACGCACGCTGGGTGAGCAGGACGTCGGCACCGGCGGGCAGGCCGCCGGACATCAGCGGGTCCGCTTCGACGGGTCCGCCGAACAACACGAGCACCGCCGCCTCACGAGTGGTCGCCCCGGTGGGCGCGCGCCGATCCAGAACGGGGTTGATCCGGTGCGGGTCCGCCGGCGTCCGGTGCACGACCCGGCGCAACCAGGGCGGAACGCCGCCGCCGTCCACGGAAGACGTCATGCCGCCACCCCCAGGTTCTGTTCGACGGCGTCCGCGATCTCGTCGACGCTGCGGAACGGCTGCGGCAGGACCTTCGCCACGGTGCCGTCGGGCCGGATCAGCACCGAGACCGGGAGGACGGGAGGGGCCCCGACCGCGACGCGGACGCGACCGTCGCCGTCCTGCACACCGGGCAGGGTGACGGAGTAATCGATGAGCCGCGACAGCGCGCTGGACTCGTTGGGATCGGTGTGCACCGTAAGCACGGTAACCGCGTCACCCGCACGATCCGAAAACTGCTGCATATAGGGCAGCTCCTCGGCGCAGGGACCACACCAGTACGCCCACAGGTTCAGCAGCGCCGGTTTACCACCGAGCGCAGCCGCCAGATCCACCTGGCTGCCGTCTCCCACACATTCCAGTGTGATGCCGGACAGCACCGGGTCCGCCGAGGGCGCGGACGCGGCCGCCGGGGCGGGGCACGGGTCCAGGCCGGCCTGCGTCCTCAGTGCCGCGAGCGCGTCGGGATCGGCGCTCACCGATGCCGGGGCGGTGCCCCCCGCACCGAACCGGTCCTCGTACGACGGCGTCTGCGCGTCGTCGCCCCGCGGCCAGATCGCGACCACGAGAGCCACCACGACCACGAGGGCGGCCAGACTCCACCGCGCTGCGCTAGACACTCGTATCTACCCTCACCTGCCGGCCAGACGCAGCAGATGCTCCGTCTCCGGTCCACGAACCAGCCCGGCGGCGACGTCGGGGTCGATCGGGCCGAGCCCGTACGACGGACAGTCGCCGGCGAGCACGCACACCCCGCAGGCGGGCTTGCGGGCGTGACAGACGCGCCTGCCGTGGAAGATCACCCGGTGCGAGAGCAGCGTCCACTCCTTGCGCTCGATCAGGGCGCCGATGGCGTGCTCGACCTTGACCGGGTCTTCCTCCTCCGTCCACTTCCACCGCCGGACGAGCCTCCCGAAGTGGGTGTCGACCGTGATTCCCGGCACATCGAACGCGTTGCCGAGGATCACGTTGGCCGTCTTCCGGCCGATACCGGGCAGCGTCACGAGATCCTTCAGATTGCCGGGAACCTCGCCGTCGAATCGCTCGAGCAGAGCCTGCCCGAGCCCGATCAGAGAGTTCGTCTTGTTGCGGTAGAAACCCGTCGACCGGATGTACTCCTCGAGTTCGGTGCGCTCGGCCTCCGCGTACGCCTTCGCGTCGGGGTAGCGGGCGAACAGCGCCGGCGTCACCATGTTGACCCGCACGTCAGTGCACTGCGCGGACAGGATCGTCGCGACCGCGAGGTCCAGGGGTGTGGTGAAGTCGAGTTCGCAATAGACGTGAGGGAAGGCCTCCGCGAGCCTGCGGTTCATCCGCCGGGCGCGCCGGACGAGTCCGAGCCGGGTTTCGTCCTTCTTCGCGGCCCGCGAACGGGTGCGTCCACGCACTTCGGAGCCGTCGCTGGGGGTCGCATGCACGGGATCAACTCTACGGATACCCGACCGATCCGAATTGCTGCTGTGTCGCATCTGAGACATTTGCAGTGTTTACTTCCCGGTATGCAAGGTCTCGCTGTGGTCCTCTTCCCAGTGCTGCTGATGCTGTTTGCGCTGGCAATGGAGCGGGTGGAGTTCAGACTCCGCCGGCTCACGGTTCGTCAGCAAGAGGTGGAAGAGTTCCTCGACCAGGCAAGTCACGACGAAGTGGCCACCCTGGCCCACGAAGGTTTCCCCCACGCATTGGCACGCTTCCATCGACGTCGCAAGGGGCGGTCGAGCTTCGAATCCGACGACGCCGACATCACCGAAGTGGGCTCTCGCCGCGCCAGCTGACCCCCGGGAAACCCTGGAAAGACGCACCACCGGACGCATCATCCGGTTAACTTTTGCGACTTCCGTGGTATCGGTCACTCAGACCGAGCCGTCTCAACGTAGACTTCAGAGCCGTACCTGTTGCACAGCGACACGCCGCGGATCACCGGGGCATCGTCGACATGCAGCAAATCGCGCACAATATGCATACAGACGAACAATATTCCCAAGGAGCGCACGTGGACGACGTCCTGGCAAGAGCCGGCATCTTCCAAGGAGTCGAGCCCTCAGCGGTAGCGGCGCTGACCAAGCAGCTGCAGCCCGTCGACTTCCCCCGCGGACATGTCATCTTCAACGAAGGTGAGCCCGGTGACCGCCTGTACATCATCGTTTCCGGCAAGGTGAAGATCGGCCGCCGCTCGCCGGACGGCCGTGAGAACCTGCTGACGATCATGGG
>JBCEBZ010000563.1:0-32534 GCA_039206675.1 Rhodococcus sp. (in: high G+C Gram-positive bacteria) | reverse complement strand
CCGAGCCCGGACGCACCCTGATGATCGGCGACAGCGAGGAAGCCGACGGCGCCGCGCGGAACGTGGGTTGCGCGTTCGCGCTCGTCGAACCCGTCCCCCTCGCCGAGCGCCCGGACGGTCTCCGGAATGCCTTGAGTGCCTTCGGCCTGTGAGTACTTATTAACGTCGGGCGGTTAACAAGTACTCACGGGTGCGGAGCGCACAAACCGCGACCGGTGACGAGCGGCAGGTCGAGCGCGGTCACCAGCCCCGGCTTCGCCTCGACCACCGCCTGCACCGAATTCACCAGGCGCATCGCGGTGACGATCATCCCCGACACGTTGTGGTCGCCGTTCTCGCCGTGGTGGTTGAACTCGACGGTCATCATCGGTTCGCCCGTGATGTCGATGCGGTAGCACCCGTCGCCGCGGGTGGGTTTCGGCCAGTCCGGTTGCTGGTCGGGGTGCGTGCGGGTGACGTGTTCGAGGACCACCCGCGGCACGCCGTCGACGGTGCCGATCACCTCGAACCGCACCGCCGCGACCGTCCCCTTCGCGATGTGGCACGACAGGATGTCCAGGTCCTCCTCGGCGGGGACGCGCTCGTATTTCTCGACCAGCGGTTCGTCGAGGGTGACGTCCAGCCCCGCGGCGATCTGCCGGACGACGCTCCCCCACGCCAGCGCCAGCACACCGGGCTGGAACAGCATCGGCGTCTCCTCGGGAGGCTTGCCGAAGCCGAAGATCTCGCTCATCACCACCGGCTGGTAGTAGGTGGAGTAGTCGGCGATCTCGGAGCAGCGCACCTCGTCGATCCGCTGCGACAGGCTCGTCATGGCCAGCGGGAGAACGTCGTTCGCGAAGCCGGGGTCGATCCCGTTCACGTGGAGACTCGCGCCGCCCCGCTCGCCGGCGCTGCGGATGCGGTCGACGAGGTCGTCCGGGACCACCCCGATCGGGTACTGCAACAGCACCGGACCCGAGGACACGACGTTGATGCCGGCCTCGAGGAAGGAGATCAGGTCCTCGATCGCATCGAAGATGCGGTCGTCCGTCATCGCGGTGTGCACGATGCAGTCGGGCTTCAAGGCGAGGAGCGCCGCCTTGTCGTCGGTCGCCGTCACCCCGAGATCTCGGCCGAGTCCCGCCAGTGCACCGGCATCCTTCCCGACCTTCTCCGGGTCGGACACCCACACGCCGACCAGTTCGAGGTCGTCGCGGGCATCGATGCCTGCGATGGCGTGACGCCCGACCGTACCGGTGGACCATTCGACGACGCGGTAGCTCATGAGTTCTCTCCGAATTCCAGAAGTCGCCCCCTCGACAAAATGTAACAGGTTCTAGTCAGCCCGTGCGGGCGATTTCCGAAGAACGGCGAGGCACAATGCGGGAGTGCCGGACCTGGAACTGCCGACGAACCTCGTGCGCGAGATGGCCGCGTACGACGCACCCGACGCGCCGCGCCGAGCGTGGCTGGCCGACCTCCCCGCCGTCGTCGCAACGGTGAGCCGGGAATGGTCACTGGACGTCGGGCGCCCGTTCCAGCCGGGCGGCGTGACGTCCTGGACGGCGCCCGCACGCACCGCATCCGGCGCACGGGTGGTGCTGAAGGTCGGCTGGCGCCACGACGAGGCGCTGCACGAAGCGGACGGACTCGCGGCGTGGAACGGTAACGGCGCCGTCCGACTGCTCGACCACCGCGTGCTCGGCCACACCACTGCACTGCTCCTCGAAGCCTGCGAACCCGGCACCCCGCTGTCCGACATCCGGCCGCCCGAGGAACAGGACGTCGTGATCGCGGGGTTGCTGCGCAGGCTGTGGATCGAACCACCCGCCGACACTCCGTTCCGCCCACTCGCCGGCATGTGCGACGTGTGGGCCGATGAGTTCGAGGCAAAACTCGCACGCGCGCCCCGCGTGGATCCAGGCCTCGCGCGCGCCGGGATGGAACTGTTCCGCCAACTACCGAGGACGGCAACGCAGTCGCGGTTGCTGTGCACGGATCTTCACCCCGACAACGTGCTGTCCGCCGCCCGCGAGCCGTGGCTGGTGATCGATCCCAAACCGTACGTGGGCGATCCGACCTATGACGTGCTGCAGCACATGCTCGATCATGTCGATCGCCTGGCCGCCGACCCGGCCGGATTCTCGAACCGGATTGCCGGGCTGCTCGGCCTCGACCGTGAGCGGCTTCGCCTGTGGCTGTTCGCACGCTGCGTGGAGGGCTCGATCGACCAGCCCCGGCTCGGGCACGTCGCCGCGACGCTTCGCCCGTGAGTACTTGTTAACCACGGGCGGTTAACAAGTACTCACGGGTGCGAAGCGCTACCAGCGGTACCCGAGCAGGCCGAGAACGAATTCGAGCCAGTCGGGCAGTCCGGGGTCGCGAAACATCACGGGCCTCCTCAGCACGGTGAAACGGTGGCGAACTCTGTATCGGCATCGAAGGCTCCGCCGTTAGAGCGATGGTTTACAAATATCTATATTTGTCTAGACGCTGGATCGAAGTGCGTGTACTGTCCAAATCAGAGTGAGCTGGTTCATACCGCGAAACCAAGTGGACGAGGAGGTTCGGACCGTGACGACGTCGGATATCGGCAGGACGACAGAGGAAGCACCACCGGAAGCCTGGCGCGACCGCAAGCGCTACCTGTGGCTGATGGGGTTGATACCCCCGACCGCACTGTTCCTCGCCGCGGGGCTGGTGTGGGCCTTCAACCAGATCGGATGGTCGGCTGTGGCTCCGGTGTGGTGGTGGATCGGCGCACTGTTGCTGTTCATCGTGCTCCCGATCCTCGACAGGTTCTTCGGACCCGACGGCCAGAACCCGCCCGAGGAGGTGATGGAACAGCTCGAGAACGACAGGTACTACCGGTACTGCACCTACGTGTTCATCCCGTTCCAGCTGGCCAGCCTGGTGTTCGCGTGCTATCTCTGGTCGGCGGACAGCCTCTCCTGGCTCGGCATCGAGGGCGGCCTCGGACTGGTGTCGAAGATCGGTGTGGCGTTCAGCGTCGCCGTCATGGGCGGTATCGGCATCAACACCGCCCACGAGATGGGTCACAAGAAGACCGACCTCGAACGCTGGCTGGCCAAGATCACTCTGGCGCAGACCTTTTACGGCCATTTCTACATCGAGCACACCCGCGGCCACCACGCCCGGGTCGCGACACCCGAGGATCCGGCGAGTTCACGTTTCGGAGAAAGCTTCTGGGCGTTCCTCCCCCGCAGCGTGTGGGGAAGCCTGAAGTCGTCGTGGGAGCTCGAGAAGACCCGGATGCAACGACTCGGCAAGAGCACGTGGAGCATTCACAACGACGTGCTCAACGCGTGGCTGATGTCGGTGGTGCTGTTCGGTGCGCTCATCGCGATATTCGGTCCGGTCGTCATCCCGTTCCTGATCCTCCAGGCCGTCTACGGTTTCTCACTCCTCGAAACGGTCAACTACCTCGAGCACTACGGCCTGATGCGTCAGAAGACCGCCAGCGGCCGCTACGAGCGCTGCGCGCCCGCACACAGCTGGAATTCCGACCACATCGTGACCAACATCTTCCTGTACCACCTGCAGCGCCACAGCGACCATCACGCGAACCCGACACGGCGGTACCAGACGCTGCGGAGCATGGACGGCGCGCCCAATCTGCCCAGCGGATACGCCAGCATGATCACGCTCGCGTACTTCCCACCGCTGTGGCGCAAGGTGATGGACCACCGAGTGCTCGACCACTACGACGGCGACATCACCCGCGTGAACATCCAACCCGGGAAGCGCGAGAAGGTTCTGGCCAAGTACGACGGCGGAGTTCGGTGATGGCCGCCTACCAGTGCCCGGTCTGCGACTACGTCTACGACGAAGCGTCCGGCGCACCCCGTGAGGGATTTCCCGCAGGCACCCCGTGGGCCGATGTGCCCGAAGACTGGCCGTGCCCCGATTGCGGGGTCCGCGAGAAGATCGATTTCGACACGAAGGTGGCATGACATGAGTACCGATTTCAAGCTTTTCCGCTGTGCCCAGTGCGGATTCGAGTACGACGAGGCCGAGGGCTGGCCGGAGGACGGCATCGAGCCCGGTACCAGGTGGGACGACATTCCCGAGGACTGGTCGTGCCCCGATTGCGGGGCCGCGAAGGCCGATTTCGATATGGTCGAGGTCAGCCGGGCGTGAGCGCCGTGTCGAATCCGTCCACCGCACTGTCGACGGTCGTCATCGTCGGGTCCGGTATCGCGGGGGCGAGCGCCGCGCAGACGCTCCGCTCGGAAGGTTTCCGCGGGCGCGTCGTCCTGATCGGAGACGAACCCTCGCCGCCGTATCGCCGCCCGACGGTGTCGAAAGACCTCCTGTCGGGTGCTGCGGCCGCGGCGAAGGTCGGGCTGAAGCCGGACTCGTTCTGGGACGAGCAGGGTATCGAATTGATCACCGGTGCAACGGCGGTCGAACTCGACGCACGACGGAAGGCGCTGACGCTGTCCTCCGGCGAAACACTGCATTTCAGCGCTCTGCTGCTCGCGACCGGCGGCCGGGCGCGCCGACTCGACGGTGTCTCCGGTTCGCGCGTCTTCACACTGCGGTCGATGGCCGATGCCGATTCACTTCGGGCGTCGATCCTGCGGACCGGTTCCCTCCTCGTGATCGGCGGGGGTCTGATCGGGTGTGAGGTCGCCGCGACGGCACGGTCGCTGGGCGCGGAGGTCACCGTCCTCGAACGAGACCCGTCGCTCCTCAGTCGAATCGTGCCCCCGGACGTCTCGACGATGATCGCCTCACTGCACTCCGAGAACGACGTCGACGTCTGCACGAACGTCGCGCTCGCGTCGCTCCGTATGAGCGACGACGGCTCTGCCGTGGCCACCGCGGCCGATGGTCGCACCTGGAGTGCCGGGACCGTCCTCGTGTCGGTCGGCACCGTCCCCGAGGTGACACTCGCCGCCGCGGCGGGACTGCGCGTCGACAACGGCATCACCGTCGACGGACTGTTTCGCACGTCGGCGGACGGTATCTTCGCCGCCGGCGACGCCGCCAACATCCCCGGGGCGCGTGGCGGCGAACGGTTTCGCTCCGAACACTGGAACGGCGCTCAGGCACAGGGAGTCGCCGCCGCGCACTCCATCCTCGGCAATCCCACACCGTTCACGGACGTTCCGTGGGGGTGGTCCACGCAGTACGGCCACACCGTGCAGTTCGCAGGCGCACCCCGGTTCGACGACGACTACGTGGTCCGCGGCTCGATCGCGGAGCGCGATTTCACGGCGGTCGCGGTACGCGAGGACACGCCGGTCGGGGCGATCGCCGTCGGACGTCCGAAGGACCTCCGGACCGCGCGCACGATGATCGCCCGGGGCGGCACGGTCGACCGCGCCGTGTTGGCTGACGAGTCGGTCGCTCTCACGGAGGTGCCCACCGGCGAGCGGGAAGGCCTGGTAACGCCCGCCCGCTAGCATCGACGTCATGTCCGCACACGACCGCGCCGAGCGCCAGAGCCGGTACCGGCTCGCCGCGACGTCGCTGATGCGGGAGACGACCCTCGATGCGCTGCGGGAGCTGCTCCTCGAACGTCCGTGGCCGACGATCACCATGACCGACGTCGCGGTCGCCGCCGGCATGAGCAGGCAGACGATCTACAAGGAGTTCCGCTCGCGGCGCGGCCTGGCGGAGGGATACGCCCTCCGTCTGACGGACAGCCTTGTCACCGTCATCGAGTCCGCGTTGTATGACAACCCCGGCGACGTGACAACCGCTCTGCGGCAAGGCTATGCGACGTTCTTCGCGCTCAGCGGCGCCGATCCTCTGGTGCTGTCGCTGCACCAGGGGCAGGCGCCCGAGGATCTGCTGCGCCTGATCACCACGGACAGCGACATCATCATCCGACCCGCGGCCGAACGGCTCGCCGAGACATTGCAGCGGTCGTGGGTGAACGCCGCCCCCGAAGACGCGCACATCCTCGCGCACGCCATCGTCCGGCTTGCGTTGAGCTTCATCGCCAACCCACCGGAAGACACCGCGACGGCGTCCGCGAACACGGCCCGGCTCTTCGCCCCCTTCTTGCGCCTTCGGCGCCCGTGAGTACTTATTAACGTCGGGCGGTTGATAAGTACTCACGGGTGCGTCAGCGCAAAGGGGTGCCGACGTAGTTCTCCGCGATGAGGGTGCGGCCGGCGACGGAGCGGGTGACCATGTCGAGTTCGGCGACCTGCCGCTTGTGGCCGAATCCGGTGTCGTCGGGGAGGCGGTGCAGCATCGAGGACATCCACCAGGAGAAGTGCTGGGTCCGCCACACGCGTGGGAGGACGCTGTCGGTGTAGCCCTCGAGCCCGGCCCGGCTGCGGGTGGCGAAGAATTCGCCCATCGCCTCGGACAGGAAGTACACGTCGGCGATCGCCAGGTTCATGCCCTTCGCGCCGGTGGGCGGCACGGTGTGGGCGGCGTCGCCGGCGAGGAAGAGGTTGCCGTGCTGCATGGGCTCGCACACGAAGCTGCGGAACTGCAGGATCGATTTCTGGAAGATCTTGCCGTCCTTGATTTCCGCGCCTTCACCGTCGACGCGGGCGTGCAGTTCCGACCAGATGCGGTCGTCGGACCAGTTGTCGACGGAGTCGTCCGGGTCGACCTGCAGGTAGTGCCGCTGGACGTCCGGGGTGCGGGTGCTGATGAGGGCGAAGCCGCGCGGGTGGTTGGCGTAGATCAGTTCCTCGGACGACGGCGGGGCCTCGGCGAGGATGCCGAACCAGGCGAACGGGTACTGGCGGAAGTGGTCGGTGCGCACGGTGGTCTCGGGGATGAGTCCGCGGGTGGAGGTCCGCGACCCGTCGCAGCCGGCGACGAGCGCGCAGGTGAGCGTCTGCTCGTTGCCGTCGGCGTCGACGTACGTGATCTTGGGGTTGTCGGTCGTGTGGCCGTGCACTTGCACGTCGGAGACGCCGAAGCGGATGTCGCCACCGTCCTCGAGACGCCGCGCGATGAGGTCCTTGAGGACTTCGTGCTGCGGGTAGACGGTGACGGCGCGGCCGTTCGTCAGTTCGTCGAAGTCGATGCGGTGGCCGCGGCCGCCGAAGCGCAGTTCGATGCCGTGATGGGTGAGCCCCTCACGCTTGACGCGGTCGCCGAGTCCGGTGTCGACCATCAGGTCGACGGTGTTCTGCTCCAGCACGCCGGCGCGGATGGTGCCCTCCACCTCCTCGCGGGTGCGGCTTTCGAGCACGACGGAATCGATGCCCTTCAGGTGCAGGAGATGGGACAGCATCAGCCCTGCGGGACCCCCGCCGACGATCCCGACCTGTGTGTTCATGAGCAGACTCCTCGCGTAGTTCGTGACACCAGTCACTGTGCTGCCGCGGAGCGTCCCGCAACACCCCCACTTTCACTGAGTGAAAGACGAGCTACGCGACACCGCGCGATATACCTCGTGCCGCCGCCCGCACGGCGGGAATCAGGGGTGCGGGATCCTTCTCCGCCGGAACGACGACGGACACCGCCGCCACCACCTCCCCCGTCGACCGCGACACCGGCGCGGCCACGGCAAGGGTTCCGATGTTGAGGTGTTCGCGGCACGTGACCCACCCGGTCCGGCGGATGTCGTCGAGGGTGCTGCGCAGGCGATGCTCGGTGGTGATGGTGGACGGGGTGAAGCGTTCGAGGCCCGCCGCGAGGACGTCGTCGAGCAGATCGGTGCCGCCGAATGCCAGCAGCACGAGGCCGCCGCTCGACGCGTGCAGCGGCAGCCGGCCCCCGGCCCTGCCGACGACGGTCACGGCTCCGCGCGCCGACAACCGCTCGAGGTAGAGCGCCTCCAGATCCTCCCGGACCACGAGTTGGACGTTCTCGCGCGTCGCCTCGTACAGGTCCTCGAGGTACGGCAACGCCACCTGCCGCAGTCCGTGGGCGCGGGGCGCGAGCGCACCCAACTCCCACAGGCGCACCCCGATCTCGTACTGCCCGTCGTCGACGCGTTCGAGCGCGCCGTTGCCGACCAGTTGACGGCACAGCCGGTGGACGGTGGGCAGCGGCAGTCCGGTGCGGCGACTCAGCTCCGACTGTGACAGTCGCGGCCGCTCCGACGTGAACGACCCCAGCACCAGGAAGGCACGTCCCAGCATGCTGCGGTCGTCTTCGGGCATGCCGCCAGTATCCCGGTCACCACCAGCGGGTGGCCATGCCGATCTGCCGGTCGAGTTCGGGGGCGAGGCTCCGGACGTACGTCGCCGAGAGGTGGTGCGAATCGTGGTAGACGAGGATGTTTCCCTGCGCGGCACGGCAGATCGCCACGTCACACACGGCGTCCGTGAGGTCGAGCGGATGCACCGACGGCAGGTCTCGGGCCGCCTCCACCGTCGGATTGTCCGGAGCCAGCACCTCGTCGCGAGGCAGTCCGCAACTGTCGGCGTCGCCACCGTCGGCGAGGCAGTCGACGGCCGAATACGGGACGCCGTCGTGGTGCAGCCACGGGGTGTCGCGGATGCCGAGGAACGGGAGCCCGAAATCGGCGAGCCGCTCCCACAGGCCCACGTAGTCGTCGGGGGTGACGTCGCCGGCCCCCTCCTCGTTGGGACGCGTCGACGTCGAGAACACCCAATCCGGTCGGTGATCGCGCAACCGGTCCAGCACGTCGCGGGACCAGTCGCCGCAATCGGGATACGGCTCGCCGGCGAGCAGCGGGACGTCCGCGACCGTGAGCGGGCACCCCATCTTCAGGTACGTCTCGACGCGGATGCCGCGCTGCTGGCCGATGCGGTCGAGCGCGGGCACCCAGTGCTCGGCGTGGGAACTGCCCACGACCGCGATCGTCCGGTCCGCGGACACGTCGCCGTACACGCAGGTGACGACGTCGCGCGTGCTCAGATCGGAGATGCAGCCGTCGAGGGTCGGCTGCGGCAGGTCGCCCGGCGCCTCGAGCAGGGTGGGCCGCATGTCCGCGCGCGGCGCGAACAGACCGTCCGTCAGCGACGCCGCACCGGGGTACAGCCACGGGTCCAGCTCGCCTACCCGGGCGGTCGTCTCGGGGTTGCGGACGAGGTACGCGTGCCACCCGGACGCCGATCCGACGACGGCGACGCCGAGGACCGCGACCAGAGCGGTGAGCGCGCGTCCCGGACGCGCCCCGCCCTGGAACCGCGCTTCGATCAGCCGCTGGGTGAGCCACGCCAGCACCAGCGACACCAGGATCACCGCGAGCCCGCCGAGCGCTCCGACCGCGGGCCGCTCCCGCCACGTGAGGTAGAAGATGAGGATCGGCCAGTGCCACAGGTACAGCGAGTAGGCCAGACCGCCGAGTTCGACGAACGGCCGGGACGCCAGCATCGCCACGACCCCCGGCTGCTCGGACGGGCCGGCTCCGGCGAGGATCAGCGCCACCGCCGCGCCCACCGGGATCAGCGCCGCCGGGCCCGGGAACAGGGCGGCGCCGTCGATCAGGAACCCGCACCCCAGCACGACGGCGAATCCCGACACCGCGAGAACCACCCGCCACCCGCGCGGCAGGTCGACACGGTGCACGACGAGCGCGAGCAGTGCGCCCGCGAGCAATTCCCACAGTCGCGCGAACGTGTCGAAGTACGCCCACGACTGCCGGTCCTGGGACAGCGCCGCGGCGTAGCCGAACGACACCAGGAATCCCACACCGAGGACGCCGCCCAGCACGGGCCGCACAAGACCGATCCGGCGCCGGCACGCCCAGGCCACCCCCGCGACCACGGCGAGCGCGAGCACGTAGAACTGCCCCTGCACGGACATCGACCACAGGTGCTGCAGCGGACTGACCGACGCGTCGGCGGCGGCGTAGTCGGAGGCCGTCCGGGCCAGTTGCCAGTTCTGCACGTACAGCAGCGACGCGAGGAGTTGATCGGCGATCCCGGACCACTGCGTGAAGGGGCGCTGGATCACGGTCACGACCGCGGTCGCGGCCGACACCACCACCAGTGCGGGCAGCAGACGCCGGGCGGTGCGCCGCAGAACCGCCGGAACGGACAGACCCGAGTCCGCCCCCACGCGGCGCACGAGCATGCCGGTGAAGAAGAAGCCGGAGAGCACCAGGAAGATGTCGACGCCGCCGGACACCCGCCCGAACCACACGTGATAGACGACGACCAGCGCGATCGCGATGCCGCGCAGCCCGTCGAGGTCGTACCGGTAACCGCCGGCCGTCGACGGGGATGCGGCGACGCGCGGACGGCTCGTAGCCACCTGAGGGTTGGTTCTCACAGTCCGTCCTGGCTCATCGACTCGGTACCCGGTCGATTATCCACACGGGGTTTACCAGCTCTTGACCAACCCGAGCGGCGCCGAATGTCCCATCGGTCTACTCGAACGGCACCGGTGTGACATTGGGCGAACGCCCAGGACAGCAGACCGCCCCGTGTGGAACAGCCGATGTTTGACAGGCAACTATGGCGCGCCACACAATGAGTGCGCTTATAGAACCAGGGTTCGCATCGCGAACACCGCTCGAGTCGAGGACATCATGACCACTTCCCAACGAAGCGCCGCCCGCGCCTCCACCGCCCTCTGGGTCGCGCCCCTCTGCTGGGTGGCCGTGCTGCTGGACGGTTTCGACCTGGTCGTCCTCGGTGCCGTCATCCCCTCACTCCGCGAATACGGCGACTGGAATCTGTCGACGGGAACGATCACGTTCATCTCGACGTTCGGCCTGGTCGGCATGACCATCGGCGCGCTCGTCATCGGCACTCTCACCGACGTCATCGGACGCCGACGGGCCCTGCTGTACGCCGTCGCGGCGTTCTCCCTCCTCACCCTCCTCTGCGCGGTCGCACCCAACCCGTTCCTGTTCGGGCTGTTCCGTTTCCTCGCGGGAGTCGGGCTCGGCGGCGCACTGCCGACGGCGCTGGCCCTGGTCAACGAATTCTCGAAGAAGCAGGGCGGCGGCTCCGCGTCGACGCTGCTGATGACCGGATATCACGTGGGTGCGGTCGCGACGGCAGCGCTGGCGATCGTCCTGATCGAACCGTTCGGCTGGCGCTCGATGTTCGTCGTCGGCGCCCTGCCCGCCCTGATCCTGATTCCGCTGATGCTGCGCTACCTCCCCGAGTCGCCCTCGTACCTGCTGGCGCACGGCAAGCGCGCCGAGGCCGAGGCCGTCGCGAAGCAGTACGGCCTGGAGCTGGAACCCGCGCCCGCCGAAGACGCACAGGTCGCGACCGCGGCCAACCCGGTGCGTGCCCTCTTCTCGCGGCCGTTCCTGCGCAACAGCATCGCCATCTGGGTCACGTCGTTCATGGGACTCCTGCTGGTCTACGGACTCAACACCTGGCTGCCGACGATCATGCGCGAGGCCGGCTACGACCTCGGCGCGTCGCTGACGTTCCTGCTGATCCTCAACGCGGGCGCGGTGGTCGGACTGCTGATCGCGGGCGGCGTCGCCAACAAGATCGGTCCGCGCACCGCGGCCATCGTCTGGTTCGCGGGCGCGGCGGTGTTCCTCGCCCTGCTCAGCGTCAAGGTGTCGTTCGGCATCTACGCCCTGGTGTTCCTCGCCGGCTGCTTCGTGTTCAGCGCACAGGTTCTCGTGTACGCGTTCACGAGCGCCAACCACCCGCCGCAGATCCGCGCGACCGCCCTCGGCTGGTCGGCCGGGGTGGGCCGGGTCGGCGCGATCTGCGGCCCCATCCTCGGCGGCGTGCTGCTGGGCGCCGGCTACGCGGTCCCGTGGGGTTTCTACGCATTCGCCCTGGTCGGGCTGCTCGGAGCGATCGCCATCTCGTCCACCCGGACGGTGCGCTGAACTCCTGACAGCGGTCCGATGAGTTTCGGGCGCAGGCGCGGTCTATATCGGCGAGGATGAACCGACGAGCGACCCGCGAGAGGAACTGCGCCATGAAACTCATCACCCCCTGTCTCTGGTTCGATACCCAAGGCGAAGAGGCCGCGAAGTTCTACACGTCCCTGTTCCCGAACTCGCGGATCACGGAGGTCACCCACTACGGTCCGGACACTCCCGGGCCGGAGGGACAGGTGCTGACCGTGTCCTTCGAGATCAACGGACAACCGTTCATCGCGCTCAACGGCGGCCCGCAGTTCACGTTCGACGAGGCCATCTCCTTCGAGATCCTGTGCGCGGATCAGGCGGAGGTGGACCGGTACTGGGACGCCTTCACCGACGGCGGCGAGGAAAGCCAATGCGGTTGGGTCAAGGACCGTTTCGGTGTGTCCTGGCAGGTGGTCCCGGAGCGGCTGTACGAACTCATGCGCGACCCGGACGACGCGAAGGCGCAACGTGCCATGCAGGCGATGCTGAAGATGCGCAAACTCGACGTCGCCGCACTCGAGAAGGCAGCCGAGCAGGCGTGACGCCTGCCGACGGGGAGGTGTGGACGGCATGACCGAACACGGCAAGACCCACATCAACGGTGTGCACACGGTGGCGGTTCCCGTGACCGATCAGGATCGGGCACTCGAATTCTATGTGGGCACACTCGGTTTCGAGCGCCGCATGGATGCGGAGTTCAGCCCCGGCCAGCGGTGGGTGGAGGTGGCGCCGCCGGGTTCGGCCACGTCGATCGCACTCGTGCCGACCCGCGACGGTGTCCCGGTGGGCGTCGAGACCGGCATCCGGCTCACCACCTCGGACGCCGACGCCGACCATGCGAGCCTGTCGGCGAGCGGCGTCGACGTGGATGCGGAGGTCCTGCGGATGGGCGACTACGTGCCGCCCATGTTCTACTTCCGCGACCCGGACGGCAACAAACTCGTCATCGTCGAAGTGGGCTGAGCGCCGCCCCCGACGACAGGGTCAGCACCTGGTCGGCGCGGTCGGCGTCGCGGGATTCGTGCGTGGCCACGACGACGGTGGCACCCCGCGCGGCCTCCTCGGCGACGACGTCGCCGATCACCGCGCGGGCGTGCGCGTCGAGTCCGGTGGTGGGCTCGTCGAGGAGAAGCAGGTCGCCGCGTTGCACCAGCGCCTGCGCGAGCAGGGCGCGTTGACGCTGCCCACCCGACAGTGCGCCGATCCTCCGCGCGCCGAGATCCGCGAGCCCCAGCCTGCTCAGCGCCGCATCGACGGCGTCCCGGTCGCCGGGGGTGAGCCGCCGCCACAGTCCGCGCCGTTGCCAGGCCCCCATGGCCACCACCTCGTTCACGGTCAGCGGTAGCTGTTCGCTCACCGCATTGCGTTGCGGCACATACGCCGTACGCAACCCGTTCGTACCGTCGATCCGCCCCGACGTGACGCGCGCGATGCCGGCGAGGCACTGCAGAAGCGTCGACTTCCCCGAACCGTTGTGCCCGACGACGGCCGTGACGGTACCCGGCGTGAGGCGCACACTCACACCGTTCAACGCCGGGGTCGAACCGTACCGGACCACGATTTCGCTTACGACAATCATTATCGTTAGATTAGCAGAGTGGAATGGCTACTCGACCCCCTGACGGTGTCCTTCGTCCAGCGCGCACTGTTCGCGGGCATGCTGGTGTCCGTCCTCTGCGGACTCGTGGGCACGTGGGTCGTGTTGCGGGGCATGGCCTTCATGAGCGAGGCCATCTCGCACGGCATGCTCCCCGGCGTGGCCGTCGCCTATCTCGCGGGCGCCAATCTCCTCGTCGGTGCCGCCGCCAGCGCGGTCGTCATGATCCTCGGCGTCGCGTGGGTGTCGAAGAACTCGCGACTGTCCGAGGACACCGGGATCGGCCTGCTGTTCGTCGGCATGCTCGCGCTGGGGGTCGTGATCGTCTCGCGCGCACGGTCGTTCGCGGTCGATCTCACCGCCTTCCTCTTCGGTGACGTGCTGTCCGCGACGCGCGGCGACCTCGTCTGGCTCGCCGGGGCGGCCGCGGTGGCCGGGCTCGTCTCGGTGATCGCGTACCGCCCGTTCGTCGCCCTCGTCTTCGACGAACGCAAGGCCCACACCCTGGGTCTGCGGCCGCGGTGGGCACACCTCGCCCTGCTCGCGCTGGTGGTCCTCGCGGTGGTCGCGTCGTTCCGCATCGTCGGCACCCTGCTCGTGTTCGGACTCCTCGTCGCGCCGTCGGCCACCGCGGCGCTGTTCGGAAGGTCGATCGGCGCCACGATGGCCATCGCCGTCCTCCTCGGCTGGTCCGCGACGTTCGCGGGACTGGTCGTGTCGTGGAACGCCGACACCGCCGCGGGCGCCACGATCGCCGGGCTCGCCGTCCTCCAGTTCTTCGTCGCGGCCGTCGCCCGGTCGGCATCACGACGACTCCGACCCACCGTGTCACCCACTCCGATACCCGTTCGATAGATGGAGAGCCCGAATGCCGAACACGACCCTCACCCGCGCAGCGATCGCCGCGGTCACCGCACTGACCGTCGGCGCCTGCGCCTCGCCACCGGAGGAGGCGGCCTCCCCCGACGGCCGGAGCCAACCGGGTAGCGACCTGGCCGCCGAGTCCGGATCCACCGAGGTGGAGGGGCCCGAACCCCGGCTCGTCGTCTCGGACGCCGACTCCGGCCGCGTGACCGTGCTCGACCTCGCGACCGCCGAGACCCTCCGTTCGTTCGAGTTCGCCAACCCGGCGCGTGTGACGACGGTGAAGGACCGCTACGCGTTCGCCGTCGACGGCACCGGTGGCGCCGTGCACGTCGTGGACGCCGGCACCTGGACCATCGACCACGGCGACCACACCCACTCGTACACCAAGGACCCGGTCGAACTCGGCGTTCTCGAGGGCGCCCGCCCCGGGCGCGTGGTCGAGGGCGACGGCAAGGTCGCGACGTTCTTCGACGGCGACGGCGTCGCCCGCGTGGTCGACTTCGCCGCGCTCCGCACAGACAGCGTCGACGTGGACACGGTCGTGCAGGCCGACGCCCCGCACCACGGTGTAGCCCTGCCGATCGCCGACGGATTCGTGGTCTCGCGCTCGGCCGACCCGCTGCCCGGCACGCTCGAACTCCACACCGCGGACGGCGGGTTCCAGCAGGGCTTCGACCCTGCCTGCCCGAACCTGAACGGCGCGGCCGTGTCCGACACGCACGTGCTGGGCGCGTGCGAGGACGGACTGTTCCTCGCGACCACCGCAGACGGCACCTGGACGTCGGAGAAGGTTGCGTACCCGGCGGGCATCGGTGCCGCCACCCGGCCCACCGCGCTCCGCGGACACGACGGCCTGCCGCTCACCGTCGCCACCGCCGGACCGGCCGCCACCAATGACGGACTGCTGGTCTTCGATGCGCGCACCCGCGGGTGGACGCACGTCCGGACCGCGGATCGGGCGCTGGACGTCGCGCTCGCGGGCGACGGACGCTCGGTGTTCGCGGTCCTCGCCGACGGCACCTTCCGCGTCTACGACGTGCAGTCGGGCACGGAGACCGCCTCGTCCCGCGTCCTGGCCAGCCCTTACGACACGAGCGACGCGACCGCGACCCCGCCGGCGATCGCCGTCGGCGGCACCCGCGCCTATGTGTCGGATCCCGCGTCGAAGACGGTGGCCGAGATCGACTTCCGGGACAACGCCCGGGTCGCGCGCACCCTCGACGTCGGAGTGTCCGCGTCCACCCTCGGCGTGGTCGGGCTGTGAGGAGGATGCGGCGCCTGCTGCCGCTGACCCTCCTGACCGCCCTCGCCGCGCTGCCGGTGACCGCGTGCACGCCGGGCTCGTCCGACGGGCCCGTCGTCGTGGTGACCACGAACATTCTGGGTGACGTGGTGCAGAACGTCGTCGGTGACCGGGCCGACGTGACGGTACTGATGCCGAGAGGCGCCGATCCCCATTCGTTCGAGATTTCCGCCTCGGACGCCGCGCGGGTGGAACGCGCCGACCTCCTCGTGTCGAACGGACTCGGCCTCGAGGAGGGCATCGGCAAGACCGTCGACACCGCACGTTCGGAGGGCGTCCCGATCCTGCAGATCGGTGAGGCCGTGCGGCCGATCGAGTATCGCTCCGGAAAGTCGACGGGCACCATGGATCCGCACGTCTGGACCGATCCGGACCGCATGCGGGACGCCGTCGCCCTGATCCGCGACGCCGTGATCGAACACGTGCCGGAGATCGACGCGGATGCCGTCCGTACGAACGCGGACAGTTATGCCCGGCAACTCGACGACCTCGCCGCCCGGATGACGGACCGGTTCGCGGGCATCCCCGCCGATCGACGCAAGCTCGTCACCAATCATCACGTGTTCGGTTATCTGGCAGACCGTTTCGGCTTCGCCACGATCGGCGCCGTGATTCCCAGCGGAACCACGCTGGCGTCGCCCAGCGCGTCCGACCTGTCGGACCTTGCCGCGACCGTCACGGCGGCGAGGGTGCCTGCGATTTTCGTCGACTCCTCCCAGCCCGATCGGCTCGCCCGGGTGCTGGCGTCGGAAGCACGTGTTCCCGTCGACGTCGTCTCGCTGTTCACGGAATCGCTGGGTGAGGAAGGTTCGGGCGCGGGCACATACATCGAGATGATGGATTCGAATTCCGTGGCGATCGCGCAGGGGCTGACGTAGTCGATGTATCGCCACATGCACATTTACGACTTTGACAACCGTTTGCAAAAAGGGGTACTTCTCATGGGTGACCCTTTTGCGTAGACCCCGACCCACCGCCGTTGCCGCCGTGGCACTCTCGGCGGCACTTCTGTCGTCCTGCTCCACCGACTCCGGCACGGCCGAAGCAGCCACCACCGACTCGGCCACGCCGCGACTGGCACTGAGCTACGACGGCGGGGTGCTCGTCCTCGACGCGCAGAGCCTCGACGTGGTCGGCTCGGCCGAGGTGGACGGCTTCACCCGCCTCAATCCCGCGGGCGACGACCGGCACGTGCTGATCAGCACCGGCAACAGCTTCACCGCCCTCGACACCGGAACCTGGACCGACGGCGGCAGCCACTACACCGCCCCACCCGCACTCACCGACGTCGCGTTCGAGGCGAAGACACCCGGGCACGTGGTCCGGCACGACGGCAAGACCGTGCTGTTCGACGACGGCACCGGACTGGTGCGCGTGTTCGACCCGGCCGCACTGTCCGACGGCACTCCGGCCACCACCGAGTTCACGACTCCGGAAGCGCATCACGGTGTGGCCGTGGAACTCTCCGACGGCAGTCTGCTCACCACCGTCGGCAACGAGGACGAGCGCACCGGCATCGTCGTACTCGACCGCGACCGCAGGGAGATCGCGCGCAACGAGGACTGCCCCGGCGTGCACGGGGAAGCCGTCGCCGCCGACGAGACGGTGGTCGTGGGATGCCAGAACGGCCTGCTCGTCTACCGGGACGGCGTCATCACGAAGGTGACGAGCCCGGACCCGTACGGACGCATCGGCAACCAGGCCGGCGACGAGAACTCCCCGATCCTGCTGGGCGACTACAAGACCGACCCCGACGCCGAACTCGAACGCCCCGAACGGGTCTCCCTCACCGACACCGCCACGGGGCAGCTCACCCTCGTCGATCTCGGCACCAGCTACACGTTCCGGTCGCTCGGGCGCGCCCCGCACGGTGAGGCCCTCGTCCTGGGCACCGACGGCGCCCTGCACGTGATCGACCCGAACACCAAGGCCGTGAGCCGGACCGTCGACGTCCTCGATCCGTGGACCGAGCCGGACAAGTGGCAGTCGCCGCGTCCCGCGCTGTTCGTGCAGGACCACACGGCCTACGTGACCGACCCCGCGAACAAGAAGATCCACACGATCGACCTCGACACGTGGGCCGTGTCCGGGCAGGCCGACCTGCCGGAGATCCCGAACGAGATCACCGGCGTGACGGGCTGAACCGGGTCGTCAGTCCTGGGATTCGAGCGGTCCCAGTTCCGCGTCGAGCGCCTCCTGCACCACCGTCATCGCCGACAGGCCGGCGGGGGCACCGCAGTAGGCGCTCGCGTGGATCACGGCTTCGACGATCTCCGTGCGGGTCAGACCGTTTCGCAGCGCGCCCCGCACGTGCCCCTTCAGCTCACCGTGCGCCCGCAGCGCGATGAGCATGCCGAGGTTGAGGAGGCTGCGGCTGCGCCGGTCCAGCCCCGGCCGATTCCACACGGCGTCCCAGACGTGCTCGGTGACGAATTCCTGCAACTGCTCGCTGTCGGTCCCGGCCGTCCGGGTGAGCGCCCGCTCGACGAAGTCGGGACCCATCACCTCACGCCGCACCGTCAGACCCGCTTCGACGGCGGGGCTCCGTGTCCCGGGCACTTCACTGGTCCCGGGCACTTCACTGGTCATGATTCGCTCCTGTTCGCGGCGTCGACGTGGTTCGGGAGTCACTCTACGAGTCGACTCGATCGGCGCGGACGACCGAGGCGACGTCGCGCGCGGAATAGGCGTGCGGGAGGTCCTCGAGTCCGCCCTGGTAACGCAGTCTGCGCGGGAGCAGTCCGTCGGCGGGGTTGACGGTCACGCGGGTCCGCGCCCCGGCGACCCACGACCGCCACCGTCCCGGCCGCGACACGGGCGCGGTGGCGTCGCCCACCCTGACCACGTGCGGAGTACCGCCGAACCGGATCCGCGCGTAGCCGAGCGCGACCGCCAGGGCGTCGTGCACCCCGGCCACCGTCGCGAGGCCACGTTTCCCCGTGCTCAGCCCGTGCCCGGGGAGGTCCACGACGAGGACGTCGATGCCGTTCTCCGCCAGCTCCGCGGCGAGGGGCGTGAGATACCGCGCGTGGAGTCCGGGCGGCGCGGGCAGCACCACACTTGCCCCGCCACCCGACCGCGCCGTGTGGATCTCGGCGTGCACGGCTCCGGTCGCCGCGGGAATCTGGACGTGTTCGAGCCCGCGGCCGTCGACGCCGACGAATTCGGACGCGGGCTCCAGCGCCGCCTCGCACGCGATGCGGCGTTCCAGGGCATCCTCCGTGCGCACCAGCGGTTTACCCTGCAGCAGGATCATGACGGCCGCCGACTCGCGCGCGGTCAGCGACGGCGTCCAGCCCGTCGCCTCGGTGAGCCGTGTCGAATCGACGACGGTCTCGCCCGCGGTCACCCACTGCCCGGAGAACGCGGTGAGCCCGAGCCGGAACGCGATGTTCGCGGCCGCGACCGCCGGTCGTTCGGGCACGTCGAACATCCGCTGTCCCTGCATCGCCGCGAGTTCGCGGACACCCACCCAGTCCTTCGGACCGAGGTTGAACGGTCCCACCAGGTCCTGCTTCACGGCGCGATGGAACGCGTCGGCCATGTCCCGCTGGTGCAGAAACTGATACGCGGCCTCGTCGGCGCGCGGAAACGCGCCGACCGGGCCGGTGAGCTGGTCGATGCCGTCGTTGGAGAAGGCGGGTCCGATGATGTAGGTGGGGCGCAGCATCGAGATCGCCATCTCCCCCGGATGGCGGCGGAGCCACCACTCGGCGTAATGCTCGACCTCCGCCTTGTCGTGGAAGTAGTACCGGACGGGATCCCCTGCGGGATAGACGTCTTCGTTCACCGGCTTCGGGCGTAGTTCCGGTCCGTACGCGTTGATGCTCGACGCGATCACGACGCGGAGCACCCCGGCGCGGTAGGCGGAGTCGACGACGTTGCGCGAACCCCTCAGGTTGATGTCGTGGGTGAGCGCCTTGTCCCGGATCTCCTCCACCACGAACGCCAGATGAACGACGGCCTCGCAGCCACGGAACACGTCCTCGATGGCCGGGTCGCGGATGTCCATCCGAACGGACTCGAGTTTCGGATGTTCGAGGGACAATTCCCGCCTGCCGAGCCCCATCACCGTGTCGATGTCCGGATCGGCCAACAGCACGGGCAGGATCGCGGCGCCGAAGTCACTCGTCGCCCCGGTGACCGCCACCTTCATCAGGCCGCGGCTTCCGTGACGGTCTCGGAGATCACGTCCACCGCCCGCCGCAACTGGGCGTCGGTGTGGGTGGCCATGACGCACAGCCGGAGCATCGCACCCGACCGTGGAACGGCGGGATAGAGTGCGGCACTGGTGAACACACCCCGGTCGAACAGTGTGCGCCAGAGGCTCATCGCCTCGAGGTCGTCGCCGATGTGGACGGACACGATGGGCGTCACGGTCTCGCCGCCACCGGGAAGTGGTGACAGAGCGCCCACGTCGAGCCCGTTGTCCGCCAGTCCGGACCGGAGGACGGCGGCGTTGTCCAGCGCCCGCCGCGCACGTTGTTCCCCCTCCTCGCTGCGGATCAGCCGCACCGCGGCGAGGGACGCTCCCACCGCGGCGGGAACACCGGACGTCGTGAAGAGGAAGGCGCGGGCGTTCACCCGCAACGAGTCGAGGAGGTCGCGGGACCCCGCGATGAAACCTCCTGTGGAACTCGGGCTCTTGGACAGCGACGCCATCCGGATGTCGGTGCGGTCGTCGATGCCGAGCAGTTCGGCGGCGCCGGTCCTCTGCTCGCCGAAGATGCCGAGGCTGTGCGCCTCGTCCACCATCAGCGCCGCGCCGTACCGGTGGCAGAGTTCGGAGACCGCGCCGAGGGGGGCGAGATCACCCTCCATCGAATACAACCCGTCCACGATCACCAGCACCGCACCGTCGCCGCCGGCCGTTTCCTCGAGGATGGTCTCCAGGTCGGCGACGTCGTTGTGAACGAACTTGCGGATCGTCGCGCCGGACAGAGCGCAACCGTCCCGGATCGACGCGTGGGCGGCGGCGTCGACGGCGACGACGTCACCCGCGCCGACAACCGCGCTGATGGTGCCGAGATTCGTCTGGTATCCGGTGGTGAAGACCATCGCGTCCTCGGTGCCGTGCCAGTCGGCGATCTCCGCCTCGAGGTCGAGGTGCAGGTCCATGGTGCCGTTCAGGAGCCGGCTTCCGGTGATCGCGCCGCCGAACGTGTCGAGGGCGTCCTGCGCTCCCCGGCGGATGGCGGGATGATCGGCGAGACCGAGATAGTTGTTGGAACCGAGCATGATCCGGTCTTCGCCTTCCACCTGGACGACGGGTGCGGTGGCGGACTCCATCACCCGGAAGTACGGACTCACGTCGGACTCACGAACTGCGCGGAGTAGATCCACCCGGTCGTCGCCGCCCAGCCTCTGGATCAATCTGTTCACGGCCATCGCTACCAACTCCTCGCGGTGTGCATGATCGGGATTACTCCGTTGATTCGGAGCGGTGGCCGATGCGGTTTGGTGACACCGACCAAACCACGACCACATCTCGCTCCGAATACGACTGTGGATATCCCTGGGAATCCGGAATTTCCGCGAACACAGTCGAGGAGTGTCATGACCGCATTGATGGCCCGCGAACACGCAGCGCTGAAGTCCTACCTGCCCGACCTCGCCGCCTACCTGGACGAGACGCCACTGCTCACCCTGGAAGGCCGAGACAGCGGGGCGATCGGGCGCTTCCGGGAAGCGGGCGGCACCGCACTGACCATCCCGAAGGAGTCAGGCGGGCTGGGCGCGTCCGCGCTCGATTCCGTGCGGGTCCAGCGGGCCATCGGCAGCCGGTCGCCCTCACTCGGCGCGGCCACCACGATGCACCACCTCTCGCTCGCCACCCTCAACGAATTCGCGCAGGAGGCCACGGACGACGACCGCGCCCTGATCACGAGCCTCGTGGAACAACGCGCCGTCGTGGCCTCCGGCTTCTCCGAGGGCGTCACCGGCGGCAGCGTGTTCATACCCACGATGACCGCCACGAAAAAGGGCTCGAGCTACGTCATCAACGGCAGCAAGAAGCCGTGCAGTCTGTCCGGGTCGATGGACCTGCTCACCGCGAGCGTCGAGATCGACACCGGGGAGAGGGCGATCGCGCTGATCCCCGCCAGCACACCGGGGATCACCGTGCGGCCGTTCTGGGAGAGCTGGATCCTCGCCGGCGCCGAAAGCGACGAGGTGCACCTCGAGGACGTGGAGATACCGGCCGACCTCGTCCTCCTCAACGGCGCCGACGACCCCGACGGGCAACACGAGATGACCGGGTACCTGTGGTTCGGGATGCTCGTCACCGCCAACTACCTGGGTGCGGCGAGCGCGCTGCTCGAACGACTGCTCGCGGCGGGCAAGGACGACTACGAGGGTTACGTGCGCGCCGCCGCCGACATCGAGAACGCCATGGGCGCCGTCGAGAACATCGCCCGCGCGGTGGACGAGGGCGAACGCGGACAGGACATCTCGGTGCGTCTCCTCCTCTCGCGCATCGCGATTCGCGACGCCCTGGTCCGCGCGTCCTCGGCTGCCGTCGAATCGCTCGGCGGGATCGCGTTCATCAAGTCCTCCGACATCGGCTACCTCACCGCCGCCGTCCACGCGTTCGCCTTCCACCCGCCGTCGCGGCGGTCCGTGTCCGAATCGCTCGCCAAGTTCCACGCCGGGGACGAGTTCGCCTTCGTCTGACCGTCCCGCGGTCCGGGCTGTCGGTGATCGGGTCTATAAAGGTCTGCGAACCACCGACCGCCGGACCAGGAGCTGTGATGCCCACCGAACACGACGTCCGCGCGATGATGCTGGCATTGCCGGAGGCACACGAGGTGGTGATCGCCAACTGGGGCGACCAACCGACGTTCCGGGTGCGCAAGAAGATGTTCGGCCTCGTCGGTTACGGCGCCCCGACCGTCTGTCTCAAGGCGACGAAGGAAACGCAGGCCGCGCTGCTGCAGGAGGATCCCGACGTCTTCCTGGTCGCACCGTTCTTCGGACGGTGGGGCTGGATCGACGTCGTCCTGGACCGTGTCGACACCGAAGAACTGGCCGAACTCGTCGAGGAGGCGTGGCGTCTCACCGCCCCGAAGCGGGTCGTCGCGGCGTACGACGCGGGCCGCGCTACCCCTCGTCCGTCCTGAACCGGCCGAGTTGGTGGCGCAGCGCCGTGTCGAGGTCGGGTCGCCGGAAGCGGTGACCGCGGCCCTCGAGCTTGGCGGGGGTGACCCGCTGGTCGGCCAGCGCGAGTTCGCGTGCTCCCTGTTCCCCGAGCAGCAGCTTCGGACCGAAGTCGGGCACCGGAAGGAAGGCCGGGCGATGCAGCACCGACGCCAGCACCGCGGTGTACTCCTCATTGCGCACCGGGTTCGGCGCCACCGCGTTGACCGGGCCGCTCAACTCCGAATCCACGACCGCACGATGGTAGACGTCGATCAGGTCGTCGATGTCGATCCACGACAGCCACTGCGTTCCGGCGCCCAGGCGGCCCCCGAGTCCGACCTCGAACAGCGGCCGCTGCAGCCGCAGCACACCGCCGCTCGGGGACTGGACGATCCCCGTGCGGACGTGAACCACCCGCAGTCCCGCGTCCGCTGCCGGCTTCGCCGCGTCCTCCCAGTCCGCGACGACGTCGGCGAGGAAGCCGTCGCCCCGCGCATCCTGCTCGTGCAGCACCTCGTCTCCGCGGTCCGGCCCGTAGAACCCGATCGCGGACGCACTGACGAACGTCTTCGGTCCCTGCCCGGACGCGGCAGCTACCTCCGCGAGTCGCCGGGTGGGTTCGATGCGACTGTCCCGGATCGCCCGGCGATGACCGTCGGTGAACCGGCCCGCGATGGACGCGCCTGCCAGGTGGATCACCGCGTCGACGCCGTCGAGTAGATCCGTGGCAGGCGCATCCGGGTTCCAGCGCCGCTCGTCGGGGCTGCCGGGAGCGCGACGCACGAGACGGATCACCCGGTGCCCGCCGGTGCTCAGGAACGCGGCCAGGGCGGAGCCGACGAGCCCCGAACTCCCCGTCACCGCGATCGTGAGCGGACCGGGCAGGAGCGTGGACGCCCAGTGGTGCCGGTCCAGATCGTCGGCGAGTTGGCGGTGCCGGTAGACGAACGTCGACCGGAGGAACTGACCGGGCACGATGGTGTCGACCCGGTCCGTCACCCGGGTCCGGCTCTCGGACACGACGTCGAACGTGTGCGTGTGCCGCCACGGCACGAGCAGGCGCAGCGGCAGGGCGGCCGAATAGTCGACGAACCGGTGCGGGGGGTCGTATTCCTTCGCGTCGTGCTGCGCGATCCACGTCAGGCCGCCGGGCATGCGTAGTTCGGCACGACCCGATTCCAGAGACTCTGATTCCTTCGCGAGACTGAGCGGCTGCCACGGCGGTGAGAGCCGGGTGAACGCCCCCGCCCTCGTGTGCCAAGCGAACAACTCGTCCCGCGAGGCCTCGACCACGCTCGAATGCACGATGCCCATGACCCGACCTTAGCCGTGACAGGCCGCGCGGCGGCGACAACGACGGGTAGCGTGTGGGAATGACGCAGTTACGGGTACTGGTCACCGGCGCCACCGGATACATCGGCGGACGCCTCGCTCCCCGGCTCGCGGAAGCCGGCCACCGGGTCCGGGTGCTGGTGCGTTCACCGGAGAAACTGACCGACGTTCCGTGGGCGTCCGACGTCGAGATCGCGCGCGGCGATCTGTCCGACCCCGAATCCCTTTCTGCCGCTTTCGCGGACATGGACGTCGTCTACTACCTCGTGCACTCGATGGGAGGGTCGGACGAGTTCGAGAAGGCCGAACGGATCAGCGCGGAGAACGTGGCCGCGGCGGCCCGCGCGGCCGGTGTCGGCCGGATCGTCTACCTCGGCGGACTGCATCCCGATTCGGCGGATCTGTCACCGCATCTGCGCTCCCGCACGCAGGTGGGACAGATCCTCGTCGACTCCGGTGTCCCCACAATGGTTCTGCAGGCCGGGGTGGTCATCGGCTCCGGCTCGGCGTCGTTCGAGATGATCCGCCACCTCACCAACCGGCTCCCGGTGATGACCACGCCGCGGTGGGTGAACAACAAGATCCAGCCGATCGCGGTCCGCGACGTGCTGCACTACCTCGTCGCCGCGGCCGATGCGCCGTTGCCGCACAGCCGCACGTTCGACATCGGCGGCCCCGACGTCCTCCGCTACGGCGAGATGATGCAGACGTACGCCGAGGTCGCCGGTCTGCGTCAGCGTCGCATCCTCGTCCTCCCGGTGCTGACCCCGAAGCTCGCAGGCCTGTGGATCGGTCTGGTCACCCCGATCCCCCGCTCACTCGGGCGGGCCCTGATCGAATCGCTCCACAACGACGCCGTCGCCGGCGAGCACGACATCGACGACGTCATTCCGCCGCCGAAGGCGGGCCTGACCACCTACCGGGACGCCGTCCGATTGGCGTTGCGGCGCATCGACAACGGCGAAGTGGAGACGACGTGGGCCAGCGCGTCGCCGGTCGGCGCCCCCTCCGATCCGTTGCCGTCCGATCCCGACTGGGCCGGTGAGGTCGTCTACACCGACGAACGCACCAAGGACTGCGACGCCGACGCCGCAACGCTGTGGACCGTCGTCGAGAGCATCGGCGGCGAGAACGGCTGGTACTCGTTCCCCCTCGCGTGGTCCGTGCGCGGCTGGCTCGACCGCGTCGTCGGCGGGGTCGGGCTCACGCGGGGACGCCGGAACGCCAAGCAGCTCAACACCGGTGACCCCCTCGACTTCTGGCGGGTCGAACGCATCGACCGGGGGTCGCTGCTCCGGTTGCGCGCCGAGATGCGCGCGCCGGGCGGGGCGTGGCTCGAATGGACCGTCCACAGCGTGGATCCCGACCGGTCCCGGCTCGATCAGCGCGCGATCTTCTTCCCGAAAGGCCTGGCCGGGCGGCTGTACTGGTACTCGATCCTCCCGTTCCACGGAATCATCTTCAAAGGCATGATGGAGAACATCACCGGCTCGGCAGCCCGTCAGACCGTGCAGAGCGGCTGAATTCCCTCTCTGCCACCGGTCGTCGGGGACGTCAGCAACAGGCACGAGTTGTAGCCGCGCGATTCCACCACCTGCCGGATCTGCTTCCACCCCGCGTCGTCGACCGCCGGGGTGCGGGAGAGCACGAAACCCGACACCCGCGCCGGATCGCCGACCAGCGCCCACGAATAGTCGTCGGCGATGTAGGTGACCACATAATTGGTGGGACCGTCCGCCGCACTCTGGAACGGCACGTCCGGGAAACTCACGTGGAGCTGCGCGTTGGTGACCGGATCGTTGACGCGCGCGTTGCCCCTGATTCCGTTCGTCCCACCCGACCACGTGGTGCACGAGTTGGCGACGCTGACATTCGACGGGTCGAGCAGTCCGTACGTCGCCCTCGTGTCCCGCGCACAATCGAGGTTGAACGGCTGTGGCACAGCGGCCAACTGATACCACGTGCCCAGGTACCGCTGGACGTCGAGGGACGGGACGGGTGCGAGCGCACCGGGCTGAGCCTGTGCCGGAGTGGCTACCAGCACCGCGGCCGCTGCGGCCGTCAACAGTCCTGCGGCGAATCCACGTGCCTTCGAAAATGTCATCTCTGCCCCTTCTCGTTCGTGCCCTTTCAGGGCATTCGGTGCCGCTCCGCGACCGGATGGGTCGATCCCGGAAAATCCTCCGACCCATCCGAATCGGAGACTGCTCCGAATGCCTGTCGATGGTGCTCCCCCGCACCCACACCGGAGAGAGGCAATTTCTGATGAAGATCACCACACGAGTCCTGGCAGTCGCCGCGAGTACGTCCCTGGTCCTGCTGGGTGCAGCGTGTTCGTCGGACGACAGCAGCTCGTCCAGCAGCGGCTCCGCTTCGGAGGCGATGACGTCCGAGTCGATGTCGTCCGGTTCGATGACCTCGTCCGCGATGGCCGATCCCGCAGCCAACCTGGTCGGTCCGGGCTGCGCCGAGTACGCGAAGACGGTCCCGGACGGGGCCGGTTCGGTCAGCGGTATGGCGCAGGATCCGGTCGCGACGGCCGCGTCCAACAACCCCCTGCTCACCACGCTCACCGCCGCGGTGTCGGGTCAGCTCAACCCGCAGGTCAACCTCGTCGACACGCTGAACAGCGGGCAGTTCACGGTCTTCGCGCCGGTGGATGCCGCGTTCGCGAAGGTCGATCCGGCCACGATCGAGACCCTCAAGACCGACTCGGCCCTGCTCACCAAGGTCCTGACGTACCACGTGGTCCCCGGCCAGATCGCGCCGAGTGACATCGACGGCGAACACACGACCGTCGAGGGCGGCACGGTCACCGTCACCGGTTCGGGTGACGACCTGAAGGTCAACGACGCAGGCGTCATCTGCGGCGGCGTCCAGACCGCCAACGCCACGGTGTACCTGATCGACACCGTCCTGATGCCCCAGTAGGCACCGGCGTCTCACGGTTCTCGCCCGGCGGTATCGGTTCCACACGATGCCGCCGGGCTACCCCACGTGAGTGGGAAAGCGTGATCCGGCACGCTTTCCCACTCACCTGGGGGGTGCGGGGGCCGCCCATCCGAGCCACGGTCAGCTCCGAATAGCTGATATGGACAGAGGCTCACCCACCGCCCCGGCCTACGTGCTCGTGCTGCCCGGCGGCAAACCACGCAGTCAGGACCCGTCACGCTGCTGGCACCTGTCGAATCTGCGCATGATCTGGTTGGCCCGATCCCTGAGGTCGACCCTCGGACCCCACGGCATCGCCGTGCAGCGACTGCAGTACCGGGTGCGCGGATGGAACGCCCCCGAGGCCAGCCCAGTGCACGACGCGCGGATGGCCCTCGTGCGGGCCCGACTGCGGTTCGGGGACGTTCCCGTCGCCGTCGTCGGGCATTCGATGGGCGGCCGCGTCGCCGCCCACCTCGCCGCCCTCGACAATGTCCGGGCGATCGCCGCCCTCGCACCCTGGTGGCCCGAATCCGACGGCGATCTGGTGCCCGCCGACCGCAGGCTGATGGTCGCGCACGGAACCGCCGACCGCTGGACGGACCCCGTCGCCTCCCGGGTCCAGACCGAGCAGGCACTGGCGCGCGGAGTGAACGCCTCCTGGAATCAGCTGTCCGGAGCCGGCCACTTCATGCTCACCCGTCCGCGGTGGTGGCATCGCATCACCGCCGATTTCGTTCTCGACGCCTTCGCCGCGGAAGGCGTCGTCGCCGCACCGACAGACCGGAAAGCAGGTCGCCATGCATGATTCGCAGAAGCCCGAACGCAGGAACGTCGCCGTGATCGGCAGCGGCGTCGCGGGGTTGACCGCCGCCTACGTTCTGTCCCGCCGCGACCGCGTCACCCTCTACGAGTCCGACACCCGTCTCGGCGGCCACGCCCACACCCACCACCTGACGCTCGACTCGGGCACGGAGGTGGACGTCGACACCGGCTTCATCGTGCACAACGACCGCACCTACCCCACCCTGCTGCGCCTGTTCGCCGAACTCGATGTGGCCACCCAGGATTCGGACATGTCGATGTCGATCCGGTCCGACGCGACCGGGCTCGAGTACGCGGGCGCGAAGGGCGTCCGCGGGCTGTTCCCGACCGCACGCAACCTGGCCCGGCCGCGCTACTGGCGCATGCTCGGCGAGGTCCTGCGGTTCCACCGCTGCGCCCGTACCCTGCTCGACACCCCGGCCGGCGAGACGGGCGCGCAGGAACCGCTGGGCGAATTCCTGGGCCGCAACGGTTTCAGTCCGTATTTCATCGAGCACTTCATGACCCCGCTCGTCGCGGCGGTGTGGTCGTGCGATCCCGCGACCGCCGCGCACTACCCGGCCCGCTACCTGTTCACCTTCCTCGACCACCACGGAATGCTCACCGTCTTCGGCTCACCCACCTGGCGCACCGTGACCGGCGGGTCCGCCCGCTACGTCGAGAAGGTGGCGGCACACGTCGACGAGATTCTTCTCGAAAACCCGGTGCAGCAGGTGGAGCGCACTCCGGACGGCGGGGCGTGTGTCGTCGACGGCCGCGGCGACGTCCGGTATTTCGACGCCGTCGTGGTGGCCGTCCACCCGCACCGGGCGCTCGCCATGCTCGGCGACGCCTCGGATCTCGAGGCGGAGGTCCTGGGCGCCATGCCCTATTCGGTGAACCACGCGCAGTTGCACACCGACGAGACGCTGCTCCCCCGCGCCGAGCACGCCCGGGCCTCCTGGAACTACCTGACTCCCGCCGACGGCACGGACGCGGCCGGCGTCATCGTCACCTACGACATGACCCGGCTCATGCGCCTCGACACGGTGCCCGACCGGCGGTTCCTCGTCACGCTCGGCGGGAAGCACCTCGTCGACCCGTCGACGGTCGTCGCCGAGATGACGTACGAACATCCCGTCTACACCCCCGATTCCGTCGCGGCGCAGTCGAGGTTGCACGAACTCGGTTCCGGCACGTTCGCTTTCGCCGGCGCCTACCACGGCTGGGGATTCCACGAGGACGGGGCGCTCTCGGGGCTGCGCGCCGCCGAACGCATCGGCGGCTCCTGGGATGTGCAGGCCACGCGACCCCACGAACGGGAGACGGTGTCGTGACCGCACCCGCGATCTACTCGACGAGGATCCGGCACGCACGCACCGAACCGGTCCGCAACAGCTTCGAGTACACGAGCTACAGCTGGTACGTCGACGTGGACGCCCTTCCGCGCCTCCCCCGGTGGCTCGGACCGTTCGCCCGATTCCGCGCCGCGGACCACCTCGCACCGGATCCGTCCGCCGCCGAGGACACGCTGCGCAGCAGGGTGGATGCCTTCCTCGCCACCCACGGAGTCGACCTCCGCGGCGGACAGGTGACGGCCCTGCTCAACGCGCGGGTGCTCGGCTACGTGTTCAACCCGCTCAGCGTGTACTGGTGCCACGACCTCGACGGCGGCCTGCGATGCGTGATCGCCGAGGTGCACAACACCTACGGTCAGCGGCACAGCTACCTGATCCGCCCCGACGGCGACGACCGCGCCGAGGTGGACAAGACGTTCTACGTCTCACCGTTCAACGACGTGAGCGGCCACTACGACATGCGGTTCCCCGAGCCCGGCGACGCGCTCTCCCTGAACGTGGTTCTCCACCGGGACGGGCGCGGCCCGTTCACCGCGACAGTGCGGGGGACGCGGCAGCCGGCCACCTCCGGCACGGTTCTGAGAACCCAACTACGCACTCCCCTGGCACCTCTCGTGGTGTCGGCTCGTATCCGCATCCAGGGAATCACGTTGTGGGCCCGTGGACTCCCCGTCATGGCCCGGCCCGACGGCCGTCAGAAGGAGACAGTTCAGTGAGAAGGAACAAGGACACCGACACGGACGCGTCGCCCGCTGTGGGCACGGCCGGCCTGGAGTTCGCCGGCGAGGACCCGCGGATCGACAACCGGATCTGGCCCGGGCTGGCCGACGTGCCGACCGGTGTGCGTGCCGCGGCGTCGGCGAAGGTCGCCGACCGCCTGTTCCGCCGCGCGGCCGCCGACCTCGACGTCCGCATCGAGTATCCCGACGGCGCCCTGGTGGGCGCACGGCGGGAGCAGGAGATCCTGCCCCGCATGATCATCCGCAATCCCGACGCGTTCGCCCGGCGGGTCGGAACGGGCGGCCTGATCGGATTCGGCGAGTCCTACATGGCCGGCGACTGGACGTCGCCGGATCTCGCCGCGGTGCTCAGCGTGTTCGCCTCCCGGATGGCGACGCTGATTCCCCGCCCGCTGCAGCGGTTACGCGCGCTGTACGTCGCCAAACACCCCGCGCAGGAACGCAACACCGAGCAGAACACCCGCTCCAACATCTCCCGGCACTACGACCTGTCCAACGAGATGTTCGAGACATTCCTCGACGAGACGCTGACGTACTCGAGCGCACTGTTCTCGTCGACGCCGACCCGCGTCGGGCAGGTCCGGGACGTGACGGTCCTGCGGGCGCCTGTCCCGCAGGTCACCCCGAAATGGGACGACTTCGCGGACGCGCAGCGCCGCAAGATCGATCGTCTGCTCGACGAGGCCGGTGTCGGGTCGGGCACCCGGTTGCTCGAGATCGGGACCGGCTGGGGAGAGTTGTGCATCCGGGCCGCGGAACGCGGCGCCGTGGTCCGCTCCGTGACGCTGTCCAGCGAACAGCAGAGCCTGGCCCGCCGCCGCGTCGCCGAGGCCGGACACTCGGACGCCGTCCAGATCGACCTGCTCGACTACCGCAACGTCGACGGCGAGTACGACGCCATCGTGTCGGTCGAGATGATCGAAGCCGTCGGGCATCAGTACTGGGCCACCTATTTCCGGGTGCTCGACACGCTCCTCGCCCCGGGCGGAAGGGTTGCGCTGCAGGCGATCACCATGCCGCACGATCGGATGCTGCAGACCCGCAACACGTACACCTGGGTGCACAAGTACATCTTCCCCGGCGGATTCCTCCCGTCGACCGAGGCGATCGAGTCGATCACCGCCGAACACACGTCGCTGCGGGTGCGGGAGCGGCTGAGCATGGGGCAGCACTACGCGGAGACGCTGCGGCTGTGGAAGGAGCGGTTCGCCGCGCACAGCTCGCAGGCGGAGGAACTCGGATTCGACGAGACGTTCCGCCGGATGTGGCATTTCTACCTCTGCTACTCGGAGGCGGGGTTCCGCTCCGGCTACATCGACGTCCAGCAGCTCGTCCTCGACAAGACGGGAGCACGATCGTGACCGTTGCCGCCGAACTCGACAAGGCGTTGCGTCCGCTCGTCCGCGGCGAACTGCCCGTGCATCTGACCGCGTGGGACGGCAGCACCGCAGGCCCGGCGACGGCGCCGAAGGTGGTGCTGCGCAGTCCCGACGCGCTGCGCCGATTGCTGTGGAGCCCTGGCGAACTCGGGGCCGCACAGGCCTACGTGACGGGTGAGATCGACGTCGAGGGCGACCTGGGCGAGGCCCTGGCACACGTGTGGGCGGTGGCCCGCGAGCGAGGGCTGAGCGGCGTACGCCCGAGCCCGTCGACGATCGCGAAGGTGCTGCGCGTCGCCGCGAAACTGGGCGTCGTGGGCGGACCCCTGCCCGCACCCGCCACGCAGGCGAACATCCGCGGCCGGCTGCACAGCCTGCTGCGGGACCGCGCCGCGATCAGCCACCACTACGACCTCTCCAACGAGTTCTACTCGCTGATCCTGGACCCGCAGATGGCCTACTCCTGCGCGTACTTCACCCGGAATGCACCGGGCGCGCCGCAGGATCCGGAGTACCGGCTCGAGGATGCGCAGCGGGACAAGCTGGACCTGGTGTGCCGCAAGATCGGGCTCGAACCCGGCATGCGGTTGCTCGACGTCGGCTGCGGCTGGGGGTCGCTGAGCCTCCACGCCGCAGCCGAATACGGCGCCCGGGTTGTCGGTGTCACGATCTCCCGTGAGCAGAAGGCGTTCATCGACGAGCGGATCGCCGAACGCGGGTTGCGGGACCGCGTCGAGATCCGACTGCAGGACTACCGGGAGGTCCCCGACGGGCCGTTCGACGCCGTCGCCTCCCTCGAGATGGGCGAGCACGTGGGCGAGAAGAACTACGCCCGGTACGCGCAGGCCCTCCACGACAACGCGAAGCCCGGTGCGCGGGTGCTGATCCAGCAGATGTCGCGCACCGGACGCCATCCCGGCGGCGGCCCGTTCATCGAGTCGTTCATAGCTCCCGACATGACCATGCGTCCGGTCGGCGAGAGCGTCGCGTACCTCGAACGAGCCGGGCTCGAGGTGCGCGACGTGCATGGCCTTCGCGAGCACTACGTCTGGACCGTCGATGCCTGGCTGGCGCAGTTCGAGTCACGCTGGGACGACGTCATCGCGATGGTCGGGCTGGAGATGGCCCGGGTGTGGCGGCTGTACCTCGTCGGCGGCGGGATGAGCTTCGCGCAGGGCCGCATGGGTGTCGATCAGATCCTGGCCGTGAAGCCGACCGCGGCGGGCCGGTCGCTGATGCCCGCGGTGCGGGCCGATTTCACATCCGCGGTGCGGGCCGATTCACCCAGTTCCGGCGTGCTTCGATGAACGGCTTCGACTGGTCGGATTTCGGCGCCGTCACCGCGGCGAGCCTGC
>JBCEBZ010000562.1:1923-8931 GCA_039206675.1 Rhodococcus sp. (in: high G+C Gram-positive bacteria) | reverse complement strand
TCCTACGTCGTCGACATCGCCGACGCGTGGAGCGCGATCCTGCCGCCGGACGGCTGGACCCCGCCGGACAACGAGCGGTTGCGTGCCGTACTCGGCGAGGCGGGAGCGGACGGCTGACCGTTACCCGGCTCAGGTTCCGGGGTCGGCGAGGAACCCGGCGACCACCGGCGCGAGTTCGGATGTGTCGGTGACGATGTCGATGTGCCCGCCGGGGTGGATGTGCAACGTCGCGTGCGGCAGGAGTGCGTTCATGATGCGCGCGTTGAGGAGGGGGACGATCGGGTCGTCGGTGCCCGCGACGACGAGAGTGGGCTGCCGGATGAGCGGCAGCACGGGAAGGCTCGTCCACGCGGCGCCCGCGAGGAGTTGGTGGAGGTAGCCGATCCGGGAGCCGGCCGGCCGCGGCTTCCCGTGCCGGCCCATCCGCGGCGCGGTCCGGATCGGTGTGAACCCACTGGTAGTCACCGGTCGCCTCCGCGAACAGGTTCACCTGGTCTTGCAGGACCTTGGAGGCGCCGGTGGTGCCGATGGTCCGGCCGACGAACTCCACGAGTTCGGCGGGACGGGTGATATGCAGGGTCATGGGGTTCCTCTGTCGGTGACGAACGGCGGAATATCCGTGTACTCGCTGGATGGTCCCGGCAGATCGTCACGGCGACCGGTGGGCCGGACACACGTTGGGTACGTCCCCCAGGTCTGAGGCCGCAGGAGTTGTGGGAGCGCGGACGCGGGGTGTGGAAGTTGCGTGCGGATCAAGTTGCTGCCTTGTCGATCGTCCACATCGTGTTCGACAAGACTGTTGTGCTGGTGGCATCGGTCACCGGACTGACCCCGCACCGCAAGGCGTCCTAGTGCCGATGCCGTCAGGTCGGCGGGGTGGCCGGGGTTGGTCGGCTCACTCCTCGGCAGCATCGCCCGAGCGTTTCGCGGTGGGGCGCCACACCACGCCAACACGTATGTGAGAAACGCGCATATCCGGGAGAGAACCGACCACGAGTAGTCGAGGCCAGGACGCCCTCTCGGGGGGCAACGACTGTCGGAGTTCGTCTCCGTGCGGCTGGAGGTGTTCCGTCGCGCCCCCGACGGGTTTGGGTCAGCGGATTGTGGACTTACTCGTCTCCGGTGCCCACAAGACGGAGGCGATGAACCCGATCAGGGCGAACGCGGAGAGAACGAGAAGTGCGGCATTGATTCCGAGGCTAACGATGAGAGCGGGGAACGCGTATGTGGCGGCGGCGGCCCCTATTCGGCTCATGGCGGCGGAGAAGCCGACGCCGGAAGTACGCAGTCGGGTGGGGAACATCTCCGACGGGTAGACGAATTCGAGGTTGCAGGCGCCCGCGGCGATGAAGAGGTAGGCACCGATGATCGCGGCGAGAATGATCAGGGGCGCGTGGGGGAACAGCCCTAACGCGAACAGGAGCGCGAAGATGACTCCGAAGGTCCAGATCGCGAGCGGTCGCCGTCGGCTCGCACCGACGACCCAGATGAACACGATCACACCGGCCAACTGCAGCATGTTCATGATGAAGTCGCGTTGGAATCCGGACGGCAGGCCCAGCCCATCGAGCACCGGGGTGATGAACGTGAAGATCGCGAACAATGGCGCGACCTGACAGGCCCAGAACACGCCGGCGTAAGTCGACATCCGCCAGAATTTCTTGTCGAACAGTTCGGTCCACCGATCGGACTTCGTGGCCACCTCGACCGGAGGCAAGGTGGTGCCGGCGGGGAAGTATTTGTCGACGATCTCCTGTGCTTCGGTGTCCCGCCCCTGCGTCTGAAGCCACCGGGGAGATTCTGGGAGCCAGATCCTGGCGACCGCGATGACAACGGCGGGGATCGCGCTGCTGGCCAGGACCAGGCGCCAGTTCGCATCCGCCCATGCGAGACCGACGAAGTTCGCGGCGACGAAGCCCAGGAACCAGGTCGCCTGCAGAGTCGCCAGCAAGGCACCTCGTGTGCGGGCGGGCACGAATTCCGACAACAGAGCTGCCCCGACCGCATACTCGACGCCGATGGCGACACCGAGCAGGACGCGGTATGCCGTCAGATCCCACATGTTCAACGCGAAGAGCTGCAGGATCGACAAGACGATGAAGGCGACCAGGTTCCATTGGAACACCACCTTCCGGCCCAGTCGGTCCGCCACCCGGCCGAAGGTCAACCCGCCGATGAAGATACCGATCAGGGCGCTGGCCCCGATGAGCCCCTGGCTCAGTGGCGAGATGTGCATCTCGTCGCTCGCGGCGTGGATGGCCCCGCCGATCAGGCCGAGGATGTAGCCATCGAGGACGGTTCCGCCCAGTGTGCAGAACGCCGCCAACGTGTGGAGATGATTCCACTTCGCGTCATCCATGGATCTGGTTTGTGCGGTCTTCATCGGTGTCAAACCCGAACTCTCCGTACTAGGTGATGTGGACAACGTCGTCTCCTCCCACGCCAGCAAACCTGCTGGTCCGTTAGGTGCCGATGGCTTTTCGCTCAGTGACAAAAAGTATGAGCGCCGTCACAGGAGGCCGTCACGCGACGACGTCTCAAACCTGGACGCAACTTTTGCGACAAATTCTCAAAACGGAGTGCAAATCAGGTCCAGGAGTCTGATGAAGTCAGGGAACCGGCGGCCTGAGAACCACGCAGACGACACCCGTGGTGGCGGCCCCGACGGGGAGATGGCCTCCTCAACCTGGGGCCATTTGTCGGTCAAGATTCTCCCCAGTTCCACTGCTGTCCAAGATATTCGGTGCGCTCGGTGTGCCACGTCCTGGTCACCGCCCTCGTGGCGGGGATGTCGCGGGTCGTGGAACCCGCCGCGTCGCGCACACCGTTCGGGTGCCTTTCGACAAGATCTCAAAATCGTCGTTGAACTCTTCGGCAACGTACTGATGCACTCACGGGGTGACGCCGGGCATCGTTGAGGCTCCAGTCACATCCGGAGGAGCAAACAATGAAGATCACCGAGATCAAGACCACACCGATCAACATCCCCCTCGAATTGGGCTACGTGTGGTCGGTAGGTGTGAATCAAGGTTTCTCGAAAACGATCATCGAGGTGTTCACCGACGACGGATTCGTCGGCCTCGGCGAAGCCCAATCGTATGAGCACGCGAAGCTGATCGACGAGGTCATCGCGCCTCGTCTGATCGGAGTGGACCCGTTCGACCTCGCCGCAGCCGAGCGGCTGTGTCTGCCGGAGTGGCAGTCGGCACGCAACATCGACGACGACAGCCTCACCCGTGCCTTTGGCGGCGTCGAGATCGCTCTCTGGGACATCAAGGCCAAGGCGTTGGGCGTACCCTTGGCGCATCTGCTGGGCGGTGCCGTGCGCACCGAGGTGCAGTTCTCCGAGTACTTCGCCTACCGCGAGAACGGTGAGAACAGCATTCAGGACGTCGTCGACTACTGCCTGCGCAAGCGGGAAGAACATGGGTCGACCGTCTTCGAGGGCAAGGTCGGGTTCCAGGATGCCCTCACCGATATTCGCCTGGTCACCGCGCTGCGTGAAGCGCTCGGCGAGGAGGCAACCATCCGCCTCGACGCCAACTACGGTTGGTCGCTGCTCACCGCTCGCCGACTTGTCAAAGAGCTCGAGCCCCTGAACATCAGCAACATCGAAGACCCCGTCCTCGGCTACGAAAACATGGCCCAGCTGCGTCAGCACACGACGATCCCCTTCTCGACTCACGAGGTGAACCTGCCGCACGCGGTCGCGGTCGGCGGCCCCGATTCGTTCGTGGCGAACATCGCCGTGTTGGGCGGGATCGGTGGCACGTTGCGCTTTGTGCACGCCGTCGACGTCATGGGGAAGGATTTCTGGTTCTACAGCGGTGATTCGGGCATCATGACTGCGGCGTACATTCACCTCACCGCCGCGTTGCCGTCGATCCGTAACCCCCACCAGTCGCTTCTTCGTTGGCAGACAATGGATGTCATCGAGGGCGGCGGTTTCCGGCCCCACAACGACGTCATCGCCCTACCCCAAGGCCCCGGGCTCGGTGTTCGGATCGATCCCGACCGTCTCGCCGAGTGCCATCAGCACTTCCTCGAGCATGGCCCCTGCGAGTCGATCTCGGCGCGCGACAATGGTCAGTACCACCGGCTGCCTCGCTACTGAGTTGCACCACGAGAACTCTGCCGGCGTGCTGCAGCTGAGGTGAAGAGAAGCTCCGGTTGCGGTGTGGCGTGGTCGACGCCTTCTTCCGCACCGGGGCTTCTCGCCATCGCTTCGGCCCTTCGGCCAGGATGGGTTCAGGGGTTACCCTCACCGAGAATGGAATTCGGCTCTCCACCCGTCGATATCGTCTTCGAGTGGTGGGCGGGAGCACACCATCGTCAGTCGGGGTTGGGCCCGGCGAGTCGGCGTAGCTTCAACCATAGATGCAGTTCCAGGCGTGTGCGACCGTCGGACAGGGAGACACCGAGGAGATCTTCCACTCGGCTGAGCCGGTAATAGACCGAGGAGCGGTGGATGTGCATCTCATCTGCCACGGCCAGGGCGTCGCCGCCGTGGTCGAGGAACAGTTCCAGGGTCGTCGCGAACTCGCCGGAGACCTGGGTGTCGAGCCTTCTCAGCAGAGCACTGGCCCAGGACGGCGGCAGGCCGGCAGGTGCCATCGACGACAGAAGACCGAAGACGCCCAGGTTGTCGTATTCGGCAGGCGAAGAGACGACGCCGGCGCGGACGGCGCGGGCTCCCGCCCGCGCCTGCTGGAACGACACCGCCAGCTCGACCGGGTCGGAGACGACGCCGCCGACCGCGACTACCGGCGACCGCGGCAGCCCTTTGAGGGACAGGTGCTCGATCAGCGAGTGCCATGCCGATCCGGCCGCCTTCGCTTCTCGACCGGCGATGATCGCCAGCGCGCCGTCCTCGGTGGGAGCGGTGAGGATCGGGCCGTCCGTGACCAGTCGGGCCGCTCGTCGGACACCGGTGACCAGCTCTCGATCTTGGCTCCGAGTCGTTCTTTCCGACGGCAGGACCAGCATCGCGGTGAGCGCAAACCCCGCAGGAAGATGACCAAGCAACCGAAGCTCCGTCACGGCGACGGCTGCTGAACCCGGGTCGGACCCGACAAGATCATGCAGGTGAGGCTCGATTTCAGTGGCCTGGCGATCGGCGTCGGCCCAGTCTCGACGGAGCAGCTCGGACAGTTGTGGGGCGGCGCTGTGCAAGATTGTCAGCTCGTCGTCGCGAACGGGGACGGTGTCGATCAGGAAGAGCAGCCCGACCAGCTCGCCGTTGTACCGCAGGGGCACGCACAACCGTGACTCGAACCCCATCTCCGGCCGTCCCGGCACCCGTGTCGGCTCTCGCCAGCTGCTGATGCCTAAGCTGCGCAGATAAGACACCACCTCCGGCGGATTCGACCGGGCAATGAGACCGGCGATTCGCATCGGATCTTCGTCACCGTAGTGACGGCTCGACACCAAGAGCCTGCAGTCGGCGTCGTCGATCACCACCGAGCGCTGCAACTCCTCGGCCAGCTCGTCGACCAGATTCTGCAGTTGTGGAGACACACAAGAATCTTAAGGTAATCGAGAATGTCGGTTTGGAGCGTCACCGGAAACGTGGTGACCGGATCGTCTTTCACCAACAAACCAGGGCTGACTGCGAGTAATCTCGAATTGGCCTCCCACCTCAGCCCGCGCAGGTGGACCGTGTTGAAATTGTCAGTCACGTAATCGACCATCTCGCGCATGACCAGGGCCGTGGTGGTCGGCTCGACTCCTTGAATCCCCAGGACGCGTCCCTAGCTGAACCCGCAATCGGACCATTCGCTCATCGCTGGATTGAGGACTCACGTGCGATAGGTGCAGACGTGAGTCCGACAAACGCCGGGCGGGACCCCTGACGATGCTGTCAGCCGTCACTTTTCCGTTGCGGCCCGACGGTGAGCTCGAATTCTGCGAGTCCGTCGACACCTCCGCGAACACGATCTCCTGGAGCCAAAGGACCTACTCCGGAGGGGGTTCCGGTGTAAATCAGGTCACCCGGTGCCAACGCAACGGCGCGAGAAATATGCGCGATGATCTCGGACGTCGACCAGATCATGTCGCTGAGGTCACTTTCCTGTCTCATTTCACCGTTCGTTTCGAGCCAGATGCGTCCGGACTTCAGTTGTCCGGTTTCTGTCAGGGATCGAAGTGCGGTGCAGGCAGCGGAAGAGTCGAACCCTTTGGCCATGTCCCAGGGGTGGCGATTCTCTTTCGCGTGAGCTTGAAGGTCACGGCGTGTCAAATCGAGTCCGACGCCGTATCCCCAAATGAGCTCTGCGGCCGAGGCGGGATCGATGTTCACTCCGCCTTGCTTCAATGCGACGACCATCTCTACTTCATGATGCAGGTCGGCGGTGAGCGTCGGGTAGGGCAGAGTCCCGACCGCTGCCACGATGGCGTCGGCAGGCTTGGTGAAGATCATCGGCGACTCGCGGTCGGGATCGGCGCCCATCTCCCGCGCGTGTGCGGCGTAGTTACGTCCTACACAGAAAATGCGGCGGACTGGGAACCGCTCGTCGCTCGACGCGAGAGGGAGCGACGGGATGGGGGGCGGGGCAATGACGTAGTCGGGCATCAGTTCTCCTCTGGGGAAGCGGGTTTCACTGCACCGCTCGAGTCTGCGAGCGGCGCAAGCGGAAGTGTGGGCTTTGCGGCGTGCGCCAACCTCGGTGAATTCCGAACAACTCAACCGGGGATTGATCGGGAATGTCGTCTCCGGCACGGTCACGAGACCGGCACCGTAGCTTAGCTGTCCGTCCGGCGGTCAGTCGTGTCGACTAGTTCGGCAATTCTACGAGCAGTGCTCGAACCGTTCTCGACCAGGTGGATGAACATGGTCAGGTCCGGATCGTACGTCGAATCGAGTCGTTCGTAGTCGAGTTCAAGCTTGCCGATCGACGGGTGGTCCAGTAGGACCTTGCCTCTGCGGTGGTGGACGACATTATGGTCAGCCCAGAGGGTTTTGAACTCCGCGCTCTGCGAGTTGAGATCGAGGATGAGTTTGGCGAGTTT
>JBCEBZ010000562.1:0-1823 GCA_039206675.1 Rhodococcus sp. (in: high G+C Gram-positive bacteria) | reverse complement strand
GGGGTCCCCGAAACGTTCGCGACGGCGTGCGCGAGGTCGCGCAGGTGCGTCGCCTCGAGGTCGTTGAGTTCGAGCGCGCGTGCGAGGGAGTCCAGTACGGATTCGGAGATTTGCTGCTTCCGGCCACGTTCGATGCGGGCGTAGTACTCGACACTGATGCCGGCGAGTGCGGCCACCTCTTCCCGTCGAAGGCCGGGGACTCGTCTCGCGGCGACGTCTACACCGAAAGTGGTCGGCTTCATGCGTGCGCGTCGGGAGCGGAGGAAACTTCCCAAGTCACTCGCTTCGGATGCCATGTCCCAGAACTATACGCCCGGAATAGGCACCACTGCCGCACCGCACGGCAGATGCGCGCATCTGCCGTGTACTGCCAATACGTGCTTCCTCAGGGGTGTATCGAATGGGTCTTTCGCTCAATGTGAATGCTGACACAAACTTGGAACACCAAGCTTCCTGAGGCTCCCGGCGCGGCACCATTCCGGCACCCGGTGGCGAAGGAATATCGGCGTCAACCAGCGCGCCGACAACTATTTTTCGGCAAGCGAGACCTGGAAATGAGTACGCATGACATCAACCGCAGAAACTTCTCCGCAAAGTACTGACCGTTCGTCTTTCTTTCGGGCGCGCAGGCTGGGACATGTCAATCTGTTCCAGACGAACGCCGGCGCCGTCAGTGCCTTCTATCGGGAGGTCGCGGGTGTGGGCCTGCACTATCACAAAGGCGAACGCGGGTTCTTCCATACCAACGGCAACACCTATCACGACATCGGATTGATGAATGCGGGTCAGTCGCGGCTGAACCATCTCGCCTTCGAACTCGCGACCGAGTCCGACCTCGTGTACGGCTATGACGAGGCCGTCAGCAACGGCGTGGAGTTCACCAAGACGGCGTCCCACGATGTCGCTCATGCCATCTACCTGAAGGACCCCGACGGAAACGGTGTCGAGGTTTACGCCGACATCGAGAGCAACTGGCGTGAGCTTCGCGCGGGCAACGTGGACGAGAAGCCGCACAAGGTCGACTGGAAGCCAGGTGACAACGTCCCGCTGAAGGAACCCCGGTACCCCGTGAATCCCGAGCTCGAGCCGGTTGCCGGGGCGATCTTCCCCACCAGGCGGATCTCGGCTGCAACCCTGGTCGTGCGGGATCGCCCGGCAATGCTCGACTTCTACACCACCGTTGTCGGCCTCGTTCCGATCCACGGCACCGTCGAGTCGGCCTTTGTCGTGCTCGCCGGCTCCACCGGGGATATTGCACTCACCCTGGTTCCTGAGGTGGCCGGTCGGCCCGCAGGTCTGCACCACTTCTCCTGGGAAGTCGGTTCCACCGCCGACCTGGACAACGCGCTCCCGCAGCTGGCTGCAGCCGGCCACGAGATCGTCGCGAACGTCGAGTGGCGTGGTCGCCGAAGCATTTTCGTGAAGGACCCGAACGGCTTCCTCATGCAGTTCTATGCCGACCAGCGACCCATCGCCGATGATTTGGGCTCCCTCCACGACGACCTGGCTCTCTTCGTTCTGTAAGGAGCTGGCTGCTCATGAAGTTCTCCCTGTGTTGCACCGGCATTCGACGCCACCCGTCGCCTGCCGTGCCGCGTACCGAAGAAGTGCTGGTGAGGTTGTGAAGGTTCGTTTCATCGATGTGAACGGTGTCCGGACCCGCTTCTACGAAGAGGGAACCGGGGATCCACTCGTCCTGGTGCACGGCATCCGACTCGGTGCCGACAGCTGGTTCCACAACATCGACCAGCTTGCGGTAGGCCGGCGTGTGATCGCCCCGGATCTGCTCGGCTGCGGGTTCACCGATTCGCTCGAGAATCCTG
>JBCEBZ010000561.1:0-8948 GCA_039206675.1 Rhodococcus sp. (in: high G+C Gram-positive bacteria) | reverse complement strand
GACCACCCTCGAGGCCGGTGATGTCGGCCTGGCAACCCACGATGTAACCGGTGGTCAGCGTCGCGCCTTCCTCCGGGATCTCGCCGCCGAGTTCGGCGAACACGTCACCCGAGACCCACGCAACACGGCCCGCACCGTTGGCGGCCAGCGACGGCGAAACCAGAGCGCTCTCCGCGTTGCGGGCGATCTTGGCCGTGACGCCTCCGGCGTTGACGACCTTTTCGCCACCCGGCAGCGGCACGAAGGTGTCGGCGTTGGCCGCACCCGTGGACATCAGGCCGAGGACTACAGCCGCAGCGGCACCAAGGCCGGCAATGCGGGCTCCACGGCGCAGGCCGGTCTTCCGGTTCTCGCTCATTCGTTCCCCTCATCAGGATTCTGCTGGTTCCCAGTCACGACCTTCGAGACTGAGGAGTGGTCCATGTCGGGCCCAGCGCAGTATCCAGAGCTGTGATGTCCGCAGAGTGAACTACGGATGATCACAGCTCGATAACCGCGCTGAAGACGAAATCACTGACGAAGCGTCAGAGTTCCGACTGGGCAACGGCACATCGACCCTGCCCTCCATCTCCAGTACTGACTCGCCGAGGACAGTAACCGGCAGGTGGTTGCCTAAGCAATTAATTCCTGCCGAAACAGAATCGTGATGTATGCCACACCCCGAAACGTGTCCAACGTGTGGGATTTGAGAGAGAATTCCGACCATTCGTCGACTCTGTGACCAGCAGGTTCACTGGCCGTTCACGTTAAGTTCGGTAACGTTTACATTCGGTTCACGAGCTCGAAGGATGTCTGTTCTGACCGAAATGCGAGAACTGAAAGAACGCTGGGAACGGCTCTTCGCCCAGGAAATTTCCACCTGGTCCATAGCACAAAAACTCACGCTGATCGCAGACCACGACCGCAGATCACGATTTGCTTAAGGTGAAGGTTTCGAAGGTAACTACCCGTGATGTGGGGGGCGTTGACAGCGCAGCCATTCGTCGCTAGCGGCCTCGGAGGAGGAACCTTCCCCCGGTTCCCGTTCGTCCGCGGTGGTGCCGGGGAGGACGTTCCCGAAGATGCGCTCGAGCCGGGCCCTGTCGATCGGGGCCCGGCTCGGAACTGCCTGCTCGTCGGACTCGCTGTGCGAACCCGGGTCGTCGGAAGGAGAGATCGTCTCAGCCTTCCAGACCGGACAATTCGGAAATCACGTGCGCCGCGAGCGGCGTCAGGGTGGCCATGCCGTCCCGGACCGCGGCGCGCGAGGAGGCGAGGTTTACCACGAGTGTGCTGCCGGACACACCGGCGAGCCCGCGGGAAAGCCCGGCGTCCAGCGAACCGGCGGCGAGACCCGAAGACCGGAGGGCCTCCGAGATTCCCGAGATCTCGCGGTCGAGAACCTCTGCGGTGACGTCGGGAGTGACGTCGCGGGGCGACACGCCGGTGCCGCCGACGGAGACGACGAGGTCGACGCCGCCGATGACGGCGGTGTTGAGCGCGTTGCGGATCTCCACCTCGTCGGCCGCCACCGCGACGATGGCGTCGACGATGAAGCCGGCCTCGTTCAGCAGTTCCGTCACCAGAGGCCCGATGGAGTCCTTGCCGTCACCGTGAGCGGTGCGGTCGTCGACGATTACCACCAGCGCGCGGCCGGCCAGCGAGGCTTCGATGTCCATGGTCCCTACCGTAGTGGCCCCGTTCAGAACGGACTCGACCTGCCCGAGAATCCCCGTGTTCATCAGCGGCCGCCCTGTTCGGCGGTTCCGAGCGTGACGTCGACGGTCTTGGAATTCGATCCGTTCCCGTCGGTGTAGGTGATGGTCACGTTGTCTCCCGGTGCGTGTGAACGGATGGCGGCGATGAGCGCGTCGCCGCTGGTGATGACCCGGTCGTCGACCTTGGTAATGACCGAGCCCTTCGGAATACCGGCCTTCTCCGCCGGACTGCCAGACGTGACCTCGACGACGGTGGCACCGTTGGCGGCGTCCTGCGACGGGACCTGGATCCCGATGACGGCCTGGGTGGCCTTGCCCGTCTTGACCAACTCGTCCGCGATGCGCCGGGCCTGGTCGACCGGGATGGCGAAGCCGAGACCGATGGAGCCGCTCTGCTCCCCCGCGCCGGAACCGCCGATGCTCGCGATGGCCGTGTTGATGCCGATCAGCTGACCGTCCATGTTGACGAGTGCGCCGCCGGAGTTGCCCGGGTTGATCGCCGCATCCGTCTGCAGGGCGTCGATGACGGTGTTCTGGTTGCCGGACTCACCGCTGGTGGACACCGGGCGGTTGAGCGCCGAGATGATGCCCTCGGTGACGGTCCCGGCGAGACCGAGGGGCGACCCGATCGCGACGACCTGCTGTCCGACCTGCACGTTGCCCGAAGTGCCCAGCTCGATCGGGGTGAGGTCGGTCTTGCCGTCCACCTTGATGACCGCGAGGTCGGATACCGGGTCGGCGCCGACCAGCTTGGCGTCGGCCGTGCTGCCGTCCGAGAAGGCGACCGTCAGCTTGCCGCCCTTGGCGGCCGCGCCCGCGACGTGATTGTTGGTGAGGATCATGCCGTCGGACGAGATGACGATGCCGGATCCCTCGCCGCCGGAACCGCCTGCCGTGGCCACCTCGATCTGGACGACGCTCGGGACCACCTTGTTCGCGACCGCCTGCACCGATCCCGCCGGTGCATTCGCGGCCGGGGTTGCGGTGTTGTTCTTGGGGGCGTCGAGGGAGTTGGTCACCGCGGCGCCGCTGCCGTTCCGATCCGTTGCCAGGGAACCCACGACGCCACCGATGCCGCCGCTCACGAGGGCAAGCGCGACAGCGCCCACCACGATCGCCGTGCGCGCGGGACGCTTGGTCACGGTCGCCGTCGATGCCCCGCCGGTCTGTCCGGGCCCCTGCAGGCCGGGGAACGGGCCCTGAGGCGCCCCGGGCTGCCCGGCCGCATGCTGGGCACCCGGATGTCCCGGAGCGCCGTGCTGCGGGTGCCCGAACTGCTGGGTGGGCTGCTGCGGCGCACCGTAGGGATTGCCCTGGGGGTACCCGGCGCCGTAGGCCTGCTGACCCGCCGGGTTGTGCGGAGTGGTCGGGAACTGCTCGGTCGGGTGGTATCCCTGCGTCGGGGGCTGCGGCTGGGCCGGCTGGTCGGGGCGCCCGCCCCGGTCGCCACCGGCGTTGTCGCGGCTGTCGCCGTCGTGACTGTGTCGATCCTCGGTCATCGCATCACTTCCATCTCCCGCGACCACCCACAGGGGCAGTCGCACCGTCTCTGTCCACGAGAGTGCCCGGTGGGACTGAGAGGGTCCTGAGACCGGCCTTTGAGTTAGCCGAGACCTCGACCTTCGAGACTATTCCGCTTCGGGTTCACCCGGAAGGACGATGCGGATGAGCGCACCGCCCCGCTCGGAGACGTCCACCGCGATCGTGCCGCCGTGCTTGACCACCACCTGCCGGACGATCGCCAGCCCCAGCCCGGAGCCGGGCATCGAGCGCGACGCCGTGGACCGGTAGAAGCGGTCGAACACCAGCTCCCGGTCCTCCTCCGGAATACCCGGGCCCGCGTCGTCGACCGTCAGCTCGAGAAGTCCGTCGCCTGCCGGTTTCATCGCCACCCGCACCTGCTCACCGGTCGGACTCCACTTGGCGGCGTTGTCGAGGACGTTCAGCACCGCCCGCGACAATCCCGCGTGGTCACCGTAGACGAACCAGGGCACGGTGACGGCGGTGAAGTCGATCTCGTTGCGCCGGCGTCGCGCGCGCTCGAGGCTGCGGTCCACCACTTCGCTGAGATCGACTCTCTCGAAGACGGTTTCCGGCGCGTCCTCGCGGGCGAGGTCGACGAGGTCGCCCACCAGCTGCGAGAGTTCCTCGATCTGCGCCACCACGTCGGTGCGCAGTTCGGCCATGTCCTCGTCCGGAATATGCGGCGCACCAGGACGACTCGACGCGATCAGCAACTCCATGTTGGTGCGCAGCGACGTGAGCGGCGTCCGCAGTTCGTGTCCCGCGTCGGCGACGAGCCTGCTCTGCCGTTCCCGCGACTCCGCGAGCGCCCTCAGCATGGTGTTGAAACTTTCGGTGAGCCGGGCGAGTTCGTCGTTGCCCGTCACCGGCATCGGCGTCAGATCGTCGGTCCGGGCCACCCGTTCCGTGGCGGCGGTGAGCCGGGCGATCGGACGCAGACCGGTGCGTCCCACCGTCGTTCCGGCGGCGGCCGCGAGGACCACCCCGCACCCGCCGACAATGAACAGCACCCAGGCCAGCCGGTCGAGCACGGCCCCCGTCGGCGCCAGTCGCTGGGCGATCACCAGCGTGCTGCCGTCCTGGGTGCGCTCGGCCAGCACCCGCTGGTTGTCGGCGGTGCGCAGGGACGTCTCCTGCTCGCCGCGCGCCACCGACAGCTCCGGCTCGCCGATCGGCACGTCGGAACCCGGAGGCGTGTACGTGTCGAGGTCCGGAAAGATCAGCGCCACACTGATGTCCGTCGTGTACAGCGTCGCACCCGCGATGTAGCGCGGATCGAACGTCACGAGGTTGCTGTCGATCAGCGCCGACGCGCGGTTCCGCAACTGGTTGTCGACATCGGCGTACAGGGCCCGCGACACCACGGCGTACGCCGCGATCGCCATCACCGCCACCGCGATGGCCACCACGGACGCGGCGAGCAGCGTCACCCGCCACCGCAGCGACACCGACCGCGTCAACGGCATCGGAGGCCGCATCTCGGGCGGTAACGGGATCGGTCCTGTGGTGTGCCGGGACGTGTGGTGCGTGTCGTGCTTCGCCGCCCCGGACTTGGCGGCGGTTCGGTGGAACGGTACTGCCATCACGGAGGAGTCTCCCGCAGCACGTAGCCGACCCCGCGGACGGTGTGCAGCAGGCGGGTCTCCCCGTCCGCCTCCGTCTTGCGGCGCAGATATCCGACGTAGACCTCGAGCGCGTTGCCGGACGTCGGGAAGTCGTAACCCCACACCTCCTCGAGAATGCGGCCGCGGGTGAGCACCCGGCGAGGATTGGCCATCAGCATCTCGAGGAGCGAAAACTCGGTGCGGGTGAGGCTGATGGACCGCTCGCCGCGCGTCACCTCGCGGGTGACCGGGTCGAGCGTGAGGTCCTCGAACGTCATCTTCTCCGAATCGATGCCCGGCTCCGGCGCGGCGCGGCGCAGCAGCGCACGCAACCTGGCCAGCAACTCCTCGAGAGCGAACGGTTTCGGCAGGTAGTCGTCCGCTCCGGCGTCCAGGCCCGACACCCGCTCCGACACGGAGTCGCGCGCCGTGAGGACGAGAATCGGCAGGTCGTCGCCGGTGCTCCGCAACCGGCGGCACACCTCGAGACCGTCCAGGCGCGGCATCATCACATCGAGCACGAGCGCGTCGGGGCGCGCGTTCGCGACCTTCTCGAGAGCATCGATACCGTCGACGGCCAGTTCCACCGAGTACCCGTTGAAGCTGAGAGACCGCCGTAAGGACTCCCTCACGGCGCGATCGTCGTCGACCACCAAAATGCGCATACCCGACAGTTTGGCCCGATCAACTGAGATATGTCTGAGAAGGGGACCTCGACACGGGATGCCGCCGGTCACTCGAGGACGCGTGGACCCGGCAGCCCCCAGTTCCGCCACAACGCCACCAGTCGCAGCGCGGACGCGAACACCGTCCCCACCACCAGCGCCACATCGGTACCCGAACCCCACTCGCTCACCGCGACGACCAGCGCCGAACCGAGCAGCGCCGGCACCGCGTAGAAGTCCCGCTGCAGCAGCAGCGGGACCTCGTTCACCAGCACGTCGCGCAGGATGCCGCCGCCGATCGCCGCCGTGCCGCCGATGAGGCACGACGCCAGCGGACCCGCCCCGTGGTCGAGCGCGATCACCGCGCCCGTGCTCGCGAACAGCCCCATCCCCAGGGCGTCCAGCACCAGGATCTCCCGGCGGAGCCGCCCGACCGTCGAATGCAGGAAGAACACCAGCAACGACAAGCCGAACGACGTGCCGAGATTCGGCCAGCTACCCAGCGACGTCGGCGGATGGATGCCCAGTAGGACGTCGCGGACGATGCCGCCGCCGAGCGCGGTGAACACACCGACGACGCACACACCGAAGATGTCCAGGCGCTTCGTCACCCCCACCAGGGCGCCCGACGCCGCGAACACCGCGATGCCCACCAGTTCCAGGATGTACAGCAGCACCCGCCAAGGTTCGCACGGCTATGCCTCCTTCGTCGGCCCGTGAGTACTTGTCAACCGCCCGCGGTTAACAAGTACTCACGGGCGCTTGCGCACTCCGTACCGGCGTTCGAACTTCTCGACGCGGCCCGCGGTGTCCATCACGCGCTGCGCGCCGGTCCAGAACGGGTGCGATTCGCTGGTCACGTCCACGACCACCAGTGGATAGGTGTTGCCGTCCTCCCACTCGGCGGTGCGGTCGCTGGTCAGCGTCGACCGCGTGAGGAACGTGGTTCCGGTGCTCGCGTCCTGGAACACCACGGGGTGGTAGTCGGGATGGATTCCTGGTTTCATTCGTGTCCCTCTCTCGATTCGGGTTCTGCGTAGGGTGATTCGCTGCTCTCGCAGGGGTCTTCGTGGAACTGCCCGAACGGGTCGGGCCACGACTGCCAGCCGGCTTCGTCCGCGAGTTCGTCGTCGGTGACGAGCGCCCACTGCAGGGTGCGGTCGATCTCGGTGGGGTCGGCGGCGTGCACCAGCACCACCATCGACGTGTGCCGGTCGCCGAAGCGCTCGTCCCAGCACAGCGCGGCCATCGCGCGACGCGCGACCCCGACCTGTTCCTGTTCCTCCGGGGTCATGGCGGCCAGCCAGCGGTCGGCGCTCGCCACCCGCAGTCCCCCACCGGCCGACTCGAGCCACAGCGCCTCGTCCGGCTGCGTCGCGACCCACACGCGTCCGCGCGAGGTGACGACGCCGTCGAGGAGCACGTCGACGGCCTCGTGCAGTCGCTCCGGGTGGAACGGCCGGGTGGCGGTGAACTCGACGAGCACCACGCCGCAGTCGTGGGACAGCGGCGGCTGTCCGCGCAGCAGGGGTGAGTGGGCGTGGGTCGGCTCACCGCGCCGCGCACCGGCCGGGATGTCGAGGAGTAGTCGCTCGACGTCGGGGGTGCCCCCGCCCCAGCTGATCGGTGCGCCCGGCGCGAGCCGCGCCAGGACCGCGTGGAGCCGCGCCTGCTGCCAGCCGTCGCCGGCGCTGCCCGACACCACGAGGGCGTCGGCGAAGTCCACCTGCCCGACCGCGACCTGCGCCACGGTGCGCTCGTCGTCCAGTGCTTCGTCGCCGGTGGCGTCGGCCAGCCACGATCCGGCGTCGAGGCAGGTGACGACGCCGTCGACGCGCACGTCGCGCGACGCCGGACCGTCGATCTGCCCCACCACACCGGACACCGACACGTGCTCGACCGCCCAGCAGACGGCCTCGGGTTCGAGCCTGCGGTCGAGGTGCAGCACGATGCGCTGCACCGAACTGCGGGTGTGCAGGCGGCGGATCAGCGGGAGCAGGTCCTCGCGCAGCGTGCAGGAGATGCAGCCGTGCGCCAGTTCGAGGATGCGGAGACGCTCGCGCGGCGCCCCCGACTCCAGCGTGGTGACGGTACGGCGCACGACACCTTCGTGCACGAGGTCGAGGTCGTGATGCACGACGACGGTGCCTTCGCGGAGCAGCGAGCGCGCCGCGTCCTCGGTGGGGCCGTTCCAGCCGGATACCAGGATCAGCGGCGTCCGGCCGTCGAGTATCTCGTTCACGAGCACCCTTTCGATAACGATTGTCATTACGTGGACAGAACGCTACATTGGAATCTCGTCGTTGTCGAAAATGATTGTCATCACCCTCTCGCGGAGCTGCCGCGGAGGGCAGAGAGGAACGCCCATGTCGGCGCACTGCCAGGTGACCGGACGCCAGCCAGGATTCGGCAAGTCCGTGTCGCACTCCCACAAGCGCACCAACCGGCGCTGGAACCCGAACATCCAGAAGAAGACGTATCTCCTGCCCAGCGAAGGCCGGCGGATCACCCTCACGCTCTCCGCGAAGGGCATCAAGACCGTCGACCGGGACGGCATCGAAGCCGTCGTCGCCCGGATCCGCGCCCGCGGGGAGAAGGTCTGATGGCCGCCCGCAACGAGATCCGCCCGATCGTGAAACTGAAGTCGACGGCGGGCACCGGATACACGTACGTGACCCGCAAGAACCGCCGCAACGACCCGGACCGCCTGGTGATGAAGAAGTACGACCCGGTCGTACGGAAGCACGTCGATTTCCGAGAAGAGAAGTAGAAGACACCGCAGATGGCAAAGAAGTCGAAGATCGCGAAGAACGAGCAGCGCAAGATCGTCGTGGCGCGCTGGGCCGAGCGCCGCGCGGAGCTGAAGGAGACCATCCGCCGTCCGTCGAGCAGCGAAGACGAGCGCGCGGAGGCCCGAGCGGCACTGCAGCGTCTGCCCCGCGACGCGAGTCCGGTACGATTGCGCAATCGAGACGCTGCGGATGGACGTCCGCGCGGCCACCTGAGGAAGTTCGGGCTCTCTCGCGTGCGTGTTCGCGAGATGGCGCACCGCGGGGAGCTGCCAGGCGTCCACAAGTCGAGCTGGTAAAGGAAGAAGATGGCAGTCAAGAGAGCACCGTCGAAGAAGCCGCGTCCCGTCGAGGGCCGCAAGCCCAAGAAGAACCCGTTGTTCGCGGCCAAGATCGAGTACGTCGATTACAAGGACATCAACCTCCTCCGCACGTTCATCTCGGACCGCGGCAAGATCCGCAGCCGCCGCGTCACGGGCCTGACCCCGCAGCAGCAGCGTCAGGTTGCCGTCGCCGTCAAGAACGCTCGCGAGATGGCTCTGCTGCCCTTCACGAGCCGGTAACTCGCGCAGGCACCGAAAAGGCCGCGTAATCCTCGGATTACGCGGCCTTTTGCTGTAGTGGTCAGCCGAGCAGGGCCTGCATGTCGGCGATCTCCCTCTGCTGGGC
>JBCEBZ010000560.1:0-8967 GCA_039206675.1 Rhodococcus sp. (in: high G+C Gram-positive bacteria) | reverse complement strand
ACCGACCCCAGCTACCACCGCCAGATCGTGGTGGCCACCGCGCCGCAGATCGGCAACACGGGGTGGAACGACGAGGACGACGAGTCCGTCGGGCCCACCGGCAGCAGCGCCGAGGCGAAGATCTGGGTGGCCGGGTACGTCGTCCGCGACCCCGCCCGCCGCACCTCCAGCTGGCGGGCCACCGGCTCCCTGCAGGACGAGCTGGTCAAGCAGGGAGTCGTCGGGATCGCCGGCATCGACACCCGGGCCCTGGTCCGCCACCTGCGTACCCGCGGCTCCATGCGCGCCGGCGTGTTCTCCGGCGACGCCCTCGCCGACACCGACGTGCTGCTCGAGCGGGTGAAGGGCCAGCCGTCGATGCTCGGCGCGGACCTCGCCGGCGAGGTCAGCACCACCAGCGGGTACGTCGTCGAGCCGACCGGGGGAGACGCGCGCTTCACGGTCGCGGCCATCGACCTCGGCATCAAGACCAACACCCCGCGCATGTTCGCCGAGCGCGGCATCCGGGTGCACGTGCTCCCGTCCGACGCCACGCTCGCGCAGATCCTGGATCTGAAGGCCGACGGCGTCTTCCTCTCCAACGGCCCCGGTGACCCGGCGACAGCCGACGGTGCCGTGCACCTGACGAAGGAAGTCATCGGGCAGGGTCTGCCCCTGTTCGGCATCTGCTTCGGCAACCAGATTCTCGGGCGCGCCCTCGGTCTCGGCACGTACAAGATGAAGTTCGGTCACCGGGGCATCAACATCCCGGTCGTCGAACACGAGACGGGACGCATCGCGATCACCGCTCAGAACCACGGGTTCGCGCTGGAGGGGGAGGCCGGACAGGAGTTCGACACCCCGTTCGGCAGGGCCGTCGTCAGTCACACCTGCGCCAACGACGGCGCCGTCGAGGGGGTCCGCCTGCTCGACGGATCCGCCTTCTCGGTGCAGTACCACCCCGAGGCCGCGGCGGGCCCGCACGACGCCGCGTACCTGTTCGACCGCTTCACCAGCCTGCTCGAGGGAGTCAAGAACTAATGCCACGCCGTACAGATCTCTCCCACATCCTGGTGATCGGCTCCGGGCCGATCGTCATCGGCCAGGCCTGTGAGTTCGACTATTCCGGAACCCAGGCCTGCCGGGTGCTGCGCGAGGAGGGCCTGCGGGTCAGCCTCGTCAACTCCAACCCGGCCACGATCATGACCGACCCCGAGTTCGCGGACGCCACGTACGTGGAGCCGATCACCGCCGAATTCGTCGAGAAGGTCATCGCCCTCGAAGCCGAGAAGGGGCACCCGATCGACGCCGTCCTCGCGACGCTCGGTGGTCAGACGGCCCTCAACACCGCGGTAGCGCTGCACGAGCAGGGCATCCTCGAGAAGTACGACGTCGAGCTGATCGGCGCCGATTTCGACGCCATCCAGCGCGGCGAGGACCGGCAGAAGTTCAAGGACATCGTCGCCAAGGTCGGCGGCGAGTCCGCGCGCTCCCGCGTCTGCTTCACGATGGACGAGGTCCGCGACACGGTCGCCGAACTGGGCTTCCCCGTGGTCGTGCGGCCGTCGTTCACGATGGGCGGCCTCGGCTCCGGCATGGCCTACGACGACGAGGACCTCACCCGGATCGCCGGCGGCGGCCTCGCCGCGTCCCCCACCGCCAACGTGCTGATCGAGGAGTCGATCCTCGGGTGGAAGGAATACGAACTCGAGCTGATGCGCGACGGCCGCGACAACGTGGTGATCGTGTGCTCGATCGAGAACGTCGACCCGGTCGGTGTGCACACCGGTGACTCGATCACCGTCGCCCCCGCCATGACCCTCACCGACCGTGAGTACCAGGCGATGCGCGACCTCTCGATCGACATCCTCCGCGAGGTCGGCGTCGACACCGGCGGCTGCAACATCCAGTTCGCGATGGACCCTGCCGACGGGCGCCTCGTCGTCATCGAGATGAACCCGCGCGTGTCCCGGTCCAGCGCCCTCGCGTCCAAGGCGACCGGCTTCCCGATCGCGAAGATCGCCGCGAAGCTCGCCATCGGCTACACCCTGGACGAGATCGTCAACGACATCACGAAGGAAACCCCGGCGTGCTTCGAGCCGACCCTCGACTACGTCGTGGTCAAGGCGCCCCGGTTCGCGTTCGAGAAGTTCCCCGGCGCCGACGACACCCTCACCACCACGATGAAGTCGGTCGGCGAGGCCATGTCGATCGGCCGCAACTTCACCGAGGCGTTCGGCAAGGTGCTGCGCTCCCTCGAGACCAAGCGGGCCGGGTACTGGACGGGTCCCGACGTGGAGGCCGCCGACCTCGACAGCCTCCTCGCGGAACTGAGCATCCCCCGCGACGGACGCGTGTACGGACTCGAGAAGGCGTTCGCGCTCGGCGCCACCGTCGAGCAGTTGTTCGACGCCACGAAGATCGACCCGTGGTTCCTCGACCAGATCCAGCAGATCCACGAGCTCGGAGACGCGCTGCGCGAGGCACCCGAGGTGACCGAGCGGGTTCTGCGCCGCGCCAAGCACCACGGCCTGTCGGATCGGCAGGTCGCGGCCCTGCGCCCCGAGATCGGTGGCGAGGACGCGGTCCGCGCGCTGCGTGAGCAGTGGGACGTCCACCCCGTCTACAAGACGGTCGACACCTGCGCCGCCGAGTTCGAGGCGAAGACGCCGTACCACTACTCCACGTACGAACTGGACCCGGCGGCCGAGTCCGAGGTGGCCCCGCAGACCGAGCGTCCGAAGGTCCTGATCCTCGGTTCCGGACCGAACCGCATCGGTCAGGGCATCGAGTTCGACTACTCCTGCGTCCACGCCGCCCTGACGCTGTCGGAGGCCGGCTACGAGACCGTGATGGTCAACTGCAACCCGGAGACCGTCTCCACCGACTACGACACGGCCGACCGGCTGTACTTCGAACCGCTCACGTTCGAGGACGTGTTCGAGGTGTACCGGGCGGAGTCGATCTCGGGCACCGTCGCCGGTGTGATCGTGCAGCTCGGCGGCCAGACCCCGCTGGGTCTGGCGAAGCGGCTGAAGGCGGCGGGGGTGCCGATCGTCGGCACCAGCCCCGAGGCGATCGACCTCGCGGAGGACCGCGGCGAGTTCGGGAAGGTGCTGGTCGACGCCGGTCTGCCCGCTCCCAAGTTCGGGACCGCCACCACGTTCGCCGGGGCCCGCGACATCGCCGCCGGTATCGGATACCCGGTGCTGGTGCGGCCGTCGTACGTCCTCGGTGGCCGCGGCATGGAGATCGTGTACGACGAGGCGTCCCTCGAAAGCTACATCTCTCGTGCCACCGAGATCTCCGACGACCGGCCGGTGCTCGTCGACCGGTTCCTGGAAGACGCCATCGAGATCGACGTCGACGCGCTGTGCGACGGCACCGAGGTGTACCTCGGCGGCGTGATGGAGCACATCGAGGAGGCCGGCATCCACTCGGGCGACTCGGCCTGTGCGCTGCCGCCGATCACCCTCGGCCGCGCCGACCTCGAGAACGTCCGCCGCTCCACGGAGGCGCTGGCCAAGGGCATCGGCGTGAAGGGCCTGCTCAACGTCCAGTACGCCCTCAAGGACGACATCCTGTACGTCCTCGAGGCCAACCCCCGCGCCAGCCGCACCGTGCCGTTCGTGTCGAAGGCGACGGCCGTGCAGCTCGCCAAGGCGTGCGCCCGCGTCATGCTCGGCGAGTCCATCGCCGATCTGCGCACGAGCGGCGTGCTCCCGGCCACCGGTGACGGCGGCTGGACCCCGGCGGATGCGCCCGTCGCCGTCAAGGAGGCGGTGCTGCCGTTCAACCGGTTCCGCCGCGCCGACGGCACCGGGGTCGACACCCTGCTGAGCCCGGAGATGAAGTCGACCGGCGAGGTCATGGGCATCGACGCCGACTTCGGCACCGCGTTCGCGAAGAGCCAGACGGCCGCGTACGGTTCGCTGCCCACCTCGGGCTCGGTGTTCGTCTCGGTCGCCAACAAGGACAAGCGGTCGCTGATCTTCCCGGTCAAGCGGCTCGCCGACCTGGGCTTCCGGATCCTGGCCACCGAGGGCACCGCCGCGGTTCTCCGCCGCAACGGGATCACCTGCCAGGAGGTGCACAAGCACTCCGGCGAGAAGCTGGAGGCGGGGGAGCGCACCATCGTCGAGACGATCCGCGACGGCGAGGTCGACATGGTGATCAACACGCCGTACGGCAACTCCGGACCGCGTGTCGACGGCTACGAGATCCGCAGCGCGGCCGTCGCCATGAACATCCCGTGCGTCACCACCGTGCAGGGAGCGTCCGCCGCCGTGCAGGGCATCGAGGCCGCGATCCGCGGCGACATCGGCGTCCAGTCGCTCCAGGCGCTGCACGCGCGGCTGCGGTCGCCCGCCGTGGTCGTGGCCCCCGCGACCGGATCCGCCTCGTCGTGAGCGGACACCACCATCACCACCACTCCTGGCTGCATCGGCTGACGTCGGCGGTCGAGCACCGGGGGCGGTTGTGTGTCGGCATCGACCCGCACCCGGGGCTGCTCGAGGCGTGGGGGCTGCCCGTCTCCGCCGAGGGGCTGGAGACGTTCGCGGAGATCTGCGTGGAGGCCTTCGTCGGTGAGGTGGCCGTCGTGAAGCCTCAGGTGGCGTTCTTCGAAGCGTACGGCTCCGCTGGGTACGCGGTGCTCGAACGCACCATTTCGGTCCTCAGGGAGGCAGGGACGCTCGTGGTCGCCGACGCCAAGCGCGGAGACATCGGGTCGACGATGGCGGCGTACGCGCAGTCCTGGCTGGGCCCGGAGTCCGCTCTGTCGTCCGATGCCGTGACGGTGTCGCCGTACCTGGGATTCGGTGCCCTCGATCCGGCGCTGTCGCTGGCGGCGGAGCAGGGCCGCGGGCTCTTCGTGCTGGCCCGCACGTCCAATCCCGAGGGCGGCGATCTGCAGGCGGCGGGGACGGCCGCGGGGGTGTCCGTGGCCCAGTCCGTGGTGGACGCGGCGGTCCGGCACAACGACGCGCAACCGGGTCTGGTGGGTCTGGTGGTGGGCGCGACACGCGGACACGGCCTGGATTTGTCGAATTTTTCCGGGCCGATTCTGGCGCCCGGTCTCGGCGCCCAGGGCGCGACTCCCGGTGATCTCGCCGACATTTTTCCCGATTCTCGAAAACTGTTGTTGCCGAACAGTTCTCGTGGTGTTCTCCGGGCTGGACCGTCGGCCGCGGCACTGCGTGAGGCGGCCGTGAAGGTGCGTGACGAGATCGAGTCCGCACTCTCATAGCCCACCTGAATCCGGCTCTGACCTCGGGGGGTGGGTTCGCAATCGGCGCCGGGCGTGAGTACGGTCGCTATCGCTGCTGGTTATCCAGTGGTTTGGACTATTTGCCAACGACGAGACGGAGGAACCGTGGCCCTTCCCCAGTTGACTGATGAGCAGCGCGCTGCTGCTTTGGAGAAGGCAGCTGCTGCCCGCAAGGCCAGGGCTGAGCTCAAGGAGCGCCTGAAGCGTGGTGGCACCGACCTCAAGCAGGTTCTCAAGGACGCCGAGGACGACGAGATCCTGGGCAAGATGAAGGTGTCGGCGCTGCTCGAGGCTCTGCCCAAGGTGGGCAAGGTCAAGGCGCAGGAGATCATGACCGAGCTGGAGATCGCTCCGACCCGTCGCCTCCGTGGCCTCGGCGATCGGCAGCGCAAGGCCCTGCTCGCCAAGTTCGACTTCGAGGCCTGAGCACGACAGTGGTGGCTGACGCACAAGTGTCAGAGCGCAAGACCGCAGTGCGGAGGGGTCGGCTGGTAGTTCTGGCCGGCCCCTCGGCCGTCGGTAAGTCCAGCGTGGTGCGACTCCTGCGTGAGCGGATGCCGGAGCTCGTCTTCAGCGTGTCCGCGACGACACGCGATCCGCGCCCGGGGGAGGTGGACGGAAAGGACTACCGGTTCACCTCACGCGACGAGTTCCAGCGGATGATCGATTCCGGTGAGCTGCTCGAATGGGCCGAGATCCACGGCGGACTCCAGCTGTCGGGTACCCCGGCCGCCCCGGTCCGCGCGGCGATCGAACAGGGCAAACCGGTGCTGGTCGAGGTCGATCTCGCCGGTGCGCGGGCCGTCCGCGCCGCGATGCCGGAAGCTCTGCTCGTCTTCATGGCACCCCCCAGCTGGGATGTGCTGGTCGAGAGGCTGACCGGCCGGGGCACCGAATCCGCGGAGGTCGTGGAGCGGCGTCTGGCGACCGCCCGGGTCGAGCTGGAGGCGCAGGACGAGTTCGACGTGGTCGTCGTGAACGAGGATGTCAGCCGGACGTGCGACGAGTTGGTATCCTTGTTGGTTGGACGACCGGAACAGTCCGAGTCGAGCCACTAGATCTCACATCCACTAGCCCGAACAATTTCAGGAGATACCGAGTGAGCAGCACCCCCGCAGTAGCGTCCGCCACACCCAGCCACGGCGCCCTGCCGGCTTACGACACCCCGCTCGGCATCACCAACCCTCCGATCGACGAGCTGCTCGCCCGCACGTCGTCGAAGTACGCGCTGGTGATCTACGCGGCCAAGCGTGCGCGCCAGATCAACGACTACTACAACCAGCTCGGCGACGGCATCCTCGAGTACGTCGGCCCCCTCGTGGAGCCGGGCCTGCAGGAGAAGCCGCTGTCGATCGCGCTGCGTGAGATCCACTCCGATCTTCTCGAGCACACCGAAGGCGAGTGAGCGGAGGATCTGCGATGCCTGAGCAGGCAGCGGGCCCGCACCCCGGGCACGTGACGGATTCACCGGAACCGGTGCCCGCGGGGGCGCGCAAGCGGATCGTCGTCGGTGTCGGCGGCGGCATCGCCGCCTACAAGAGCTGCGCCGTCATCCGCGCCTTCACCGAGGCCGGACACCATGTGCGGGTCATCCCGACCGAGTCCGCGCTCGAGTTCGTCGGCAAGGCGACGTTCGAGGCGCTGTCGGGCAATCCCGTGCACACGGGTGTGTTCACCGACGTCCCGCAGGTTCCGCACGTTCGTCTCGGGCAGGAAGCGGATCTCGTCGTCATCGCGCCCGCGACCGCCGACCTCATGGCGCGGGCCGTGGCGGGACGCGCGGACGACCTGCTCACCGCGACGCTGCTCACCGCGCGATGTCCCGTCGTGTTCGCACCCGCGATGCACACGGAGATGTGGGAGCACCCGGCCACCGTCGCCAACGTCGCCACGTTGCGCGCCCGCGGCGTGACCGTCATCGAACCCGCGTCCGGCCGCCTCACCGGCAAGGACACCGGCGCGGGCCGGCTGCCCGAACCCGACGAGATCGTCGGATTGGCGTCGTTGCTGGTCGAGCGTCCCGACGCGCTGCCCCGTGACCTCGAGGGCCGGCGGGTTCTCGTGTCCGCGGGCGGCACCCGGGAACCGCTCGACCCGGTGCGGTTCCTCGGGAACCGCAGCTCGGGCAAGCAGGGGTACGCCATCGCCCGGCTCGCCGTGCAGCGCGGGGCCGAGGTCACTCTCGTCTCCGGTTACACCGCCGGCCTCGCCGACCCGTCCGCGGTCGACATGGTGCACGTGCGCACCGCGGAGGACATGCGGGTCGCCGTCGCCAAGCACGCGCCCGGATTCGACGCGGTGATCATGGCCGCGGCCGTCGCCGACTTCCGGCCGACGACCACGGTGGCGAGCAAGATCAAGAAGGGTGCCGGCGAGCCCGACTCGATCGCACTCACCAAGAACGAGGACATCCTCGCCGGCCTCGTCCAGTCCCGCAGGGACGGCGAGATCCCGTCGAAGACCGTGATCGTCGGATTCGCGGCCGAGACCGGCGACGCGGACGGCGACGTCCTCACCTACGCCCGGGCCAAGCTCGCGCGTAAGGGCTGCGACCTCCTCGTCGTCAACGCGGTCGGTGAGGGCAAGGCGTTCGAGGTGGACCACAACGACGGGTGGCTGCTCGGAGCCGACGGTTCCGAGTCCGCGCTCGAGCACGGGTCGAAGGCGTTGATGGCGAGCCGGGTGCTCGACGCCGTCGACCAGATCTTCCGGACACTCTGACGAAACGTTCGGCAGGGTTTCGGTGATTCTAAGGATGGTCACTCCCGCCGGGGTGGCGCTAGGGTCGTTCGTTGTATTACGCAGCTAAGCTGTTTTCAAGTGCTGTTCGAGACAACTGTCGAGAGGGAATTCTGTGAGCCAGTCCGGTAGTCGGCTATTCACCAGTGAGTCTGTGACCGAGGGGCACCCGGACAAGATTTGTGATGCGATCAGCGACTCCATCCTCGACGCGCTCCTCACCGACGACCCTCGCGCCCGCGTCGCCGTCGAGACACTGGTGACCACCGGACAGGTCCACGTCGCCGGTGAGGTGACGACCACCGCCTACGCCGACATCCCCAAGATCGTCCGCGACACCGTGCTCGAGATCGGGTACGACTCCTCGGCCAAGGGCTTCGACGGCAACTCCTGCGGCGTCAACGTGGCGATCGGGGCGCAGTCCCCGGAGATCGCCCAGGGCGTCGACCACTCGCACGAGGTCCGCACCGGCGAACTGAGCGACGACGAGATCGACCGTCAGGGCGCGGGCGACCAGGGCCTGATGTTCGGGTTCGCCACCACCGACACCCCGGAACTGATGCCCCTGCCGATCGCGCTGGCGCACCGGCTGTCGCGGCGACTCACCGAGGTCCGCAAGTCCGGGGTCCTCCCGTACCTGCGTCCGGACGGCAAGACCCAGGTCACCATCGAGTACGACGGCGACAAGGCGGTTCGCCTCGACACCGTGGTCATCTCGACGCAGCACGCCGCCGACATCGACCTCGACAACCTGCTCACGCCGGATCTGCGGGAGAAGGTGCTCGGTTCGGTTCTCGCGGAGATCGACATGCCCGAACTCGACGTCTCGGACATCCGCCTGCTCGTCAACCCGACCGGCAAGTTCGTGCTCGGCGGCCCGATGGGCGACGCCGGCCTGACCGGCCGCAAGATCATCGTCGACACGTACGGCGGCATGGCCCGCCACGGCGGCGGCGCGTTCTCCGGCAAGGACCCCTCGA
>JBCEBZ010000559.1:0-8979 GCA_039206675.1 Rhodococcus sp. (in: high G+C Gram-positive bacteria) | reverse complement strand
CGGGTGCGCGCCGGTATCGCCTACGTGATGGTGTCCATGGTGTCCTCGCTGATCTTCCTGATCGGCATCGCGTTGGTGTACGCGGCGACCGGCACGCTGAATCTCGCCGAACTCGCGGTCCGGCTCGACGATGTCCCCGACGGCACCCGCACCGCGTTGTTCGCGGTGCTGCTGGTGGCCTTCGGCATCAAGGCCGCGGTGTTCCCGTTGTCGGCGTGGCTGCCCGACTCCTACCCGACCGCACCGGCACCGGTCACCGCGGTGTTCGCCGGCCTGCTCACCAAGGTCGGTGTGTACGCGATCATCCGCGCGCACACGCTGCTCTTCCCGGAGGGCGAACTCGACAACGTGCTGATGGTCTGCGGCCTGCTGACGATGCTCGTCGGCATCCTCGGCGCGATCGCGCAGAGCGACATCAAACGTCTGCTGTCGTTCACCCTGGTCAGCCACATCGGGTACATGGTGTTCGGTGTGGCGCTGTCCACGCAGTCGGGGCTCTCGGGTGCCATCTACTACGTGGCCCACCACATTCTCGTGCAGACCACACTGTTCCTGGTGGTCGGTCTGATCGAACGCCAGGCCGGATCGTCGTCGTTGCGGCGTCTCGGCGGGCTCGCCGCGGCCAGTCCCGTCCTGGCGATCGTCTTCCTCATTCCGGCCCTCAACCTCGGTGGCATTCCCCCGTTCTCCGGGTTCATCGGCAAGGTCGCGTTGTTGCAGGCCGGCTCGGCGGACGCGAGCGTGCTGGCGTGGGTCCTCGTCGCCGGCGGCACCGTCACCAGCCTCCTCACCCTGTACGTCGTCGCACGCGTGTGGACCAAGGCATTCTGGCGGGCCCGCGCCGACGCACCCGAGGGCGACCTCGCGGACGTCAGCCCGTCGGCCCTGCTCGACGAGTCCGAGGCCGACATCGCGTTCGTCGACCGCGCCGACGTCGGCCGGATCCCCGCGATGATGCTGATCCCCACCGTCGCCCTCGTCGCCGTCGGGCTGGCGATGACGGTGTTCGCAGGCCAGATCATCCAGATCAGCGATCGCGCGGCGAGCGATCTGCAGAACCGGTCCGTCTACATCGACGCCGTCCTCGGCGGTCACCCCGGCGGCGAGGCTCAGGAGGCGCCGCGATGAAACGCGAGAGAATTCTCCAGTTCGGCGCGCTGCTGTGGCTGATGTCGGTGTGGATCCTGTTGTGGGGCAACGTCAGCTGGGGAAACATCCTCGGCGGACTCGCCGTCGGCGCGCTCATCATGGTGCTCATGCCCCTGCCGCGGGTGCCCGTGGAGGGCCGGGTGCACGTCCTGCCGCTGCTGCGGCTGGCCGTGATGTTCGTGTACTACTCGCTCCAGTCGAGCCTCCAGATCGCGTGGCTCGCGCTCCGGCCCGGGCCCCCGCCCGTCACCGGCGTCCTGCGCTACCAGCTGGGGATCAAGTCGGACCTCGTCCTGACCCTGTGCATCGACGTGCTGAACCTCATTCCGGGCACCATGGTCCTCGAGATCGACCAGGTCCGGCGGATCGTCTACGTCCACGTCCTGGACATGGGCTCGCAGAAGGCGGTCAGCCAGTTCTACCGCACGGTCGCGCAGTTGGAACGGTTGTTCGTCGAGGCGTTCGAACGGGACTCCGACTGGAAACCGAGCCCCTGGCACAACCGCGACCAGCAGTACGACGACCCCGCTCAGGAGGGCAGCTCATGACAGTCGTATCGGTCATATCCGGGATCATCCTGGTCGTCGCCGGGGTGCTCACGACGTTCCGGCTGCTCGACGGCCCGAACTCGCTGGATCGCCTCGTCGCCCTCGACACGCTCATCGCGCTCGCGATGTGCGGACTCGCCGTGTGGGCGGCGTACACCGGCGACACGACGATCGTGCCCGCCATCGTCGCGTTGTCGCTGGTGGGGTTCATCGGCTCGGTGTCGGTGGCCCGGTTCCGGGTGAGTGACAAGTCGTGACCACCGTGCTGAACGTCGTCGGGGCCACCCTCATGCTGTGCGGGTCGCTGCTCGCGCTGACGGCCGCCATCGCCATCGTCCGCTTCCCGGACACCCTGCGCCGCATGCACGCCGCCACCAAACCCCAGGTGGTCGGTCTGATCATGGTTCTCGCGGGCGCCGTCCTCGAACTGCGCGGCAACGTCGACATCTGGATGCTGATCCTCGTCGGCATCTTCACCCTGTTCACCGCGCCGGTCATCGCGCACAGTGTGGGCCGGGTGGCGTACCGGGAGCAGCGCGATCAGGACGGGCTGCTGATGATCAACGAGTTGGAGCCGCCAGAACGTCCGTGACGGCCGCCTTCGCGCCGCTGCCCCACCGGGCGAGTGCGGTGTCGGGCCGGGCGAAGAACGTCGCGTAGAAGCCGAGACTCACGGCGGCGAGGGCACCGAGAACGAGCGGTCCGGACACCTCCGGGAATCGTCCCATCGGCACCGCGAGGTAGCGGTAGCTGAGCAGCAGTCCCGCCAGGACGAGCACGCCACCGCCGACGAGACGGACCCGGAACCAGCCCCACCCCCGTTCGGGATCGCGGAGCGCGGACTCGATGGTCAGACACAGGACGGCGCCGGCGACCAGGTCGACGCCGTAGTGGTAGCCGAACCCGAGGGTCGCGGTCAGTGTGCACACCAACCAGAACGTGCCGCCGAGACGCAGCCACCAGGCGCCCTGCCGGGAATGGATGAACAGCGCGAGGGCCCACGCCGTGTGCAGGCTCGGCATGCAGTTGCGGGGGGTCGTCGAATCGAACGGTATCGGTTCGGGCGCGAAGTCGGGCGCCGGGACGAGGTTCGGCCAGTAGTCGCTGACCTGGAACCCCTGCCCTTGGGTGCCGAACGCGAAGATCGGACCGACCACGGGGAACAGCACGTAGAACACGGGACCGACGAGGCCGATCAGCAGGAACGTGCGCACCAGGTAGTGCGAGGGCCATCCGTTCCGCAGTTGGTAGACGGCGACCGCGATCGCCGCGACGGGCAGTTCGATGTAGACCCAGTGCAGGATGCCGTAACCGACGGGGCCGAGCGCGTCGACGAACTGACCCATGTGCCACGACGGGCTTCCCAGCGCGTGATCCGCGAGCTGGGCGAATTCGTCGAGGACCATCGGCCCGGCCATGATCGTCACCTGCAGCCAGGCGTCGCCGAACTTGGTCGCGAGAATCAGCAGCGCACCCAGCCCGACACCTTTCAGGGCGCTGCGCCGTTGCTCGCCGGTCCACCGGACCGCCGCGTGGACACCGACCGCCGTGAGTACCCACGTCGCACCGTTCCCCACGGTCAGCGGGCCACCCGACAGGTAGCGCACGGCGGCGACCACCACGTCGATGCCCGCCGCCGCGGACAGCGCGAAAACCCGTTGCCGGTTGCCGAGCCCGACCATCGCGAGTGCGAGGCCGGCCCACGGAACGGACGCCGACTTCGGGGTCAGGACGTAGTCGTGGAACAGGCTCTCGAGGGGACCCTGGAAACCCTGGACGGACGCGACCGACTGGACCACGACCAGCAGGATCGCCACACCGAGCGCACCGCCCGCAGCGAACATGCGGGAACGATCGACGGACCCACCCGGCCGGACAACGGCAACATCGTCGATCGACACCCGCCAAGTGTAAACAACACGTGAACGGGAAGTGGACGAGTGTCCTGCCCGAGACCGGCTTTCAGGTCCCGAGCTCCTTCACCAGGGCATCGACGACGGCCACCAGGTCACCGCCGGTCGCCTCCGCGACCTGACGTTGTCGCTGGTAGGAGGCGCCTCGGCGGGGAATCTCCGCCACAGCCGCCAATTCGTCCGCGCAGCCGAGCCGCACCGCGGTCGGCGCCAGTTTCTCCAGCAGGTCGTTCAGGTCGTCGGTGACGAGCCGCTCGTTGCTGTCCTCGTCGAGGATGATCTCGGCGTCGAGCCCGTACCGCGCAGCCCGCCACTTGTTTTCCTTCACGTGCCACGGCTGCAGGTTCGGCAGGTTCTCGCCCGCCTCGAAACGCCGGTCCAGGTCGACGATCAGACAGTGCACGAGCGCGACGAGAGAACTGAGTTCGGCGCGGGTGGAGATGCCGTCGAAGACACGGACCTCGATGGTGCCCCACCGCGGCGCGGGCCGGATGTCCCAGTGCATGCCGCCGATCTTGGTGATCACGCCGGTCTTCATCTGGTCGCTGATGAAATCCTCGTACTGCGCCCAGTTCGCGAACTGGTACGGCAGCCCCGCGGTGGGGAGTTGCTGGAACATCAGGGCGCGATTGCTGGCGTACCCCGTGTTGTGTCCCGCCCACATCGGTGAGGACGCGGACAGCGCGAGCAGATGCGGGTACCGCTGCAACAGCGCGTTGAGGATCGGGAACACCTTCTGCGGCGAGGACACACCCACGTGGACGTGGACACCCCAGATCAGCATCTGACGGCCCCACCACTGGGTGCGCTCGATCAGCTCGTCGTAATCCGGTGTGCGCGTAACCAATTGGGTCGACCACTGCGCGAACGGATGCGTGCCGGCGCAGATGAGATCGACCCCGAGCGGGTTCGCCGCCCGCCGCAACAGGTCGAGCGACTCGTCGAGGTCGTCCATCGCCTCACCGACGGTGGAGTGGATGCCGGTGACGAGTTCGACGGTATTGCGCAGCAACTCCTTGGTGATCCGCGGATCCTCCGGACCCGCGAGATTCGCGACCGCGTCGAACACCTCCGCGGCCGTATTGGAGAGATCCCGCGTGACCCTGTCGACCAGCGCGATCTCCCACTCGACACCCAGTGTCGGCCGCGGCGAACCGGGGAAGGGAACTACCACGGTTTCGATCCAACCACAGGCCGCAGCCCGCGGCAGCGCACCGACACCCCGGCCGCAGCCGGGGTGTCACGCGACTCAGCCGGCGCCGATGACACCGCAGGCCACGCGCGAGCCCGCGTCACCGGTGTTCAGGGTTTCCTGATCGGGAGCGGGTGCGTAACGGGTGGGGATGTTCGCGAAATTGTCGGGACCCGAGTGGATCATGACCGCGGTGCCGCTGTCGCCGTTCTTCAGGTCCTCGACCGTGAAGGCGTCGGTGCTGGTGACCAACTCGGCGGTGCCGTCCTCCAGCACCTGCAGCGAGGTGAGATCGCCGCTCGCGGGGTGCCCCGAGTGGCCCTCGGCCTGGAAGTGCCCGCCCGCGGACAGGAAGTTTCCGGGCGCACCACCGGTCGGTGCCACGGAGTTCGTCTCACACTTTCCGACGGAGTGCACGTGGAACCCGTGGAATCCGGGAGTCTGATCCTTGACGGAAACAGTGACCTCGACGTGACTTCCCGACTGCTTGAACGTGGCGGTACCCACGTTCTCGCCCTCCGCGTTCTTCAGCGTCGCGGTGAGCGCACCGCTCTCCGCGTGCTCGCCCGAACCGCTCTCGGCGTCGCCGGGAACGCCTGCGGCACTGGGATCGGCGGCGCCGGTCCAGACGGGAGGAGTGGTGCCGGGAACGTCGGTCGGCTCCTCGTTGTTACTGCAGGCGGTCAGTCCGAGAGCCGCAAGGGCCACCACCGGGGTGACAATGCGCCAGGACATCCGACGGGTAGAACTCGAGGCCATCAAACCGCTCCTTTGAGGTGGCGAAGAAGTGCACCTGATCATAACCGCGGCACCGGCGCACCGACCGTCCGGTCTACTGCGCGGAAGTGACGATGACGACCACACCGGCAGACGAATTCGCGATACCCGGGAACTTCGGCTCGGCCGACACCCCGAGTTGCGTCGCGATCTCGGTGGCCGCTTCCTTCTCGGCGGCGGAAGTCCCGTAGTACACCGTGGTTTCGGAGATGGTGCCGTCGCTGTAGTTGCCGGTCTCCGACACCGTCCACCCCGACGACATCAGTTCGGTGGCGGTCTGGCTCGCGAGACCCGTGACGTTGCTGTTGTTGAGCACCCGCACCGGAACCGACGCGGCGTCGGCGGCCTTCGTGGTACTGGACGCGCCGGACGTCGTGCTCGCCGCGGAAGCGGAGGTGCCCCCCGCCGCTCCGGCGGCCGTCGTCGGACGGGCGGCGGTGGTCGTGGCAGCCGCCGAGGTCGTGACGGTGGCGGCGGTCTCCTCCGAGTCCGAACCTCCGAGCGAGGCGAACCCGAGACCCGCGAAGAGAATCGCGAGGGCGATCAGCACCATCGCGAGGGCACGTAACGGCGGGCCGGACGATTCGGGTTTCGGAGTACTCACGATGTCGACCTTAGCGACCGGCTGCTACGTGACGTCGAACCCGAGGCGACGGGCCGCGCGGGCCTTCTGCCTGCTCGCGCGCAGCCGTCGCAGGCGCTTCACGAGCATCGGGTCGGCTGCCAGTGCCTCGGGCCGGTCCACCAGCGCGTTGAGCACCTGGTAGTACCTGGTGGCGGACATGTCGAACAGCTCTTTGATCGCCTCTTCCTTGGCACCGGCGTACTTCCACCATTGGCGCTCGAAGGACAGGATGTCGTGCTCCCGACGCGAGAGGCCGTCGTCGTTGCCGACGTGGTCGACCCCTGCGGAGTTGTCGCTGTCGATGCGCTCGGACTGGTTCCGACTACGCGCTGTTGCGCCGTCCATCTCACTCCTCGACTACTAGCTCTCGCTCGCCCTCAGCGAAACCACGTTTCCCCCGGCTCCTCGATCGCGTGGCCGACCGAGCAACGAATTACACAGCTGTACTTCAGCGACTATTCAACCACGGCGAACGCCGCGGGCAGTGCGAACGGCTCGGGCGCGCCGCACTATCCTTGACGACCATGGCCATCCTCCCCATCCGGATCGTGGGCGACCCGGTATTGCACGAACCGACCGAGACGGTGTCCGAGTCACCGGCAGAGCTCTCCGAACTTATAGCGGACATGTACGACACGATGGACGCCGCCAACGGCGTCGGGCTCGCCGCCAACCAGGTCGGAATCCCGCTGCGGTTGTTCGTCTACGACTGCCCCGATGTCGACGAGACCGGAAAGCCGTTCCGCCGCCGGGGTTGCGTCGTCAACCCGGTCCTCGAGACGTCGGAACGACCCGAGACCATGCCGGACCCGGACGACGACGTCGAGGGCTGCCTGTCCGTTCCCGGCGAGCAGTTCCCCACCGGCCGCGCCGAGTGGGCGAAGGTCACCGGCACCGACGCCGACGGCAACGCCGTCGAGATCGAGGGACGCGACTTCTTCGCGCGCATGCTGCAGCACGAGGTCGGTCACCTCGACGGTTTCCTCTACGTCGACATGCTGGTCGGCCGGAACGCACGCGCCGCCAAGAAGACCATCAAGCGCGCGGGCTGGGGAGTTCCCGGCCTCAGCTGGGTGCCGGGAACGGTCGAAGACCCGTTCGGGCATGACGACTGACATTCCGCTCGGAAGCCGGGTGGTGCTGCGGTACCAGCTGCCACCCGGTTCGAGCCATCCGATGACCGACGTCATCGGGGTGCTCGAGAGCGTCGAACCGCTCGTGGTGGTCCGCGACGCGGCCGGCTCCGCGGTCGAAGTGGAGCCGGAGCGGGTGGTCGCACTGAAGGCCGTCCCCGCGCGCCCGGTGCGGGCGAGCGAGATCCGGTCGCTCGAACTGGCCTCCGCCGACGGCTGGCCGGGGATCGAGCACGCATGGATCGACGGCTGGCTCGCCCGGTACGGCCACGGATTCACCGGACGCGCCAACTCGGCGGCGCCGCTCGGCGACCGCGGGTCGGTCGGGAGCCTGGACGACCCCTCCCCCGGCGGCACGCTCGACCGCCTGCGCGAGTGGTACGCCGAGCGGGACCGCCCGCTCCGGCTGCTGATCCCCGACCGCCTGGGCGACGTGCCGCTGGGCTGGAACGTCAGCGACGAGGTGGTCGTGATGGCCGCCGACGTCGACAACCTGGCGCTGCCCGAGGGTCCGCGAACCACGACCGTCACCGATCACCCCGATCCGGACTGGCTCGCCCTGTACCGGTACCGCGGGTCCGCGCTGCCCGACTTCGCGGTCGACGTGCTGAACGCGGTCCGCGGCGGGACGCTCGGCTTCGGCCGGATCGGCGCCGCGGACTCGACACTCCTCGCCGTCGCCCGCGGATCGGTCACGACCGCTCCCGACGACCGCCGGTGGGTCGGGCTCACCGCGGTCGAGGTGGCGCAGGCCCACCGCCGCCGCGGAATCGGCAGCCTGATCTGCGGCGACATGATCAATTGGGGACGCGAGCACGGCGCGACCCACGCGTGCCTGCAAGTCGCCGTCGAGAACGAGGGCGCGCAGGCGATGTACCGCAACGTCGGCTTCGTGGCGCACCACCGGTACCGCTACGCCACCGAACCCGGCGGCTGAGGATCTGTCGTAGCGTGCCGCTAGGGTGGCTGCCGTGCGCATCGCAACCTGGAACGTGAACTCTGTTCGTGCCCGTACCGACCGGATCCTGGACTGGCTCCAGCGGTCCGACGTCGACGTGCTGGCGATGCAGGAAACCAAGTGCAAGGACGAGCAGTTCCCGTACGAACAGTTCCGCGAACTGGGGTACGAGGTCGCGCACGTGGGCCTCAGCCAGTGGAACGGTGTCGCGATCGCGTCCCGCGTCGGCCTCGACGACGTGCAGATCGGCTTCGAGGATCAGCCCGGGTTCCACAAGGACCCGGAGGTCGCCCCCGCGCAGGAAGCCCGCGCCATCGGCGCCACCTGCAACGGCGTCCGCATCTGGAGCCTGTACGTCCCCAACGGCCGTGAACTCGCCGATCCGCATTACACGTACAAGCTGGAGTGGCTGGCGAAGCTGCACACGGATGCGGTCGGATGGCTGGACCGGAATCCGGACGCGCAGATCGCGCTGGTCGGTGACTGGAACGTCGCGCCCACCGACGAGGACGTCTGGGATCCGGCGCTGTTCGAGGGCAAGACGCACACGTCCGTCCCCGAGCGCGAGGCCTTCCAGGCGTTCGTCGAATCGGGATTCGCCGACGTCGTCCGGCCGCACACCCCCGGCCCGGGTGTCTACACCTACTGGGACTACACCCAGCTGCGGTTCCCGAAGAAGCAGGG
>JBCEBZ010000558.1:23143-32877 GCA_039206675.1 Rhodococcus sp. (in: high G+C Gram-positive bacteria) | reverse complement strand
GGTCCTGCCAGCGCTGCTCGATCTGGCCGGCGAGCTCCGCGGTGTAGCGGTGCTGCGGGGTCGCGTCGGACGGGTTGGCGGGCTGCACGTGCTCGGTCACTGTGGTCGCTATCTACTTGGCTGACATTCTGAATTAGGGAGATACCGTCAACCAGGGTAGAGCCTCACCCCACCCGGGCTCACCTGCGCGTCCGGGTCCGCCGTATCCTGGTCACGTGTTGATTGCCTCCGTCGTGCTGTTCGTGCTCGCCGTCGCGGTCTCCGGTGTCGCCGTTGCAGGCCTCGCCGAGCGCCTCCCGCGCAACCGGTGGGCGGGTGTCCGCACCCCCGAGACGATGCGCGACGATCAGACGTTTGCGCTGGCCAACAAGGTCGCGGGGCCCACCCTGCTCGCCGCGGCCGGGCTCCTCGTCATCGGCGGAATCGCCGGAATCCTGATCGGCGGAGTCTTCGGAATCGGGGCCGTCCTCGTCAGCGTCGTGGCCGCCGCGCTCACCGCGGCGACGGGCGGATCGCTCGGCGCGCGTGCTGCCGCCTCGGTGCCCGCCGCCGACACCGGCGGATGCGGCAGTTCCTGCGGCGCGTGCACGCTGAAGGGCGCCTGCCAGCCGTCCTGACCGGCAGGCGACGGCCCGTCCGGTGAACTCCTCGCGCGTCGTCGACCCCGCAGGCGCAGTCTTCGGTCTGCTGCTCCCGGTGATCGCCGCGCTGTCCGGAGTGATCCTCACGAAGGTCTGGGAACCGCGGCTCCCGGCGCAGATCGCGACGCACTGGACCACCACCTCGCCGGACGGCTTCTCCACTCCGATGTCCAGCGCCTGGACGTTCGCCCTGGTGACGGTCCTGTTCGGCGGCGGATGCGCCGCGATCGCCGCCCTCGCCCAGGCGATGCTGATGATGCGGCGCACCATGCTCGTCGTCGGACTGTCCGTGGTCGGCCTGATCCTCACGGTGCAGGTGGTGCTGCTGTACGTCCAACTCGACGTCACCGACCCCGCGACCACCGAACTTCCACTGTGGTCGCTCGGCCTCGGCGTCCTGATCGGCGCGGTCGTCGGCCTGATCGGCGCCGCCCTGCTCCGCGACTTCCGGCCCCGGGTCGCCGCGACCGACCCTCCCGACCCCCGGTTGCCGCGCGCCGACGACCCGGCGACCGTCGCGGACACGGTCGGGTTCGGCACCGTCGGCTCGCTGGTGTTGCTGCTTCTGCTCGGCGGCGTGCCCGCGCTCGCGGTCTGCCTGCTCACCAGTGGATGGTGGCCGGTGGCGGTGTTCGTTCCCGTGGGGATGCTGATCGTGAGCCTGCTCCGGTTCCGGGTGATCGTCGACCGGACCGGCATCCGGGTGGTGAACATGGGCATGACCGCGCTGCAGTACGGGATCGAGGAGATCGAGGGCGCCCGCGTCGACGTGATCAAACCGTTCGACGACTTCGGCGGCTGGGGACTCAAGGTGAAGGGCAGGCGCAACTACGGCGTCGTCACGAGGACCGGCCCCGCCGTGATCGTCACGACCGCGTGCGGCGACCGCCTGACCGTCACCAGCCCACGGGCCGAGGACATGGCCGCTGCACTCAACAGTTTCGCCGACCTGCGGCTCCGCCACCCGTGAGTGGTTAAGGAGTCCAGAGACTCGTCAACCACTCACGGGGCGGGACGCCTGGTGCACCGCCTCGAGCACGCGGTCGAGGTAGCGCAGGGCTGCCCGGACGGCGGCGTCCTCGTCGCGGGCGGCGATCGCGTCGACGACCGCGTGATGGTCGTCGGTGGTCAGCGACGGCGGGTGGACGCCCTCGGTGAAGTCGTACGTGGCGCGGGTGGGTTCGAGGATGCCGGCGAACAGGTCGGACAGCACCGGATTGTGCGCGGCCTCCACGACCCCGAGGTGGAACGCGAGGTCGGCGTCCGCGAATCCGGACGGTTGATCCGCCGTCCGTTCCCGCTCGTCGAGTAGCGCGGACAGCGACCGCAGATCGTCGTCGGTGCGGCGCCCGCACGCCAGCCGGACGGCCTCCGTCTCGAGGGCCCGCCGGACCTCGAAGACGTTCAGCATCTCCGCGACCGCGACCTGCCGCCCGAGCAGCCCGCCGAGGTCTGTGCGGGCGCGCACGAACGTCCCCGACCCCCGCCGGATCTCGAGGATGCCCGTGGAGGTCAGGGTCTTGATGGCCTCGCGCACGGTGTTGCGCCCGACTCCGAGCAGCGTCATCAGCTCGGGTTCCGTGGGGATGCGCTCGCCCACCTTCCAGTCGCCGTCGGCGATCCTCCCGCGCATCCAGTCCAGGGACTGCTGATACGCGGACTCGCGCCGAACCACCGTCATGTACTCATCCTCACACCTCGTCGGCTCGCTCCGCCCGACAGGCCCGTCTAAACTACGTAGGACGTCCCATGTATTTGCACGGCCCGCGCAGTCGGACAGCCCGAGGAGGCGACCCCCACGTCCACGTCAACCGCTCACGCCGACACCCTCCCGACCGCCGCCGCCCGCACCACCGGCCGCCACTTCCACGGCCTGAACTATCTCCTCGTCGTCCTACTCCTCGGCTCCAACATGCCGACGGCGCTGTACTCGCTCTACCGCCACGAATTCGGCTTCACCCCGCTGGTCCAGACGCTGATCTTCGCCGTCTACGTCGCCGGTCTGCTTCCCTCGCTGCTGTTCTTCGGCCCGCTGTCGGACGCGCTCGGACGCCGGTTCGTGTTGCTGGCCTCGATCTTCTTCAGCGTGCTGGGCGCCGTGCTCCTCGCGTGCGCCGATTCGACCATCTGGCTGTTCCTCGGCCGGATCTCCCAGGGCATCGCCGTCGGCGCCTGCTCGGCCGCCGGTTCCGCCGCCCTGATCGAGCACGAACCCACCCGGAACCTTCGCCGCGCCGGTCTCGCCGCCACCCTCACCGCCGCCCTCGGCGCGGCGCTCGGCCCGCTGTTCGGCGGCGCCGTCGCGCAGTACCTTCCGCACGCCCTGGTTCTGCCGTACGTCCTGTTCGCGCTGGCGCTCCTGCCCGCGCTGATCCTGGTGCTGCTGCTCCCCGCACCCACCGGCGGACAGTCACGCCCCACCCAGTTGTTCCAGGTGCCGCACGTCCCCGCACCCCTCCGCCGGGTGTTCTGGCTGTCCTCCCTCGGAGTCGCACTGGCATGGGGCGCCGTCGGCCTGTTCCAGTCGGTGGTCCCGACGTGGATCATCGACCTGCTCGACGTGAGCAACCTGGTGGTCGCCGGCGGTGCCGCCGCTCTGGTCATGGTGTGCTCGGTGTCCGCGCAACTCGTCGCCAACCGTCTCGGCACCGTGCTCTGCCGAACGCTGGGCATCGGCGCCGTCGGCGTCGGCATGGTCGGTTTGCTCGTCGTCGACTTCGCGCCGTCCCTCGCCCTCTTGTGCGCCGTGACCGTCGTCGTCGGTGTGGGACACGGACTCTCGTTCGCCGGTGCAATGCGCGCGGTGGGCGCCGCCGCCGCCGAGCACGCCCCCGACGCCCAGGGCGGCACGCTCGCCGCGTTCTTCACCGTCGGCTACGTCGGTCTCGCGGTGCCGTCCATCTGCGCGGGCATCGCCATCACCGTCCAGGGCATGCACGTGGCCGTCCTCGAACTCGCGATCATCGGCGCCGTCCTGTGCGGCGTCGTCGCGGTGCTGGGTGTCCGCACGAAGGGCAGGGACCGGGCCGAGGCGGCCAGTACTGTGGCCTGAGGACGTGAAACGCCGATGCCCGAACCGCTACGCCACTGCGAGTTCCGCTTCTACGAGGAGCTGAACGACTTTCTGCCGCCGGTGCAGCGCAAGCGCACGTTCGAGCACCGATTCGACGGCACACCGTCGGTGAAGGACCGCATCGAGGCGCTGGGCGTCCCGCACACCGAGGTGGATCTGATCCTCGTCGACGACGTGTCGGTCGACTTCGGGCACCTCCTGCGCGGCGGCGAACGCGTCGCGGTGTACCCCGTGTTCGAGCGGCTGGATCTGACCGGGGTGACGAAACTGCGCCCCCGACCGTTGCGGAACCCGACATTCGTGCTCGACGTGCACCTCGGCCGCCTCGCCCGCTACCTCCGCCTGCTCGGCTTCGACACCCGCTACCGCAACGACTTCGCCGACACGGAACTGGTGGACATCTCCCTGGCGGAGCATCGCATCGTCCTGACCCGGGACACGGGACTGCTCAAGAGGTCGGCGGTCACCCACGGCGCGTTCCTCCACGAAACGGACCCACGCCGGCAGCTGCGGGAAGTGCTGGACCGCTTCGACCTTCGGTCGCGGATCACGCCGTTCACGCGGTGCGCGCGATGCAACGGGCTACTCGCGCCGATCTCCCGCGACGACGCGCTCGCCGAGGCGCCGCCGGGGGTGGCGCGCAACGAACACGATTTCAGCCGATGCCGGGACTGCGATCAGCTGTATTGGCCGGGCAGCCATCTCCCGAGACTGAGCCGGCGCCTGTCGGAGGTCGGGGTGTCGCTCGAGGTGAATTCTCAGGAGGCGTGACGCAACTGCTCGGCGAACTCCGCCGAGCACGCGCAGTCGCCGAATTCGTCGCAGTCGATGATCAGTGCGTGCCGGACCTCGGACAACTCGACGCACGACTCGTCGGTGCATTCGGCTCCGTAGAGCGTGTGCACGATCAAAGTTCCGGAACAGGTATCGATCACGTGTGCTGTCCTCCTCACTACTCGTTCCCCACTTCTGTTGATACCACCCGCCTCCGACAGCCCAGGGACCTGTGCGGGGTGTGTCGGAGGGCGTTTCGCCCTAGTTGCGCTCGACGTCGATCGGATGGGTGGCGAGCAGGGCGAGCGGCAGCGGCTGACGACGCAGCACCTGCGCCCACACGTCGACCCGGGCGGGGGCGACGACGTCCGACGCGAGCGCCGAGATGACGATCCAGTCGTCGCGCTGGAGTTCCGAGTCGAGCTGACCGTACGTCCAGCCCGAGTAGCCGGCGAAGATCCGGACACCCTCCACCAGCGGGGCGACGACCTCCGGGTCGGAGTCGAGATCGACCATCACGACGCGGCCGTGGACCCGGCGCAGACCCCTGACGCCGTCGGCCTGCGCGCCGGTGCGCAGCGTCGCCAGGCACAGTGCGGCGTCACGTTTGACGGGACCGCCGACGTACAGCGCGGACGGGCGCGCGGTGAGCGGCGCCCACTGTGGCAGCACGTCGTGCACGGCGGTTTCGCTGGGACGGTTGATGACCACGCCGAGGCTTCCGGCCTCGTTGTGCTCGATCACATAGATCACGGTGCGACGGAAAGCGGGTTCGACGAGATCTGTGGACGAGACCAACAGGCTGCCGGGCCGGACCACCGGTTCCGTCGACGCCGTTCGATCTTCGGGTTCTTCTGCGTGCGCCACCTGAACATCATCCCACCACGGCGAACGCGATGTGACGGAGGACGCGGCCCGCGTCCGGTTCGCCGGTTTACGCCGCGGGCAGCCCCGCCGTCTCGGCGAGAACCGCGAGGTGGTGCTCGAACAACGCGCCCGGTGTGGTGAACGTGCCGGCGCCGTACTGCCCGAACACCTCGAAGTTCACGGCCCCGAACAGCGCCGACCACACCAGCACGCCGCGGGCGAGCAGGTGGTCGGGTGTGGTGAGGCCCAGTTCGGCACGGACGCGGTCGAGGTCGGCGGCGAGCCGGTCGTCGATGGGCGCCGCCGCGTCCGCCTCGAGCTTGCCCGATCGGAACGCGTTGTCGAAGATCCCGACGAGCGCGTAGATCACCCGCGTCCCCGGGGTCGTGGTCTGCTCCCCGGGCGCCTGGTAGCCGGGGACCGGGCTCCCGAACAGCAGTCCGTAGCGGGCGGGCTCCCGCAGCGCCCACTCCCGCACCGCGCGTCCGAGCGCCAGGAACTGCTCTCGCGGTTCGACCGCGGACGCCACCGCCGCCTCCGCGGCGTCGCCGAGTTCGTTGTATCCGTCGACGACGAGCAGCGTCAGCAGTTCGTCGCGGCTGTTGACGTACCGGTAGACCGCGGACGACACCACGCCGAGGTCCCGCGCGACGGCCCTCAGCGACAGGGCCGCACCTCCGACCGCGGCCAGCTGTTCGCGACCGATCCTCGTGATGTCCTGCAACGTCTGCTCGCGAGCGCGCTCTCGTGGTGTTCCTGGCATGGGGTCCAGCGTCGCAATTTCAGAGAGCAGTGTCAACAAACGAGAGCACTGCTCTTGACACGGCGGGCGAGAGGGAGCATTCTCGAATGACAACGAGAGCAGTGCTCTCACATCACCGAAATCGACTCACTCAGCGGGAGCAGAAATGTCGAATCTCGAGATCGTCACCGGAGCGGGACCCGTCGGCTGGACCGTCGCCCGGCAGCTCGCCGACCAGGGCCGACGGGTGCGGGTCCTCACTCGCTCCGGCAGCGGTCCGGACCATCCCCTGATCGAGCGGCGGAAGGTCGACGTCTCCGACGCCGCCGCGCTGCGTGAGGCATTCGACGGGGCGACCGCCGTCTATCACTGCATCCACGCCGCCTACAACGCCGACGCCTGGGAGCGCGAACTCCCCGCCGCCGAGCAGACCGTCCTCGAGGCCGCCGGACACATCGGCGCGGTCGTCGTGTTCCCCGAGAGCCTTTACTCCTACGACGCCTCCCGGCAGCCGATGACCGAGCACACGCCGCGGTCGGCCGACTCCGGTAAGCGCGGCGTCCGGACCCGGTTACTGAAGGCCCGCGCCGAGTCCCCGACACCCACCGTCAGCGTCGTCGCGTCCGACTTCTTCGGACCGCAGGTGCTGAACGCGCACGCCGGCGAGCGCATGGTGCCCGTCGTCCTCGCGGGCAAGACGATGCGGGTCCTCGGATCCGCCGACCTGCCCCACTCGTTCACGTACATCCACGACTTCGCGGCCGCGATGATCGCCGCCGCCCACGACCGGACGCTGTGGAACTCGGTGCTGCACGCACCGACCGCGCCCGCCGTCACCCAGCGACAGATGGTCGAGGCCTACGCGAAGGCCGCGGGGGTTCCCGTCCCGAAGGTGGGCACCCTGCCCGGCTGGGTGATCCGCGGCGCCGGTTTCGTCCACCAGGGGAGCCGCGAACTCGCGGAGATGCTGTACCAGTTCGAGGAGCCGTTCGTGATGGACTCGTCCGAGAGCGAGGCCCGGCTCGGACTGTCCCCGACGCCACTCGACCGGGCCGCGGAGGAGACCGTCCGGTGGTGGCAGGACAGGTCGGTCGCGGCCGCCGGATAGGGTCCTGTGAATGGCGAAACAGCTCGGGGACCGGCGCGAGGCGTGGCGCAGAACGGCGTACACCCTCCGGCGGTCACCCGGGCTGGCCCGTCTCGCCACCGTGCGATTCGCCAGCCAACTGGGCGACGGCATGTTCCAGGCCGCGCTCGGCGGCGCGATTCTGTTCAACCCCGAGCGGGAGACGGATCCCGTCGCGATCGCCGCCGGCTTCGCGGTGCTGCTGCTGCCGTACTCGGTGATCGGACCGTACGCGGGCGCACTCCTGGACCGCTGGGACCGCCGCGGCGTGCTGCTGTGGGCGAATGTGCTGCGCGGACTGCTGATTCTGGTGACTGCCGCGCTGCTGGAGACCGGGACCGGTGAGTCCGCGCTCCTCGTGCTCGCCCTCGCCGCCATCGGGGTGAGCCGGTTCGTTCTCGCGGGAGTCTCGGCGGCGCTGCCGCGCGTGGTGCACCGGTCCTGGCTCGTGGCCACCAATTCGGTGCTCGCGACCACCGGTTCCGTCGTCGCCGCACTCGGGGCCGCGACGTCCGTCGCCATCATCTCGTTCGTGGGCGCCGGCGACCGCGGCTCCGGAATCGCCGTGGCGGCCGCGGCCTGCGGTTCCGCGGTGGCCGCGTTCGCGGCGTCGCGCTTCCACCATCGACTTCTCGGTCCGCACGCCGACGAGAAACCCGAATACGGAGCGGTCCGCGCCGTCGCCGCCGGACTGCGGAACGGCGCGCTCGCCGTGTGGCATTCGCCGGGCGTCACCACCGCGATGATCGGAATCGGCACGCACCGGATCGTTTTCGGCCTCAACACGCTGATCATGGTTCTGGTGTTGCGCGACACCGCCACCGTCAGCGCGCTGCCGGGCGGCCTGGCCGGTTTCGGTGTCGCCGTCGGGGCCACCGCCGCCGGCATGCTGCTGGCAGCGATCTCGACCCCGTTCCTCATTCCCCGGATCGGGCGGTCCCGCACCATCGTCGGGGGCCTGATCCTCGCCCTCGTCGTGCAGTGCACGCTCGTCGCGACCCTCACCCAGGCGTCGCTGCTGTGCGGCGCGCTGCTGCTCGGATTCGCCGGGCAGTCCATCAAGCTCAGCGGCGACGCGGCGATGCAGATCGAGATCGAGGACGACCGCAGGGGACAGGTGTTCGCGCTTCAGGACACCGTGTTCAACGTGGCGTTCATCGGGTCGATCGCCGCCGCATCACTCGTGATCGCCCCCGACGGCCGATCACTCGAACTGGTGCTGGCGGGCGGGGCGTTCTACGGTCTCGGACTGGTCGGCGTCCTGTTCAACACCCGGCGCGAACCTGCCTGAGGACCCGGCTATTCCGATCCCGGCATCGGCACATTCTGCAGGCGGACCTGACCGCGAGCCACCTCCTTGCCGGTGTCGGATGCCGTGATCACCACGGACCACAACTGCTGCACGCGGCCCTGCTGGATGGGCAGCGCGACCACGTCGACCCGTCCCTCGGTGCGGGCCCGCAGGAAGTCGGTGCCGTTGTGCACCCCCACCGCGAACTGACCGCGGTCGGCGACGGCCGTGCTCGCACCGATGCTCGCGGCCGATTCGACCGCCGTCGTGTAGACGCCGCCGTGCACGACTCCCCACGGTGTGTGGTGGTCGGCGGACAGGTCGATGTGGCCGACCACCTTCGTCCCCGACACCTCGTCGAGTTCCAGTCCGGCTGCGACGACGAAGGCGCTCGCGGCCTCGCGGGTCAGATCGGTCATCGTGTGTTCTCCTCGTCGAGCCCTCGGTAAGTTTGATTTCCCAACCCACCTTGCCCGGATTCGGTCCCGGCGTCAATGGTCCCGGCCGTGCCGGCCGCGGGATCGGGGCGCCACGTGTGCACCGCGGCGATCACCGGTGGCTCGCGCGGAATCTCGACGCTCACCGCGCGCAACTCGGAGTGCGAGGGCACGAACACACCGGGCGACGGAAGCGGACGATGGGCCGACTCCGCGTGCTCGCCCGGCCCCGCCACCTCGGCATTCCACGTCCCGTCGCCGGAAGGATCGGTGAAGTAGCGGGCCTCGTCTTCGGCGTCGTAGTCGAGCACCGAACGATCCGCCACCCCGTCGCCGTCCGAGTCCCACATCGCGTCGTCGAGGAGTCCGTCGCCGTCGAAGTCCAGGCGCACCGCGTCGACACCGCCCGATGGTCCGAGGTCGAGATCGGCGGGCGACGACCACGTCACCGGGGCATCGGCACCGGTTCCGAACGAATACTCGAGAGGATCCATATGAGGGTAGGACGCAGCGGGGCGGGATCCGGTTCCATCCGGGCGGGTACTGCGCCTATCGTTGCTCGCCCCAGCTGGTGCGCGAGGTCAATTCAACGGGTGTCCAAGCAGGCCAGGTGGCTTCGCCGACGAGGTGTCCGTCGGCGAACTGGGCGACGATGCGCGGGCCGCTGCTCGTGCTGTTGTCGTACACGCTCACGTGATCACAATGTGGGAACGCCTGAGCGACGAGAGCCCACAATCTTTGGTATCGCCGGCGGATCTTGTCTTCCGGTACATCGTGCCCGCC
>JBCEBZ010000558.1:0-23043 GCA_039206675.1 Rhodococcus sp. (in: high G+C Gram-positive bacteria) | reverse complement strand
GCAGCCGACCACCAGGTCGAGTCGTTTCACTCGGGCAGGACTGCTCGGGTGCCGTCGGGACGGTACTCGATGATCTGACCGTCCTCGGACAGCGCGACCGTGGTGACTCCCTGAGCGGCGAGCGCGGCGCCGTAGTCGGTGGTGGCCAGCTGTTCCTCGATCGCCGCGGTGATCTCGGCGTTGAACACTGTGCCTTCTTCGGCGCCGAGTTCATCGAGCGGCAACCGGCCGGCGAGAGCGTCCTCTACTCGGCGCCGGGCCGCGGTCTGCCGGCTCGAGACCGCACGCCCCACGCGAGCCCAGTGTTCGAGTTGCTGGCGTCCGGTGCGGTGCTGCCGTTCGCCCTCGGCCATGGCGCTGGCCACCAGGTCGGCTGCCAGGCGGGTGACCTGGTCCCCAGTGCCTTGCATCGCTTCACTCCCATGACGTGTAGCTATTTACTACAAGCGTAGCGAATAGCTGCAGGTGAGGTCGATGATCGCTCGGTCGGGGCCGCCGGCGAAGTGGAGATAGCCACAGCCGCCGTCGGATACGGAGCCGACCGCCGCCAATGACCTGAGACCGCACTGTAATCCGACTGCGACCGGACGGGCCGGGCTCGTGCGCCGGGGACGCCGCCTCCCGGTGTTATCTTCGACCCCGCACGTGCAGGTCGGCCCACCATCATTCCGACCACCGATGTGGAGGGGTGTCGTGGTCGAAAAGTCCTGGTCCGTGTCCGGAGCGCCCCTGGGTGTTGCCGCGGTCGTTGGCGCCGTCGTGGCCGCGACGATCGGCTTCACCGCATCCCCGGCGGCGGCCGAGACCCTGCCGTGGCTACCGGTGAACGCCTGCGGCGAGACCGGATTCAACCCGGCGAAGGAGCCACCGAGCCCGGGCGGGCCGCCGCTGCCCGCGATCCCGCCGACCGTGAGCATCCCGATCCCGTACCCCGACTTCGTGCCCGTCCCCGTCCCCGGACCGCGCGTCGACCAGACCCGCGTCGCCCAGGACCTTCCCGCCGACCCGTGCGCGGACCCGTGCCCCGACCTCACCGACGACGTCGACGAACCGGAAACCGGCCCGGGATCCACGGGTTCGGCAGGGTCTTCGGGGTCGTCGGGGTCGTCCGGCTCGGCAGCGCTACCCATCCCGAAGATCTCGATCGACCCGCGGCCCGAGACCATCCCCATTCCCGTTCCCGGCGGTCCGGGACCCGAACCGCAGCCGGCGCCTCCGGTCGAGATCAACCCGGCCGAACGAGGTTCCCTCACCGCGGCGATGACGAAGCCGGCCGTCGGCGACGTCCGACTGGTATCGCAGCTGACGGGACAGGGGTCCGAGAACCGAACCGACAAACGCTGGCAGGTGGACGGCACCGACCTCGGCATCACGTGGGAGACCAGGCCCGGCGAGGTGGCGGTCGCGTTCGGCGACACGTTCGGCAAGGACTGGGCCCCGCCGGGTGCGTTCGGCGAGGACTGGCGGAGCAACGTTCTCGGCCACAGCACCGACACCGACCTGTCCGACGGCATGACCATCGACAGCATGGTCCAGGACAGCCGATGCCACGCCGCCGAGATCATCGACAGCAGGCACGTCAACAACTTCGAGACGACCACCATCCCCACGTCGGGATTCGCGATCGGCGACCGTCAGTACCTCAGCTACATGTCGGTGAAACGCTGGAGCATGGTCCCCGGCATGTGGTACACGAACTACGGTGGCATCGCCTACTCCGACGACAACGGGCAGACCTGGACCAAGGATCAGCACGCCAAGTGGGACAACATCTTCGGTGCCCGGTTCCAGGTGTCCGCGATGGTGCCGCACGGCGACTACGTGTACATGTTCGGCACCCCCAACGGGCGGATCGGCACCGTCGGCCTGGCCCGGGTGCCCGTCGACCAGGTGCTCAACACCACGTCGTACCAGTACTGGTCGGACGGCACGTGGACGCCCGTGTCCCGGCACCTCGCGACCCCGATCGTCGGTGGGGTCGCCAGCGAATTGTCGGTCCGCTACGACGCGGCCGCGGACAAGTGGCAGATGAGCTACCTCGAACCCGTCGGTGGTTCGATCATCCTGCGGCAGTCGTCGAGCCCTCAGGGTGCGTGGTCGGACGGGGCGACTCTCGTCGACACCGCCGATTACCCGAAGGCGTACGGCGGCTTCATCCACCCGTGGTCGACGGACGAGGATCTGTATTTCACGATCTCGGAGTGGGACAGCTACAACGTCTATCTGATGCATGCGTCCCTGCACCCGTGAGTACTTGTTAACGTCGGGCGGTTAACAAGTACGCACGGTGTGGAGCGCGACCTCGGTGGCCTTGACGACGAAGAACACGTCCAGGCCCGGCACCAGATCGAGTTCCGCGACGGACGCCGCGGTCACGTCGGCGCTCAGTTCGAGCCGGCCGCCGGCCTCGGCGGCGCGCACTCGGACCGTCGGCCCGCGCACCTCGATCTCCGAGATGGAGACCCGGAATACGTTGCGCGGACTGCCTTCCGGAGACCTCCGGTGGACGGCCACCGAATGCGGCGCGAACACCGCGACGGCCGGCGCGCCCCCGACGAAATCGGCGTCGAGCAGGCCGTGCATCCGGACACCCGTCTCGGTCTCGAAGCCGTCCTGCGCCCCGAAGACGGGAACCAGGTTGAGTCCGGCGATCCGCGCGGCGAACGCACTGCGCGGACGCGTCAACACGTCTCGCACCGAACCGGATTCGACCACCTGCCCGCCTTCGACGACGATCACGCGGTCGGCCAGGGCCAGCGCATCCAGGACGTCGTGCGTGACCACGACCGCGGTCCGGTCGCCGTCCCGCAGCACCTGCCGGAGCAGCACTCGCAGGGCCGGGGCCGCGGCCACGTCGAGGGCCGACATGGGCTCGTCGAGCAGCAGCGCCTGCGGTTCCGCGGCGAGCGCCCGGGCCACCGCGACCCGCTGCGCCTGCCCCCCGGACAGCTCGTGCGGGCGTCGATCGGCGAATTGGGTCGCATCCACGGCCTCCAGCCACTTCTCGGCGACCGCCCGGGATTCGCGGCGGCTGCGGCCCGAACTGCGCGGCGCGAACGCTACATTCGCGGCCACCGTCAGATGCGGAAACAGCAGAGCCTGCTGCGCGAGCAGTGCGATACCGCGCCGGTGCGGCGGCAGCGCGATGCCGCGCGCGGTGTCGGTGAGCACCCGGCCGTTCAGTTCGACCCGTCCGGTATCGGGACGAACCAGGCCCGCCACCACCGACAGCGCCGTGGACTTGCCGGCGCCGTTCGGTCCGAGGACGGCCAGCACCTCACCCTCGGCGAGGTCGAATCCCACCTCGACGCCGCGGGCCGCGACCCTCGCCTCGACGCTCAGGCCGGTCACAGCGCCGCCCTCGATGCCCAGCCCCGCGACCCCACCACGACGACCACCGCGACCACGACCAGCACCAGCGACAACGCCACGGCCGCATCCGCGTCCGTCTCGCGCTGCAGATAGATTTCGAGCGGCAGGGTCCGCGTGACGCCCTGCAGACTGCCCGCGAACGTCAACGTCGCCCCGAACTCGCCGAGCGCCCGCGCGAACGCCAGCACCGCACCGGACACGAGTCCCGGCAGCACCAGGGGGAGCGTCACCCGGCGGAAGACGGTGGTGGGGCTCGCGCCGAGGGTCGCTGCGGCGTGCTCGTACCGCCGGCCCGCGGTCCGCAGCGACCCCTCGAGGCTCACCACCAGGAACGGCAACGCGACGAAGGTCTGTGCGAGCACCACGGCCGTGGTGGTGAACGCGATGTGGATGCCCGCGACCTCGAGGTGTTGCCCGATCAGGCCCTTCCGTCCGAACGTGTAGAGCAGGGCGATACCCCCGACCACCGGCGGGAGGACCAACGGCAGCAACACCAGCGACCGCAGCACGTGCAGCCCGCGAAAACTGCTGCGGGACAGCACCGCCGCCATCGGAACGCCCAGCAGGATGCACAGCCCGGTGCTCGCGGCGGCGGTGCGCAGGCTCAGCTCCAGTGCCGCCAGCGAGGATTCGGACGTGATCAGTTGGACGAAACGGGACCAGTCGACGCTCGCCAGCATCGCGAACAGCGGCAGGACGACGAACAGCCCGCCCAGTGCTGCCGGCACGAAGATCCAGCCCGGCAGGCCGGACGGGACTCTGACGCGCGCCGCTCGGATCACGGCTGGGCGAATCCTGCCTTCGTCAGCACCGCCTGGCCCTCGGGTCCGGTGACGAGGTCGATGAAGCCCTGCGCCGCCTCCGGATTCTTCGAGGCGGACAGCGCCACGATCGGGTACGTGTTCACGGCCTGCGCGGCCTCCGGGAAGGCCACCGCGGTCACCTTGTCGCCCGCTCCGGCCGCGTCGGTGACGTACACGAGTCCGGCGTCCGCCTGACCGGCCGTCACCTTGTTCAGCACGTCGGTGACCGACGACTCCTCGCTGACGGGGGTGAGGTCGACCCCCGAGGCCGTCTCGACCTTCTGTGTCGCGGAACCGCACGGGACCTGCGGGGCACACGTGACCACCAGCGTGCCCTCCCGGTTCAGATCCGCGAAGGACATGATGCCCTTGGGGTTTCCGGGCGCCGTCACGATGGTCAGCGTGTTGGTCGCGAAGTCGACCGGGGTTCCCTCGACGAGTCCGGCATCGACGACCTTCGTCATGTTGTTCGTGTCGGCGGACGCGAACACGTCGGCGGTGGCGCCCTGATCGAGTTGCGCGGCGAGGTCCGAAGAACCGGCGAAACTGAACTCCACGTGCGATCCCGGGTTCGCGGTCTCGAACATCTCGCCGAATTCGGTGAACGTGCCCTTCAGCGACGCCGCGGCGAACACCGTGATGTCGCCACCCGATGCGGATGCCGAGGTGGACTCCGTGGAAGCGGAGTTGTCCTCGTTCGAACCGCAACCGGTGAGAAGACCCAGACCGAGTACGCTCGCGGCCGCTCCGGTTGTGACCCGGCGCCAGGACACCCTCATGAAATTCCTCCAGGAGTTTCTACGATCACCGTGGTCGACTTGACGACGGCTACCGCGACCTTGCCGGGTTCGAGCCCGAGGTCGCGGACGGCTTCACTGCTCATCAGGGAAACGACGCGGAAAGGACCGCACTGCATCTCGACCTGGGCCATCACCTTGTCCATCACGACAGCGGTGACGATGCCGGTGAATCGGTTGCGCGCCGAGGATTCCGACCCGAGCAGGTCCGGTGACTTGGCTGCGTTGGCGCGCGCGAACTCCGCGAGGGCGACGCCGTCGATCACCTTGCGGCCCGACTCGTCCTTGTCCGCCGCGAGGCTGCCGTTGTCGATCCACCGCCGGACCGTGTCGTCGCTGACGCCGAGGAGTTCCGCGGCCTGGCGTATTCGGATACCCGTCATCCGTCGGTGGTCCGCACATGCGTCATGGCCGACATACTATGTCGGTAAATGCGGACCGATCAAGTATCAGTTTCCGCAAATGCGGATCAGTACACGTCCCGCACGTAGCGCTTGTCGCTGGACAGCTGCTTCATGTACAGCTCGGTGTCCTCTTCGTCGAGGCGCCCGTGGGTGCGGACGACTTCCCGGACCGTCTCGTCGACGTCCTTCGCCATCCGGCTGGCGTCTCCGCACACGTACAGGGAGGCACCCTCCTGCATCCAGCCCCACAGCTTGGCGCCGTGTTCGCGAATGCGGTCCTGCACGTAGATCTTCTGCCGCTGGTCCCGGGAGAACGCCGCATCGAGGTGAGTGAGAAATCCGTCGCGGTGCATAGCTTCCATCTCCTCGCGGTAGTAGAAGTCGGTTGCCTCGTGCTGCTCACCGAAGAACATCCAGTTCTTGCCGGTGTGACCCAATTCCCGCCGCTCGTGCAGGAATCCACGGAACGGGGCGATCCCGGTGCCGGGACCGACCATGATCATCGGCGCATCGGCGGCCTGCGGGGGACGGAAGTGCGCCGACTTCTGCACGAAGATCGGCACGTCGGTGTCGTCGCAGTGATCGGCGAGGAACGTCGAGCACACCCCGGAGCGGTTCTTGCCCTCGTGGTTGTAGCGCACCGCGGAGACGGTCAGCTGCACCTCACCCGGATCCACCTTGGGGCTCGACGAGATCGAGTACAGCCGCGGCTGGAGGCGCTTGAGGACGCCCAGCCACTCCTCCGCGTCGGCGTCGACTTCGTACTGCGCCAGCACGTCCATCGACTGCCGCCCCCACAACCACTGCTGGAGCGCGATCTTGTTCTGCGGGCGCAGCAGTCGTGCCAACTCGGTGTCCTGCGTGCGGCTCTGCACGAACCGCAGGAGTTCGGGGGTCACCTTGGTGATCTCGAGTTTCGTGCGCAGCGCCTCCCGCAGCGTCATCTCCGGCAGATCCGGCAGCGTGACGGGGCTGTCCGGGATCGACCGCGTGACCTTCAGCCACTCGTCGACGACGGCGTCGCTGTTGGTGGGCCAGACACCGAGTGCGTCGCCCGCCTCGTAGGAGAATTCCGGATCGCTCACCTCGAAGCCGAACTGCCGCACGTCCTTCGACGAGCCGGCCGCGCTGAGCGGAATGTTCCTCGTCAACCGGGTGACCAGGGGAGACTTCCGGGTGAACGTCGCCGCCTTCTTCGCTGCGGGCGCCGCCGGTGCCGGTGCGGCCGGTGCCGCGCCGCCGGCCGCGCGCTCGCGGACCAGGTTCTGCACCGAAGTCAGCCACTGACGCGCCTGGTCCTCGTAGTCGGGTTCGCAGTCGACGCGCTCGGTGAGACGCTTCGCCTCGAGTTGCTCCAACCGGGCGTCGATCCGCTTGCCGTGCCCGCAGAAGTCGTCGTAGTTCGAGTCACCGAAAGCCAGTACGGCGTACCGGGTCTGCGACAGCCTCGGCGCCTCGTCGCTGCTGAGCGCCGACCAGAAACTGCTGCCGTTGTCGGGGGCGTCCCCGTCCCCGAACGTACTGGTGATGATCAGCAGATCGCGGACGTCGGCGAGGCCCGCGACGTCGTAGTCGTCCATGCTGGTCAGGTGCGTGCCGTGGCCGGCCTCCTCGAGTTGGCGGGCGCATTCGGCGGCGAACTCCTCCGCGTTGCCGGTCTGCGACGCCCACACCACCACCACCGGATGCTGGACCGATTCAGCGTTCGCCGGACTCCCGGACGGCACCGCGGAGCCGTCCGGAACATCGGAACGCGAGAACAGGCCCGCCATCAGACCGTCCAGCCACACCCTCTTCGACCCGGAGATCGGCGCGCTCCGCGGAAGCACCGGAACGCCCTGGATCTCGGTGGACTGCAGCCCCGACAGCAGTCCCGCAAGGTACATGCGTTCGTGTTCGTCGAAAGTCGGTGAGGCCGAGTCGTCCAGTCCGAGAATGCGGCTCATCTCGGATGCGGGCGAACCCTGCGCGAGCGTGAGCGACCCACCCGATTCCGGGACCTCCGGCGTGGACACCGGGGCCACCCGGGTCAGGGAGACGGCGCACACCTTGAACTCCGGCTGGAAGGACGTGGGGTCGACGGCGTCGTTGGTGACGGCGTTGATGCTGAGGTATTCGCCGAACGAGTCGTTCCAGTGGAACGGAGCGAAACACCCACCGGGCAGCACGCGGTCGCTGACGACGGCCGGGAGTACCGCGCGGCCGCGGCGGGACGCCACCTCCACCTTGTCACCGTCGGAGATCGAAAACTTCTGCGCATCAACCGGATTGATCTCGACGAACGGGCCGGAGTTCAGCTTGTTGAGCTTGGCCACCTTGCCCGTCTTCGTCATCGTGTGCCACTGGTGCTGCAGGCGCCCGGTGTTGAGCACGAACGGGTAGTCGTCGTCGGGCATCTCGGCGGGCAGCATGTGCGGGCGCGGGAAGAAGGCGGCCTTGCCGCTCGCGGTGGCGAACGCGAGGCGGGGGAGTGAACCGTCGGGAGCCGACAGCAGGTTCTGGCTGACGCCGTCGTTGACGTAGCGGATCGGGTTGCGGTCGGTGCGGTCGCCGGGAGGGCTCGGCCACTGCACCGGCGTCTCCCGCAGGCGGTCGTAGCTCACGCCGCGAAGGTCGTAGCCGGTCTTGGGATTCCAGGTGCGCTTGATCTCCTCGAACACGTCCTCCGAGGATTCGTAGGTGAACGCGTCCGCATAGCCCATCTCGCAGGCGACGCGGGCGATGATCTGCCAGTCGGGCAGTGCCTGGCCGACCGGGTCGACGGCCTGCTGCAGGAGGGTGAGGTTGCGCTCGGAGTTGATCATCACCGAATCCGACTCCGCCCACAGCGCGCCGGGCAGCAGGATGTCGGCGTATCCGTTGGTCTCCGTGTCGAGGAAGACGTCCTGGGTGATCACGAGCTCGGCGGCCTCGAGGCCCTCGATCACGGTCCGCCGGTTGGCCACGGTGGCAACGGGATTGGTGCAGATGATCCAGCAGGCCTTGATGTCGCCCGCCACCATGCGCTCGAACATGTCGACGGTGCCGGTGCCGACCTCGGTGCGGATGCTGCCTTCGGGCAGCTCCCACAGGTCCTCGATGAACGCCCGGTCGTCGGCGGCGAGCACCGACCGCTGGCCCGGCAGACCGGGACCCATGTACCCCATCTCGCGGCCGCCCATGGCGTTCGGCTGACCGGTGAGGGAGAACGGGCCGCTGCCCGGACGGCAGATCGCCCCGGTGGCCAGGTGCAGGTTGCAGATGGCGTTGGTGTTCCACGTGCCGTGGGTGCTCTGGTTGAGGCCCATCGTCCAGCAGCTCATCCAGTTCTCGGCCTCGCCGATCCACTGGGCGGCCTGCCGGATGTCGGATTCGGGGATGCCGGTGATCGCCGCGACCTTCTCGGGGGTGTACTCCTCGAGGAACTCGTCCATCACCTCCCAGCCCTCGGTGAACTCGGCGATGAATGCGGGATCGGTGTGCCCGTTCTGCACGAGCAGGTGCAGCAGGCCGTTGAGCAGTGCGAGGTCGGTGCCCGGGGCGATCTGCATGAACAGCCCGGCCTTGTCGGCGGTCGCGTTGCGGCGGGGGTCGACGACGATCAGCTTGGCGCCGGCCTTGACGCGGTCCATCATCCGCAGGAACAGGATGGGGTGACAGTCCGCCATGTTGGCGCCGATCACGAAGAACACGTCGGCCTTGTCAAAGTCCTGATACGAGCCGGGCGGCCCGTCCGCGCCCAGGGACTGCTTGTAGCCGGTGCCGGCGCTGGCCATGCACAGCCGCGAGTTCGACTCGATCTGGTTGGTCCCGACGAAACCCTTCGCCAGTTTGGTGATCAGGTATTGCGCCTCGATGGACATCTGACCGGAGACATAGAAGGACAGGGCGTCGGGGCCGTGCTCGTCGAGTTGTTCCTTCAGCCGCCGGGCGGTCTCGCTGATGGCGGCCCCGACGTCCACCGCGGTGGGCGCCTCCCCGCGCTCGTCCCGCAGGTACCCGGTTTCCATGCGGCCACCGGCCACGAGCATCTCGGCGCTCGTCGCACCCTTGGTGCAGAGCCGCCCGAAGTTGGTGGGATGGTCCTTGTCGCCGGACGCCTTGAGCACCCGGCGGGCATTCGTCTCGGGGTCGATCCCGACCTCGAGCACCATGCCGCAGCCGACACCGCAGTACGAGCAGGCGGTCTTCACTGTGGAAGTCCCGGCTTTCTGCTGCTGCATCGACTCGCTCCTCACCTGCGAAGTCGCCGCCTGTCCACCCGGCTCACGACCTGTATCAATGGTGCCGACCGGCGTGTTTCGTCGGGATTAACCCCGGTGAGCGTTCGATGACGTCTCTCGCACCCGGGGTGCGTCGCAGTGGTGAGTCCGTTCGGACGAGTCGAGGAATCGACGTGACCGCAGTCACACAATAAGGCGGGCGGGTCAGGCCTGCTGCGTGGCCCACCACGACAGCAGTTCGGCCTCGGCCTCGTCCCGGCTGAGGGGACCGCGGTCGAGCCGGAGTTCCTTGAGGTACTTCCAGGCCTTCCCGACCTCCGGTCCCGCGGGAATGCCGAGCAGTTCCATGATCGCGTTGCCGTCGAGGTCGGGGCGCACCCGGGCGAGGTCTTCCTGTTCGGCGATCCGGGCGATCCGCTCCTCGATGTCGTCGTACGTCGCCTGCAGCGCGGCCGCCCGCCGCTTGTTGCGGGTGGTGCAATCGGCGCGGACCAGCTTGTGGAGCCGCGGCAGCAGCGGACCGGCGTCCGTCACGTACCGGCGCACCGCGGAATCGGTCCACTGCCCCTTGCCGTAGCCGTGGAACCGCAGATGGAGGAACACCAGCTGGGAGACGTCGTCGACCATCTGCTTCGAGTACTTCAGGGCCCGCATCCGCTTGCGGACCATCTTGGCGCCGACCACCTCGTGGTGGTGGAAGCTCACCCCGCCGCCCGGCTCGTTGCGCTTGGTGTCCGGTTTGCCGATGTCGTGCAGCAGCGCCGCCCACCGCAGCACCAGGTCGGGGTCGCCCTCCTCGAGGTCCACGGCCTGCTTCAGCACGGTCAGCGAGTGCCAGTACACGTCCTTGTGCTGGTGGTGCTCGTCGATCTCGAGCTTCATCTGCGGCACCTCGGGCAGCACGAAATCGGCCAGACCGGTCTCGCACATCACGTTCATGCCGTCGATGGGGAACTCGCCGAGGATCAGCTTGTCCAGTTCCGCGCGCACCCGCTCGGCCGTGATCCGCTCGATCTGCGGCGCCATGTCCACGATGGCCGCATGCACGCGCTCGTGCAGGGTGAATCCCAGCTGGGACACGAACCGGGCGGCCCGCAGCATGCGCAGCGGGTCGTCGTTGAACGAGTTCTCCGGCGCCGACGGCGTGTCCATCACCCCGGCCAGCAGCGCGTCCATGCCGTTCAGGGGGTCGACGAAGTCCTGCGAGCCGTCCGCACCGATCCGGACGGCCATCGCGTTGACCGTGAAATCACGCCGCACCAGGTCGTCCTCGAGTTTCGTCCCGAACTGGACGACGGGATTGCGCGACACCCGGTCGTAGGCGTCCGCCCGGTACGTCGTGATCTCGATCTGCTGACCCGCCTTGGCGGCGCTGATCGTCCCGAACTCGATGCCCGTGTCCCACTGGTTGTCGACCCAGCCGGACAGCAGTTTCTGCACCTGCTCCGGGCGGGCGTCGGTGGTGAAGTCGAGGTCGGTGCCGAGGCGACCGAGGATCGCGTCCCGGACACTGCCCCCCACCAGGTACAACTCGTGACCGGCGGAAGCGAACTTCTCACCGAGCGGCGTCAGGACTTCGGACAGCTCGCGCAGCGTCACCGCGGCACCGGCAAGCAGTCGCGTGCGGCGCTCGTCGTCGAGAGAAGGGGCAGTCACGTCCAGGAAGCTTACCGAGGTGCGCAAATAGCGGGATACGCATACACGCTGTCACCTCGCAGTTCGGTTCGCCGCGGGTCTGTCATGAAGCGTCTCGGTTCGGGTGCGGCGTTCCGGTGGAAACGGCAAAGCCAACTACTATCGATGGGGTGTCTGCTGCCGAACGTGCGAACAGGAGTCGCCGCAACTCGCGGCGGCGCGGCGCCGTCGGCAAACCCGCGAAACCCCACATGAGGACGGTGCGCGAAACGTCGGCGGGCGGGCTCGTCGTCAACGGTCTCGGCGGACCGCGGGAGAATCTGTGCGCCGCGCTGATCGGCCGCACCGACCGCCGCGGGCGGCTCCTGTGGTCGCTGCCCAAGGGACATATCGAGCAGGGTGAGACCGCCGAACAGACCGCGATGCGTGAGGTCGAGGAAGAGACCGGCATCCAGGGCACCGTCCTGGCGTCGCTCGGCAGCATCGACTACTGGTTCGTCACCGAGGGCCGCCGGGTCCACAAGACCGTCCACCACTATCTGCTGAGATTCCTCGGTGGGGAACTGTCGGACGAAGACGTGGAAGTCACCGAGGTAGCGTGGGTGCCGCTCGCCGAGCTGGGATCACGCCTGGCCTACGCAGACGAACGGAAACTCGCAGAAATCGCCGGTGACTTGATCTCCAAGATGACTACCACTCCGCCCACTTCCGACCTGAAGCTCCAGAAGGGGCCAGACGCCGGATGAGGATGGCTTTGCGTCGGGTCGGTGCCGTGACGTTGACCGCACTCGCGGTCGTTCTGGCTCCCACCAGCACCGTGGTGGCGTCGGCCCAGGACCCGGTGCCGCCGGAGAGCGCCGGGACTCAGCTCGTCGACGAGGACCCCGAGTTCCTCGAACTGCACATCGACAACGTCACCCCGTCCACGGTGACCACCACCAGCGACCCGATCGTCACCGTCACGGGGTCGGTGAAGAACGTCGGCGACCGCACGGTCCGCGACGTCAGCGTGCGGCTGCAACGCGCGCCCGCCGTCGCGAGCAGCGAGGGCCTCCGCACGTCCCTCACTCTCGATCAGTCCCGCTACGACACGGTCGGCCTGTTCGACACGGTCGCGAGCCGCCTCGACGAGGGGCAGAGCAAGCAGTTCACGCTGTCGCTGCCGCTGCGTTCCGACACCGACCTCTCCCTCGACATCACCGAACCCGGCGTGTACCCGCTGATGGTGAACGTGAACGGCACCCCCGAGTACGGCGGGGCCGCGCGCCTCGACGACGCCCGGTTCCTGCTGCCGGTGTTCGGGGTCCCGGGCAGTCCGGCGGTGCCCCCGGACATCTCCAGTCCCGTCGCCGTCACCATGATGTGGCCTCTCGCCGACCGCCCCCGGCTGGCGGCCGGTGTCGCCGGCTCCGTCACCGAACCGGTGCGTCTCGTCGACGACGACCTCGCGACCTCGCTGGACGACGGCGGCCGGCTCGACGAACTGCTCGGGGCGGCGGAGTTCGCGACCCGGGAGAGCGTCGACCGCGACCACACGCTGCGGGACAGTCTGTGCCTGGCGGTGGACCCGGACCTGCTGATCACCGTCGAGAACATGACCCGCGGCTATCTGGTGGTGGACGACCCGTCCGATCCCACCGGTTCCGCGCACGAGGGTGCGGGCAAGGATGCCGCGGCGGCGTGGCTCGAGCGCGCCCGGACGCTGGCCGCGTCCATGTGCACCACGTCGGTGCCGTTCGCGCAGGCCGACCTGTCCGCGATCAGCGAGATCGGGAACGCCGACCTCACGGCGACCGCCGTCGACGCCCCCGCCGACATCGTGGACAACGTGCTGGGTGTCACGTCGCTGCGCAATTTCGTGTGGAGCGACGCCGGGGTGCTCGACGAGGCGACGGCGCAGATGCTCCGCGGAGACGACGCGACCACGGCACTCGTGGCCGCGAATTCCGTCGACACGACCACGCCCCGCGACAGCGCCCACGTCATCGAGGCGACGCCGCCGCCTGCCGCCCCCGTCCCGGCGAACGGGGAGACCACCACCCCGGCGGCCACCGAGACACCGACGGCCACGGGCAGCGTCGACGCGCTGCTGTTCGATCCGTCCGTCGGCACGGCGCTCGCCGCGATGGGGACGACTCCGCAAACTCCCTCCTACACGCCCCAGCGCGCCCGGTACGACCTCTCCGACGACTCCCAGACCGCCCGGCTGCAGGACGCACTCGGTGCGGTGTCGTGGTCCGCGCTCGAACCCGAGGCCGCACGGGCCGCCGGTGTCCCCCGATCGCTGATGGTGGTGCCGCCGCAGCTGTGGACGGCAGGCGCCGACGACGCGAAGACGCTGCTGTCGACGGTGTCCTCCCTGATGCGCTCGGGTCTCGCGACGCCCCGGCCGTTGCCCGCGATGCTGGGCCGTCAACCCGGATCACCCGAGGTCGCGAGCCTGGACTACCCGGATCAGGCCGCCGAGGACGGCGTCCCCGCCCACATCCGTGACGCCGCCGCCACGCAGATGCCCCGGATCGAGGCGCTGAACGCCGCGCTGGTCGACGACCCGCAGGCCCCGCTCACCCCGGAGCGGTTCACCGCACCGCTCCGCGAGGACCTCGTGCGCTCGATGAGCCTCGCGCATCGCCGCGACGACGAACGCCGGTCCGCGGAAGAAGCGTCCGACACCCGCGCCGACGAGGTCGCCGAAACCATGGACGACATGTTCGGGGCCGTCACCGTCGTGTCGCCGGGCGGCGTCTACACGCTGGCGTCGGAACAGAGCCCGCTGCTGCTGGTCGCCAGAAACGACCTGCCGGTCGGGATCACCGTGCGTCTGCAGGTGGACGCGCCTTCCGGGATGACCATCACCGACATCGGCCCCACCACGCTGCCTCCGCGCGGCAGTCGCACGCTCACCGTTCCGACCGAGGCCAACGACTCCCGCAAGCTCGTCGTCAAATTCTCTCTGACCACCGCCGATGGACAGCAACTGGGAGAGCCGACCAGCGTGACGGTACGGTCCAACGCGTACGGGCAGGCGTTGGCGATACTGACAGCATGCGCGGGTGCTCTGCTGCTGTTCCTCGCCGGCCGCCGGCTGTGGCATCGATTCCGCGGCCAGCCGGATCCAGCTGACGAAGGGTACGAACGTTCATGACCGGGAACTTGCCCAGCAGGGGCCAGAGGCTTCCCGATCGCTCTCATCCCCGGGTTGCGCCGTGGGAGCGGGACCACTGGGCTCGGGAGATCCGGCCGGACGAGGCGCCGACGGTGCAGTTCGCGGCCATCCGGGTCGACCCGCCGCCACCTCCGGTCCGGGACTCCGGGCCGTCGACGGCGCCGCAGAAGCAGAGCAACTCCCGCCTACTGGCGTCCACCGGGTCGATCGCGGTGGCGACGCTCGTCAGCCGCATCACCGGATTCGCCAAGCAGCTTCTCGTCCTGACGCTGCTGGGTGGGTCGGTGGCCAGCTCGTTCACCGTCGCCAGCCAGATCCCGAACATGATCTCCGAGCTGGTGCTGGGCGCGGTGCTCACCGCGATCGTGGTGCCCGTCCTGGTGCGCGCCGAATGCGAGGACCCGGACCAGGGTGCCGCGTTCGTGCGTCGCCTGTTCACCGCCACGTGTGTGCTGCTCGGAACGGCGGCGCTGCTGGCGACCGCCGCGGCGCCCGTGCTCACCACGCACGTCTTCCTGTCGGCCGACGGCAAGGTGAACACGTCCCTCACCACGGCCCTGTCCTATCTGCTCCTGCCCGCGATCCTGTTCTACGGACTGTCGGCGCTGCTCACGGCCATTCTGAACACCCGGCAGGTGTTCAAACCCGGCGCCTGGGCTCCGGTGCTGAACAACGTCGTGATGCTCACGGTGCTGGTCATCTACTACGCCACGCCGGGGGAGATCACCCTCGATCCGGTCCGGATGAGCGACCCGAAACTGCTGGTCCTCGGTGTCGGCGTCACGCTCGGCGTCGTGGTGCAGGCGCTGAGTCTGGTGCCGGCGATCCGCCGCGAGGGCATCTCGCTGAAACCGCTGTGGGGCCTCGACGACCGGCTCAAGCAGTTCGGCGGCATGGCCGTCGCCATCATCCTGTACGTGCTGATCAGCCAGGCCGGCATGATCGTCGCCACCCGCATCTCGTCGCACGCGGACGCGTCGGGTCCCGCGATCTACAACAACGCGTGGCTGCTGCTGCAGCTGCCGTACGGCGTGCTCGGCGTGACGGTGCTGACGGCGATCATGCCGCGGCTCAGCCGCAACGCCGCCGCCGACGACACCCCCGCCGTGGTCGACGACCTGTCCGTCGCCACCCGGCTGACGATGATCTCCCTGATCCCGATCATCACGTTCCTCACGTTCGCCGGACCGGAGATCGGTCAGGCGCTGTACGGGTACGGCAACTTCGGGTCCGGAGACGCCGAACGTCTCGGCGAGGCCGTCAGCTGGTCCGCGTTCACGCTCATTCCGTACTCGCTCGTCCTGATCCAGTTGCGCGTGTTCTACGCCCGCGAACAGGCGTGGACTCCGACGTGGATCGTCCTCGGCATCACCGCGGTGAAGATCGCGCTGTCGGCGCTCACCCCGCTGATCGCCTCGAGCGACGACCAGGTGGTCATCCTGCTCGGCGCGGCCAACGGTCTCGGCTACATCACCGGCGCGCTCGTCGGAGGCTGGCTGCTGCACCGAAGCCTCGGCAACCTGCAGATGGCGAACGTCGGGAAGACGGTGTGGGTGGTGGTGCTCGCGTCGATGGCGGGTGCGCTCGTCATGCTCGGCGCCGACCGGCTCCTCGGGCTCGACCGGCTCACCAGTCTGTTCGGCGGTCCGGGCTCCATGGTCCGGGTCATGATCAGCGGCGTCCTCATGCTCGCCGTCACGTTCGTGATCCTCTGGTTCGCGAAGGTCCCCGAAATCGTGTCCATCACCGTCGCCGTCGCCCGCAAGGTTCGTGCCCTGCGCGGTCGCGGCGCCGCACCGGAACCGGAGGTCGACCCGCTCGCCGACGCCGAAACAGAACTGATTCCCGTGGTCCGTGCCACACCGCCCGACGTCGGTGGACAGCCGCGTGGTATCGAACGACCCGGTGGACTCCCGTACCCTGGACACGAGCGGGTCGGATCGCCGCCCGGTAACGGTCGGAGTTGGGCATTCGAGAATGAAGGAGTGAGGGTGAGCGACGACGACGTGGCCGGCAGCAAGAGAGCCGGAGGTTCTACGGTGCAAGCGTCCGAACGCGATTCGGCCGCCGCACGCAACGGCGTCGACGCCCCGACCACCCGGATCTCGTCCGAGTCGGCCTCCACAGACTCCGCGAAGTCCGACAAGAAGGCCGGCGCAGACGCACCGCAGAAGAACGACGCGGACGCTTCGCAGAAGAAAGCCGCCGGCGCTGCCGACGCCCCGAAACCTGCGCAGAGCAACGAGACCGGTGCGGACGCCGGGAAGAAGGCTCCCACCGAAGACTCCGGCGAGTCGCCCGCCGACGACCGTCGAGACACACGTCACATGGGCTCCGCACCCGCACGAGATCTCAGCTACGACACCGGCGTGATCCCGATCACACCCGCGCCCGGTCGTGAACCCGGAGCGGGCCCGCGCCGTACTCCCCGTGGCCCCAAGCTCATTCCCGGCGCCTCCGTCGCCGGTGGTCGCTACCGCCTGCTGACCCCGCACGGCGGTTCGCGGGGACTGCAGTTCTGGCAGGCACTGGACGTCAAGCTCGACCGCGAGGTGGCGCTGACGTTCGTCGACGCCGAGCAGCGCTCCACCTCGGCCGGTCCCGAAGGCCCGCAAGCAATCCTGTCGCGCACCCTGCGACTGGGCCGGATCAATTCGCCCGGTCTCGCCCGCGTCCTCGACGTGGTCCGGGGAAGTTCCGGTGGCATCGTCGTCGCCGAGTGGACCCCGGGCCGGTCGCTGCGGGAGATGGCCGACACCAAGCCGTCTCCGATCGGCGCCGCCAGCGCCATCCGCGCGCTCGCCGCGGCCGCCGAGACCGCACACCGGGCCGGTGGGGCACTGTCCATCGACCATCCCGACCGCGTCCGGATCAGCATCAACGGCGATGCCGTGCTGGCGTTCCCGGCCACGCTCGCCGACTCCGACTCGAGTTCCGACGTGCGCGGACTGGGCGCCATGCTCTACGCCCTCATCACCGCCCGCTGGCCGCTGGGCGACCCGTCCGCTCCCGCCGGTGATCCGGCGGGTGCGCCCCGCCCGGGCAGCGTCGGCGGTATGCGACTGGCCGACCGCGACTCCAGCGGGCAGCCCATCGGACCGCGGGTGATCCGGCCGGAGGTCCCGTTCGAGATCTCCGCGGTGGCCCTGCGTTCACTCGAGCCGAACGGTGGAATCCGCACGGCGGCCACCGTGCAGCACATCCTCGATCAGGCGTCGGTCGTCAACGACAAGACCGAGTTCATCCCCGCGCTGCGGCTCGGGCAGCGGGGCCCCGGCACGTCCGGTCACGCTCTCGACGACCCGGAAGCGCTGGAGGCGGAGAAGAAGAAGTCCAACCGGATGATCGCCGCGCTCGTCGGCCTGGCGGTCGTCACGATCATCGTGCTGGCGCTGCTGGGCTTCTGGCTCGCGACGTTCCTCACGGGCAGCAGTTCCGACGCGCCGCTCACCGAACAGGACTTCGGACTCACCACCTCGGCGGAGGCCCCACCGAACCCGGAGTCGCCGGCCGCCGCGCCCGCCCCCGCGGCGAACGTCGCACCGATCAGCCCCTCCGGCGCGACGGTGTTCTCGCCGCAGGGCACACCCGACTCCGCCGCCAACGCCCGGCTGGCGATCGACGGCAACACGTCCACCGTGTGGAGCACCGACTCGTACTTCCAGCCGTTCCCCGCGCTGAAGAACGGTGTGGGCCTGATGGTCACGCTGGACGAGCCGGCGACCCTGTCGAGCGTGTGGATCAACTCGCCGACCCCGGGCACCAACGTCGAGATCCGCAGCGCCCCGTCCGAGAACCCGACCCTCGACCAGACGCAGGTGCTCGGTTCGAAGGTCCTCGGCAACGGGGTCACCGAGATCCCGGTCAAGTCGGAGGGACCCACCAAGAACGTCCTGGTGTGGATCACGGGCCTGAGCAATTCCCGCGGCACGAACCAATCGTCCATCGCCGACATCGGTTTCAACGCCTCCACATAGTCGGCACCCGATGCTCGCGGACCGGCGAACTGAGCTAACATCCGCCGGTGCGAATCTTCCGGGGGGATTCCGAGGGTGAGCCCTCGGACGTCGACCTGTTGGCTGCGCACGTCGCCGGCGATCCGCACGCCTTCGAGACGTTGCTCGGACGGCATTACGACCACCTGTGGCACGTCGCCAAACGCACCAGCTACACCACCGAGGATGCGGCGGACGCCCTGCAGGAGGCGCTGCTGTCGGCGCATCGCAACGCGGGCTCGTTCCGCCGGGACGCCGCGGTCCGGAGCTGGCTGCACACGATCGTCGTCAACGCCTGCCTCGACCGCATCCGCCGCAACAAGGCCCGTCCGGCGGTGTCCCTGTCCGTCGACGAGGACGACGAACCGCGCGACACCCGTGATTACGTCTCCGAGGTGGAACTCAGCCTGGTGGTCGAGCGCGCTCTGGCGCAGCTCCCGCCGGATCAGCGGACCGCGATCGTGGCCGTGGACCTCGAGGGCCGGTCGACCAGTGAGGCGGCGGCGCTTCTCGGCGTTCCGGAGGGCACCGTGAAGAGCCGCTGCGCGCGCGGCCGGAAGAAGCTGGCCGCCTCTCTCGAATATTTTCGGGTGGAGGGGAACCGATCATGACTCCGCGGCGTCAAATCTTGATAGGAGCGGGGAAGTGTCCTGACGTCCCGGACCATGTCCGGGACCACAACGACTCGGGGAGGAGGTGCCATGGCCGACCGTGAATCCGAGCCGTCCGACGCCGCACTGCCCGAGCCGCCCTATTCCGAAGACCTACTGGCGGATCTGCATGCCGGGGTGCTGCCCGAGTCGGTCAGCGATCGCCTGTGGCCGCTCGTCCGGAGCGACCCGCAGGCGATGGCCGTCATCGACGGCCTCGACCGGGTCTCCGATCTGCTCGGCGCGCTCGGCCGCGATCATTCCGTCTCGACCCCGATTCCCGCCGAAATCGCCGACCGCATCGGCCGCGCGCTCGCCGCGGAACGGGACACCCGGGCCGAGGCCACCGTCGTTCCGCTCGCCCGGCGCCGGAAGTGGGCTGCCGCGGCCGCGGGAATGTTCGCGGCGGCGGCAGCGGTCGTGGTGGCCGTCGCGGTCGTGGTGCCGGACGGCCGGGAATCGAGTCCGTCGGTTGCGCTGCCAGGTTCCGAGACCTCGCAGGCGCCGCAGGTTCTCGATCTGGGCTCGGATCTCGATTCCGGACGCCTCCTCACCCTGATCGGTTCGCGGCGGCTCGGTCCGCTCGAAGAACCTGCTCGACTGGCAGATTGCCTGCGCGCCAACGGTATCGATCCGTCCCGTGCCCTCCTCGGTTCCGGCGAGGTCCGCCTCGACGGGGTTCCCGGGGTCCTGCTCCTGGTGGCCGCGCCGCGTCCGCCGCAGATCACCGCCCTGGTGGTGGGCCGCGAGTGCGGCGCGGGCGATCCGCGAACGATCGCCGTCACCGACATCGGTTGACCCTCAGCCTCTTTCGGGATCCGAGCGGGCGACCGGCAGGAGCAACTCGAGGATCTTCGCACGCAGTTCCGGGGTGTCGTCCTCCACGGCGATCAGGCTGGTGAACAGGGCCGCGCCGGCGGCGAGCACCAGCACGGCCGTCGCGGTGCTCGACTCCCCGGACTCCGCGCTCCCGAACAGTCGCGTGCTCGGCCCGCTGAATCCCCGCCAGAGCGCGGTACGGAGATCGTCGTGGTCCCGTATCGCGGCCAGCAGACCCGGCGTGGCCGCACGCACCTCCGGCCGTGAGAACAATTCGGCGCTGCCGGTCACCACCCAGCGGATCCAGCCTTCGCGATCGGTGCCCTCGAACGGCGTCAGGTCGGGTGTCGCGCCGAGGATGGCGTCGAGAACCAGATGCGCCTTCGACGGCCACCGCCTGGTGATCGACGCCCTGCTCACCCCGGAGCGCGTCGCGATGGCCCGCATGCTCAGTTGTTCCCACCCCGCCTCCACGAGCATCGCACGGGTGACCGCGAGAACGTCGGTGTCGATCCGCGGGTCGCGGGGGCGGCCGGTTCCGGTTGCATTCATCGGTACGAATTGTGGGACAGAAGTGCCGTCCGCGCTATATCGTACCGATTACGAGTCCAGTGGCATCGTAAGTCGAGCGAGGCGGATACATGAAGATCGCGGTCACCGGCGGCACCGGCTACGTCGGCGCCCACACCACGCTGGCGCTGCTCGCCGACGGGCACACGGTCCGGCTGCTGATCCTGCCCACCGAATGTCCCGACGCCCTGCTCGCGGTGGCCGGGGCCCACGCCGCGCGGATCGAACCGGTGATCGGCGACATCCGCGACGCCGACACGGTGGGGCGCCTCCTCGACGGCTGCGACGCCCTCCTCCACGCCGCCGGGGTGGTGGGCACCGACGACCGCCGCGAACAGCTGATGTGGGAGATCAACACGCAGGCCACCGCCGCGATCCTCACCCGCGCCGCCTACCTCGGACTCGATCCGATCGTCCACGTCGCGAGTTTCAGCGCCCTGTTTCCGTCGCCGGACGCCGTCATCGGACCGGACAGCCCGACGGCGTCCGGCCGCAGCGCCTACGGCCGCACCAAAGCCGCTGCCGATCGCATCGCCCGCGCGCTCCAGGACGCGGGTGCCCCGGTGGTCATCACCTATCCGACCAGCGTCGTCGGACCCGGGGTCGGAACCACGAAGGGTGTCACCGAACAGGGCTGGGGCGCGATCGTCGGCGGCGGGGTGGCGCCTCGATTCGACGGCGGCATGCAGATGATCGACGTGCGTGACGTGGCCGCCGTCCATGCCGCCGCGATGCACCCCGGCCGTGGCCCGCGCCGGTACGTCTGTGGCGGCGAACTCGTCGAGTTCAACCAGCTCGTCGACGTCCTCGAACACTCCTCCGGTCGTCGTATCCGGCGCATCCCGCTGTCGGGCAGCACCTTTCGCACGTTGGGCCGGATCGCCGACGTGATCGGCAGACTCACACCCCTCAGCCCCGGGCTCGGCTACGAGGCGGCCTGGCTCCTCACCTCGGCCACCCCGACCGACGACTCGCGAACCCGCGACGAACTCGGGCTCACCTGGCGGCCGGCCCGCGCGGCGCTGGCCGCGACATTCGCCTGAGCACCCATCACCCCGAAGGCAGACCACCATGACCGTTCCATCACCGAACCCCGGCATCTGGGAGCCGGCGCGGCTGGGCCCCCTGACGCTGCGGAACCGCATCGTGAAAGCGGCCACGTTCGAGGGCGTCATGCCGCGCGGCCGGGTCACCGACCGGCTCGTCGACTTCCACGCCGAGGTCGCCCGCGGCGGCGCCGCACTGACGACCGTCGCGTACTGCGCCGTCTCACCCGGCGGACGCGTCCACGCGAACACCCTGGTGCTCGACCGCGCCCGCGTCCCCGATCTGCGCCGGCTGACCGACGCCGTCCACGCCGAAGGGGGATTGGCCGCGGCCCAGATCGGTCATGCCGGTCTGGTCGCGAACACGCTGTCCAACCGCACCAAGACGCTCGCGCCGTCCACGCGCCTCAGCCCACCGGCGATGGGTCTCGTGCGGGCTGCCACCCGGGACGAACTCGACGAGGTCACCCGCGACTTCGAGACCACGGCACGCAACGCCGTCGACGCCGGATTCGACGCGATCGAGGTCCACCTCGGCCACAACTATCTGCTCAGCTCGTTTCTGAGCCCCAACCTCAACCGGCGCACGGACGAATACGGGGGCAGCCTGGAGCGACGGGCGGCGTTCCCGCGCCGGATACTCGAGCGGGTGCGCCACGCGGTCGGCGACTCGGTGGCCGTCACCGCCAAATTCAACATGACGGACGGTGTCCCGAAAGGACTGTGGCTCGACGACAGTCTCCGCATCGCCCAGCTCCTCGAAGCCGACGGGTACCTCGACGCGATGCAGCTCACCGGCGGCAGCTCGCTGCTCAACGGGATGTACTTCTTCCGCGGCGAAGTTCCGATGGCGGAATTCGTTGCCTCACAGCCAAAGCTGGTGGGCTGGGGTCTGAAGGTGTACGGGCCGCGCATCTTTCCGACCTACCCGTTCGAGGAGGCCTTCTTCCTGCCGATGGCCCGGCAGTTCCGCGACGCCCTGTCGATGCCGCTCATCCTCCTCGGCGGAATCAACCGGCTCGACACCATCGAGAACGCGCTCGGCGAAGGATTCGAGTTCGTCGCGATGGCCCGGGCCCTGCTCCGCGACCCCGACCTCGTGAACAAGTTCCGCGACCGGCACGTCGCCGAGGGACTGTGTATCCACTGCAACAAGTGCATGCCCACGATCTACTCGGGCACGCGCTGCGTCATCCGGGAGACTCTGCGCTGATCACGTGGCCTGCGAGGGGAGCGACCGGTATCACCTGCAGTCCGGGAACAACACCCTTTAGTCTTGTGTTGATCCATACGACTGAGCACCCCTCACTACTGGAAGGCCCGCATGACCACTCCATCGACGGTTCATGAACTCATCATCGTTGGTTCGGGACCTGCCGGATACACCGCTGCCGTCTACGCGGCGCGCGCGGAACTCGAGCCGCTGCAGTTCGAGGGGACCCAGTTCGGTGGCGCCCTCATGACCACCACCGAGGTCGAGAACTTCCCCGGATTCCGCGAGGGAATCATGGGACCCGACCTGATGGACCAGATGCGCGAGCAGGCCAAGCGTTTCGGCGCGGACATCCGCACCGAGGACGTCGA
>JBCEBZ010000557.1:0-9012 GCA_039206675.1 Rhodococcus sp. (in: high G+C Gram-positive bacteria) | reverse complement strand
GTCCAGCAGTACGGGTCGGCCGTGCAACTTCCGGTGTGTTCGGCGCTGATGAGGCGGCCCGACGGCGCGAGCACGTACGTGGAGGTGTCCCTGCTGCCGTCGATGCTGTCCGACTCGTCGCTGACGCGGCCGGAGACGGTGGACGGGGTGACCGTCTACCGCGGTGCGGGCGCCGACCTCGCCCGCGGAACGTGTGAGCGTGTCTTCCGGCTGAACCTCGGAACGCTCCGGGACCGGGTGCCACCGCAACTCGCGACCGTCCGCGCCGGAACCGTCGCAGGCCAGGACTCCTGCCCGCTGGCCGACGCGGTGCTGGAGGCGGCGATCGACAGCATGCGGTCGGGGCTGCCCGTCCGCGACGCCGGCTCCCGGGATCAGGTGGCGCTCGCCGTCCACGACCCCTGCGAAGTGCTCGACGTGCTGGGGACCACCGCAGGCGGACGCGTCGTGGATCCGGAGTCGCCGCCCACCCCGTTCGACTGCGTCCTGTTCCCGAACCCGAATCGGGTGCCCGGGAGCGAGGTGACCGTGTCGTTCACGATGTCGCCCGTGAAGGAAAACCGACCACCCGTTCCCGCCGAGCCGGAGACGGTCGGCGACCGGTGCCGGTGGACGAGCCCGATGGGCGAGCCGATCGACGTCACACGGGCGGGGGCGGGCGTCGACGAGTTCACCCGCAGGCTCGGCCACGCGGGTGCAGTCGTCACTGTTCACGGCCCGAACTGCGCCGCCGTGGCGAGGGTCGCGGACGCCGCGAACACGGCGTTCGGATAGGCCGCCGAACGGACTCACCCGGGATCAGATTGGACTCCGCCGGTAAGCTCGACAGCTGGACCAGTACAGATTCATCGACCTGGAGGTAGAAACGCGTGGCTCTCGTCGTCCAGAAGTACGGCGGATCCTCGGTGGCAACCGCCGAGAGAATCCGACGAGTGGCTGAACGGATCGTCGAGACCAAGAAGGCCGGCAACGATGTCGTCGTCGTGGTTTCAGCGATGGGGGACACCACTGATGAGCTGCTCGATCTGGCTCAGCAGGTGTGCCCAGCCCCACCCGCCCGCGAAATGGACATGCTGCTGACCTCCGGTGAGCGCATCTCCAATTCTCTCGTCGCAATGGCAATTCACTCGCTCGGTGCGGAGGCCCGTTCGTTCACGGGCTCGCAGGCGGGCGTCATCACCACCGGTGCTCACGGCAACGCCAAGATCATCGACGTCACACCGGGCCGCGTCCGGGATGCGCTCGACGAGGGCTCGATCGTCCTCGTCGCCGGATTCCAGGGCGTCAGCCAGGACAGCAAGGACGTGACGACCCTCGGGCGCGGCGGTTCGGACACCACCGCGGTGGCCCTCGCCGCGGCCCTCGAGGCCGACGTCTGCGAGATCTACACCGACGTCGACGGCATCTTCACCGCCGACCCGCGCATCGTTCCCGACGCGCAGCGGCTCGAGACGGTGTCGTTCGAGGAAATGCTCGAGCTCGCGGCGTGCGGCGCGAAGGTGCTCATGCTCCGCTGCGTCGAGTACGCCCGCCGATACAACGTGCCTGTGCACGTCCGTTCGTCATACACGACCAAGCCGGGCACCATCGTGTCCGGATCGATGGAGGACATCCCCGTGGAAGAGGCAATCATCACCGGAGTCGCGCACGATCGCGGCGAGTCCAAGATCACCGTCGTCGGCCTGCCCGACACCCCCGGTTACGCCGCGCAGGTCTTCCGCGCGGTGGCCGAGGCGGAGATCAACATCGACATGGTGCTGCAGAACATCTCGAAGGTCGAGACGGGTAAGACGGACATCACGTTCACCCTGCCGACCGCCGACGGCCCGCGCGCCGTCGAGAAGCTGACCAAGCTGCAGGGCGACATCGGGTTCACGCAGGTGCTGTTCGACGACCACATCGGCAAGGTGTCGCTCGTCGGCGCGGGCATGAAGAGCCACCCGGGCGTCACCGCGACGTTCTGTGAGGCGCTCGCGAAGGCCGGCGTCAACATCGACCTCATCTCCACGTCGGAGATCCGCATCTCGGTGCTCGTCAAGGACGTGGAGCTGGACAAGGCCGTGAAGGCGATCCACGATGCATTCGAGCTCGGCGGCGACGAAGAAGCCGTCGTGCACGCAGGAACGGGACGGTAATCATGACCACCATCGCTGTCGTCGGTGCGACCGGACAGGTCGGCATCGTCATGCGCACCCTCCTCGAGGAACGCAATTTCCCCGCGGACAAGGTGCGGTTCTTCGCCTCCGCGCGGTCGGCGGGCAAGAAGCTGCCGTTCCGCGGCGAGGAGATCGTCGTCGAGGACGCGTCCGCGACGTCCGACGAGGACCTGAAGGGCATCGACATCGCCCTGTTCTCGGCCGGTGCCACGCTGTCCCGTGAGCAGGCCCCGCGGTTTGCCGCGGCCGGCGCCACGGTCGTCGACAACTCTTCGGCGTTCCGCAAGGACCCCGACGTTCCGCTGGTCGTCAGCGAGGTCAACCCGGAGCAGGCGAAGAACCCGCCGAAGGGCATCATCGCCAACCCCAACTGCACGACGATGGCCGCGATGCCGGTGCTGAAGGTCCTGCACGACGAGGCCGGGCTGCAGCGTCTCATCGTGTCGAGCTACCAGGCCGTGTCCGGCAGTGGCATCGCCGGTGTCGAGGAGTTGGTGGGCCAGGCCCGCGCCGTCATCGGCGACGCGGACAAGCTGGTCCACGACGGCAGCGCCGTCGACTTCCCGGCCCCGAACAAGTACGTCGCACCGATTGCGTTCAACGTGCTGCCGCTGGCCGGCTCGCTCGTCGACGACGGCAGCGGCGAGACGGACGAGGACCAGAAGCTCCGCAACGAGAGCCGCAAGATCCTCGGCCTGCCCGACCTGCTGGTGTCGGGCACGTGCGTCCGCGTCCCCGTGATCACGGGTCACTCGTTGTCGATCAACGCCGAGTTCGAGCGACCGCTGTCGGTGGAGCGCGCGCAGGAGATCCTGTCGAAGGCTCCCGGTGTGAAGCTGGTGGACGTCCCGACTCCGCTCGAGGCCGCGGGCAGCGACCCGTCGCTGGTCGGCCGCATCCGCCAGGATCCGGGTGCCCCGGAGGGACGCGGGCTCGCACTGTTCGTGTCCGGCGACAACCTGCGTAAGGGCGCCGCCCTCAACACCATTCAGATCGCCGAACTGCTCGTCTAGCTCTCCCCCCACGTGAGTGGCAAAGTGTGCTCCCGCACGCTTTGCCACTCACGTGTCGGTTGCGGGTGGATACTGGGCCGATGAGAGTGGTCGGGGTCGCGGTGACGGCGGTCCTGCTGCTGCTCACCGGCGCGACCGAAGTCTCCGCGCAGCCGCCCGGGATTTTGCTGTCGCAGGAGGACCTGCCGGCCGCCACGGTCCCCGCCCAGGCGGGCGACAGTGTCCGGGTGCGGTACTCCACCCTGCGCACCGCGACCGCGACCGGTGAGTCCACCGGATCGGTCTTCCTTCCCCGCGGTGACCCGCCCGCCGGCGGTTGGCCGGTGGTGTCCTACGCCCACGGCACGGTCGGGGTCGCCGACCAGTGCGCACCGTCCGTCGCCGGCTTCAACTATGTGGAGCTGCCCGCGATCGAGCAGTGGCTCGCGGCCGGGTATGCCGTCGCGGCAACGGATTACGCGGGAATCGGCACACCGGGTGTCAACGCGTATCTGGACGGTCCCGCGGCCGCCGCGAACGCCGTCGACGTCGTCCTGGCCGCACACGAGGTCTACGGCGACGTGCTCGCCGACCGGTGGATCGTCGCCGGACTGTCGCAGGGCGGGCAGGCGACCTACTTCGCCGCCCGGGAGGCCACCGCGCGGGCACCCGCGCTCGACTTTCGCGGCGCCGTCGCCGTGGCAGCGCCGACGCATCTCGAGCAACTCTTCCCGGCCGCGGGTCCGGCGATTCCGGCTCTGCCGACCACCGGAATCGTGAACTACGCGCTGCTGACCCTCGCCGGTATCGACGACCAGCGTCCCGAGGTCGACATCCGGCGCTACCTGTCGCCGAAGGGCATCGAACTGATGGAGTTCGCGAAGGTGACGTGCAGCCGTGAACTCGGCCGGTACCTGCTCGCCCACCCCACCTCGGTCGGCGACCTGTTCGCGGCGCCGCTGTGGAACGAGCAGTTCCGGGAGCTGTTCCGGCAGATGCAGCAGGTGCCCGTCGACGGCTTCGACCGTCCCCTGCGGGTGGTGCACAGTCTGTCCGACGCGTCGGTGCCGATTCCGCTGACGTGGGCGCAGCTCGCCGAGATGCGGCAGCACGGCGTGAACGTCGAATTCCAGCAACTCGTCGGCGAGGACCACCGCGGGTCGCTGATGGCGTCCATGCCGGAGTCCCTCGCCTTCGCGGCGCGCGTGCTGTCGCCCACATGACCCCGAGGTGAGTGGCAAAGCGTCCCCGCGCACACATTGCCACTCACCTCACCCGGCACGTGCGAGGCGGACACGGGCGCCCGACCCTACGGTTCGAACATGGGCTCAGTCATCGGAGAACTGTTACCGCTCGCCGTGGGTGTCGCGATCTCGCCGATACCGATCATCGCCGTCATCCTGATGTTGCTGTCGAAGCGTGCGGGCGGGGCGAGCGCCGGCTTCGGTGTCGGCTGGATCCTGGGCATCGTCGTCGCGACCGGCATCTTCGTGCTCCTCGCCGGCAGCGTCGACACGTCCGACTCCGAGGGTCCCTCCGCGACGGCGTCGTGGGTGAAAGTCGTTCTCGGTGTGCTGCTGCTCCTGCTCGCGGGACGGCAGTGGCGCAGTCGCAACGCGAACGCCGAACCCCCGAAGTGGATGCAGGCGATCGACGACCTGAACTTCGTGAAGTCCACGGGACTCGGATTCGCGCTGGCGGCGATCAATCCCAAGAACCTGCTGCTCTGCGTGTCCGCGGGCGTCGGGATCGGCACCGCCGGGGTGAGCGCCGGCGAGCAGGTGGTGGCCCTGGTCGTGTACGTCGTGCTGGCCGGATCGACCGTCCTCGTCCCGGTGGTCGCGTACGCCGTGGCCGCCGACAGGATGCGCGGGACCCTCGACAGCCTCAAGGTCTGGCTGCAGGCCAACAACGCCGCGGTGATGAGCGTGCTGCTACTCGTGATGGGCGCCGTCGTTCTCGGGAAGGGTTTCGGCGGCGTGTTCTGACGCGACGGTGTCCGGACCGCGGAGGTAGCGTCCGACATAGCCCTCGTCGAGCGCGACGGCCTTGACGATCACCGCGGACCCGACGATCACGACGGACAGGACGAACAGCCAGCTGATCGCGGTGAACACCAGGCCGAGCGACCCGAACTGGTGTTGTGCGCTGGCGGTGATCCGGGGCAGGACGAGCCGTCCGGCGGTGTGGAGCACGGTCAGGGCGGCGGCGGTCAACGCTCCGGTGGCCCAGAGCACGCGACCCTTGAGTGTGCCCATCGTCAGCAGGTACGGGCTGAGCGTCCACACGGCCATCCACACCAAGAACTCCCCGGCGAGTGCGAGGGGCGGCCCGATGAACCGGACGTTCGTGAGCTCACCGGTCAGGCCGATCGCGGTTCCGGACATCGCAACGGCGAACAGGACCACCAGCCACCGCCAGGCGTCGCGGATGTTGATCGACGGGATGTTCCAGATCTTGCCGTAGATGCGGGCGAGGGCCCGGGCGAACGACGTGCCGCTGATCGCGATCATCAGCAGACCAACCACGCCGAACGCCGCGAAGGAGGGGTCGGTGGCGTCGACGGTGCCCGATGAGGTCGACAACTCCGTGGGGTCGAACCCGAACTGGGTCTTGATGGTGCTGGCGGTCACGTCCCAACTGCTCAGCGTCGAGGCAGCGATCATCACGGGCAGCACCGACGTGAAGATCCTCGCGGCGAGCGTCATCGACCGGTCGACGAGCTCGATGTCGATCAGCCCGTCGATGACGCGCCGGACCGTGCGCCCGGGCGGGGTCCCCTGGAGCCAGCCGTTAGCCGTTTCGGTGCGCGCGGCCAGAGCTTCCCTGGCCAGCGCCACAGATAGTTTCGTCGACCGCACCCTTCGAGCGAACACCGATTCGGCCGGGTTGTCATCATCCGCGTCAGGTGAGAACGCGGGTCCGGTCACGGGCGGACGATGCACCGGAAACCGATGTGGCAGGTCGACGTCTCCTCGGTGTCACCCTGCCGGGCCGAGGGCCGGTAGCGGAGGCAGTAGTTGGGTGCGCAGAGATGCGAGCCGCCCTTGATCACGCGGCGCGCATAGGGTTCGTGCGGGTCCGGGGCGGCCGCGGTGTCGATGCGGGGGTTCGCCGGTATGCAGCAGGAACTCGCCGGTGCCACGTTCTTGCCGCCGGCGGAGTGGTCGGCGGTGAAGTAGTCACCGGTCCATTCCCACACGTTGCCGGCCATGTCGCCGAGTCCGTAACCGTTGGACCGGAAATGGCCGACGGGCGACGTCCCGGCGAAGCCGTCCTCGAGGAGGTTCTCCCATGGGAACCGCCCCTGCCACACGTTTCCGCCGGGCCTGCCACCCGGTTCGTGTTCGTCGCCCCACACGAACGGCTTCCGGTCCAGGCCGCCGCGGGCGGCGAACTCCCATTCGGCCTCGGTCGGCAGGTCCTTGCCCGCCCACTCCGCGTAGGCGCGGGCGTCGAACCACGACACGTGCGTGACGGGATGGCGTTCGCGTCCGCCGACGTTGCTGCCCGGACCCTCCGGGTGCCGCCAGTCCGCGCCCGGCGTGAACGACCACCAGCGGGTGAAGTCGTCGAGGGGCACGGGGCCGGGGGTCGGCGTGAACACCAGCGAACCGGGCACGAGCAGCGCCGGATCCGCACCCGGGTACTGGGCCGGGTCGGGGGCGATCTCGGCGGTCGTGACGTGGCCGGTGTCCTTCACGAACCGCCGGAACTCGGCGACGGTGACCGGGTGTGAGTCCATCCAGAACCCGTCGACCGTCACCTGGTGGACGGGGCGTTCCTCGGGGTAGAAGTCCTCCGAACCCATCCAGAAGGTGCCCCCGGGAATCTCTGCCATGTTCTTCGGAACTGCACGCGTCATGGGGTCAGACTGGCACGACGGCGACCGCGGTGCGACGGTGCGCCCGTAAACCCGGTGAGAGGGGCGACGGGTGCGGTACCGTCGGCTACTCGAGTCGGCTACTCCAGCCGCAACGCTGGTCGCATCGTGCAGGGGGCTCCACCGAATGGATGGACGAATTCCGCGTAGGTCGTTCGTGCGTGGTCTGGCACTGACGGCCGGGCTCGGCGCCGTCGGAGCGGGATCGGCGAGCGCCTACCCGTTCGGGATCGATCCACTGCGGCCGTTCGTCTTCTCCTCGCCGCCGCTGCAGCCGTTCCGGGAACCGTTGCCGCCGCTGCCGGTGCTGGGCGGGACCGCCGTCGAGGTGCACGCGAGCAGCACGATGCACGTGTTCCATCCCGACCTCCCCGCCTCGCCGGCCCTCGGATACGGCGGCATGGACTACCTGGGTCCGACCATCGAAGCGCACGTCGGGCAGCGGACGTCGCTCACCTACCGCAACGACATCACGAGCAACCCCCTGGCCGCCGACGTCGACACGCGGATCCACGGCGTGAGCGAGCAGGACCGCACCCAGGTCCCGACGTCGCTGCACCTGCACGGCGGCCGGACGCCCCCCGAGTTCGACGGACACCCCGAGGACATAATGCGGCCGGGGCAGGGGATGGTGCACGAGTTCCCGAACCGGCAGGACGCCTGCGCGCTCTGGTATCACGACCACGCGATGGGCGTCACCCGGCTCAACATCTACGCCGGGCTGGCCGGGATGTACCTGCTGCGCGACGAGTACGACACCGGTGAGGCCGGCAACCCGCTCGGCCTGCCGTCGGGCGAGTTCGAGCTGCCGCTGGTGTTGCAGGACAAGAACTTCACCGACGACGGACGGCAGAGTGTCCGATCCAACCCACTGAATCCGCAGGGCAGCTGGGAGGCCGCGACCCCCGGTGACGTGGGGGTGGTGAACGGCAAGGTGTGGCCGGAAATGTCGGTGGCGCGGGGGCTGTACCGGCTGCGGATGGTGAACGCGGCGTCGTTCAGCGTGTGGAATCTGTTCTTCGAGAACCGGATGAGGTTCTGGGTGATCGGCGCCGAGGGCGGGCTGCTCGACGCGCCGGTCGCCACCGACCACGTCCGGCTCGGACCGGGGGAGCGGGTGGACCTCCTCGTCGACTTCGGGGCCCTCGCACCCGGGACGACGGTGGAACTACGCAACGACGAGCCGATTCCGGAGCAGGTCGCGCAACGCGGCGTGCGGATCATGCCGCGGTTCTGCCGGTTCCGGGTCGGCACGGCCGCCGGGTTCACCGGTGGTGTGCCGGAGACCCTTCGGGGCGGCAGTCGTGGCCTCACCGTGCTCCCGCCCGTCGCGCGACCGTCGGTGGTGCGCAACGTGTCGGTGATGCAGCTGGCGCAGGGTCTCGGTCAGCCGTCCCCGCTGATGTCGCTGAACAACCTGCGCTACACGACCGACGACATCGAGATGCCCCGGCAGGGGACCGTCGAGCAGTGGAACATCGTCAACGTCACGCCCGAACCGCATCCGATCCACCTGCATCTGGTGACGTTCCGGGTGATCGGACGGCAGGCGATCGACACGAACGCGCTGATGCAGGCCGTCCCGGTTCCCGCGGTCGGGGTGCGGTGGACGCCGTCGGCGGACCCGTTCGTCGTCGGGCCGGTCCAGGCGCCGCAGGTGTGGGAGTCGGGGTTCAAGGACACCGTGATCGCGGACGCGAATTCGATCACCCGGATCATCGTCCGGTTCCCGACCGCGGACGAACTCGGCTTCGACCCGGACGCCACGTTCGGGATGTCGGGAGGCATGAGCGGGCACAACCACGGGTCGGGGGCGCATCCCCTGCAGGGGTACGTGTGGCACTGCCACATGCTCGACCACGAGGATCACGACATGATGCTGCGGTACCGCCTCGTGCCCTGAGGCCCGTGAGTACTTCTTAACCGCCCGACGTTGACAAGTACTCACAGCAACTTAAAGTCAGTCTGGACTGTTTTCTTT
>JBCEBZ010000556.1:0-9014 GCA_039206675.1 Rhodococcus sp. (in: high G+C Gram-positive bacteria) | reverse complement strand
GTTGCCGTCGTCCGCGCGGTGCCTGCCGCTCGAGGCGTCGTCCGGATCGACGGGCGGCTCCTCGGCGCGGCGGCGCGAGCCGTTCGTCGGGGCAGCGCTGGCCGGGCTCCCGTTGGCTGGGCTCCCGTTGACAGGTGCGCCATTGGTGCGCCTGCCGCCGTTCACCGGTTCCGCCGGCTCGGCGGCGCGGCGCCGCGACGGGATCGGCGGCACCGGGCGGGCAGGAGACGACTGGGGGGTCTCCTGCTCGTAGGGTGCGGGCACCGAGCGCGGCGAGCGGGTCGGCAAAGACGGCGCCGACGCGCTCGGTCGCGGTTCGGCGGGCGACGAGATGGGCCGCGGTTCGGCGGCCGACGTGGACCGGAGGTCGGCGAGCCAGCTCTCGATGGGACGCGACTCGGTGGCCGGACCCGGGGCGGGAGCCGAGGGGCGGGGCCGGGGAGCGGGACGCGACTGCGGTGCAGCGCGCGGCGCCGGCGTGGGACGGGACTGCGTCGGGGCCGCACGCGGGGGAGCGGGCTGCGGCAGCGCGGTGGTCTGCGGTTCCGCGGCCGGCTCCTCGATCTCCACCGGCGGCCGAGCGGGGCGGCCGGTCGCCGACCGCCGGGCCTCGTCCTGCGCCCGGCGTGCCTTCGCGTCGTCCTCGGACATCTTCGCGGCCAGCGCCCGCGCGGTGACCAGTGGGATCGGCTCGGTGAGTGGTTCGGGTTTGCGGGGTGCGGGCGGTGCCGCGAGCTTGCGCTGCGGCGGGACGGCACCGATCGGGGTGAGTTCGGGGACGTCGGTGGGCATCAACTCGTTGTCGAGGATGGGTTCGGCGAGACCGGTCTTCTCCTGGATCCGTTTCATCCATGCCGGTGCCCACCAGCAGTCGTCGCCGAGCAGTTTCATGGTGGCGGGGACGAGGAACATGCGGATGAGGGTCGCGTCGATGACGAGCGCGGCGATCATGCCGTAGGAGATGTATTTCATCATCACGAGTTCGGAGAACCCGAACGCGCCGGTGACGACGATGAGGATGAGCGCGGCCGCGGTGATGATGCGGCCGGTGTGCGCGGTGCCGATGCGGATCGACTCCGTGGTGCTGGCGCCCTGCGCCCGCGCCTCGACCATCCGGGAGAGCAGGAACACCTCGTAGTCGGTGGACAGGCCGTAGACGATCGCGATGATCAGCACCAGCACCGGCGACATGATCGGCCCGGGGGTGAAGTTCAGCCATTCCGAACCGTGACCGTCGATGAAGATCCACGTCAGGATGCCGAGCGTGGACCCGAGGCCCAGTGCGCTCATCAACGCCGCCTTGATCGGCAGCACCAGCGAGCCGAACGTCAGGAACATCAGCAGCGTCGTCAGGAACAGGACGGAGATCACCATCGTGGGCAGGTGGTCGAGCAGCGCGGCGATACTGTCCTGTTCGATCGCCGGGGTGCCGCCGACCAGTACCTGGACGCCGTCCGGTTTGTCCATGGCGCGCAGATAGTCGATGGTCGGTTTGGACTCGTTGCGGTCGACGAGTCCCGCCTTGAGGACGACCACGCCGTCCTTGGCCGCGCCCTCCGGGGTGAACCGTTCGATCAGGCCCGGGGCGCCGCTGGCTTCCTTGATGATCTGGCCGAGGGCCTTGTTGTCGGCGTCGGAGACGACGAGTTTGACCGGTTCGGTGCGCAGGTTCGGGAAGATCTCGTCGAACTGTTCCTGCGCGGCGCGGGTCGTGCTGTCCGGGGGCAGGTAGGTCTCGTTGATGCCGCCGAACTTGATGCCGGTCAGCGGCACGATCAGCAGCAGCAGTCCGACGACGATGGGGATGGTGACCTTGAGCGGATTGCGCATCACCCAGCGGGTGAGCCGGCCCCAGATGCTGGCCTCGATCTCCTCGGTGTTCTTGGTCTGACGGAACCGGTCGAGGCTGAGGGCGTCGACGCGCTTGCCGAGGATGCCGAGGATGGCGGGCAGGATCGTGATCGACGTCAGGGCGGCGAGGCCGACGGTCGCGATGGCGCCGTAGGCGACGGATTTGAGGAAGCCCTGCGGGAACAGCAGCAGGCCACCGAGGCTGGCGACGATCATCGTGGCCGAGAAGACGACGGTGCGACCCGAGGTCATCACGGTTCTGCGGACGGCGGAGCGGGTGTCGTACCCCTCCGCCATCTCTTCTCGGAACCGGCTGACGATGAACAGTCCGTAGTCGATGGCCAGGCCCAGGCCCACGAGGGAGACCACGGGCGCGACGAACGAGTTGACCTCGGTGAAGTTGGTGATCAGGCGGACGATGCCGTTGGCGCCGACCACGGTCAGGCCGCCGATGATCAGCGGCAGCGCCGCGGCGACGACACCACCGAACACGAAGAACAGCAGCACACCGACGGCGGGGATCGCGAGGATTTCCATGCGCCGGATGTCGGTGGCCATGGTGTCGTTGAGCGCGCCGGAGACGGGCTGGAGACCGGCGAGTTGCACGTCGACGCCGTCGATGTAGAACTCGTCCTTGACGTCGCGGAAGTTGGCGGTGACCTCGGTGTCGTTGTCGCCGACGATCGCGATGCTCTCGATCGCGTGCTGCTTGTCGGCGTCCGCGGCGGACGCCAGCTGCGGTGCGGTGCCGACCTTGAAGTAGCCGCCGTTGATCTTGAGGATCTTGTCCGGGTGTTCGGCGGCCAGACGCTCGAGGTTCTCGACGACCTTCGCCTGGAACTCGGGGTCCTCGATGGTCTTGCCGTCGGGGGCGGTGTAGAGGGCGACGACGTCGCTGTTGGTGTCGCGGCCGAAGGTGCCGTCAGCCAGCTTGGCCGCGGCGACCGACTCCGAGCCCGGATCGTCCCAGCCGCTCTGGCTCAGATGCTTCTCGAGGCCCAGGCCGTACGCGGCCGAACCGAGCAACAAGGCAACCATGATGCCGATGACGGTGAATCGGGCCCGGTAGACGACGCTTCCCCAGCTCGCGAACACAGATCAACTCCTACTCGGCAGCACTCTTCCGCCCGACGAGCAGGGCGGAAAGCGGTCGGAACGGCTGCAACCAGGCACCCTCGTCGGGCAGTGTGTCGAGGCTGACCCGAGGCAGTGGCTCCCGGAACACGCCGGGGATGTCCTCGAGATCGACGAAGTCCAGAAGGTCGGACGCGACCGCCCAGCTGGCGTGCTCGCGGAACCCGAGTATCTGGACCGGAATGCCGGTCGCGGCGATGTCCTCCAACGGCTCGCGGAACGCTTGACCGTCGGCGGAGGCGACCATGACACCGGCCAGCCCCTCGCCGTGACGAAGCGCGATGTGGTCCAGCATGTCGGAGTCGACGTCGCTGTCCTCATCGATCTTCGGCTTGGCGAACACCGCGAATCCCACATTACGCAAGGCTTCGACCCACGGTCTCACGACATCGGCGCTGCCAGCCGCGATGTTGGTGAAGACCGTCGCCTCGGGTTCGAGTGTGTCGGTGCCGGACGCGGACAGTTCCGCGGTCCGGGAGAGCAGCCAGCGGCCGAGTGCGTCGAATCGTGGCCGGTAGGCAGCGGTGGGCCTGCCGCCGAGGATGGCGCCGAGACCCATGTCGAGGTTGGGGGCGTCCCAGACGAGAAGGACCCGCTTCTGGTGGCGCCCGTCACGTGCACCCACCACGGGAGATCCTGACGACACCGCGGTGCCTGCCGGGGCGGTGCCGGCTGTGTCGGTGTACTGCTCGCTGACGCTCATGACCTGATCTTCCCCCAAATCAACTCGGTGATCGCACTGCCGACCTGGTGGGCCTTGTCCTCGAATTTGGTCACCGGACGCTCGTGCGTCATGGGTGATTCCCAGTCGAGGGAGGTCAGGAGGGGTTCCGCGTTGCCTGCCTCGGCGATGGCCTCGGCGTACTCGGCATGGTCTGTTGCGACATGCAACACGCCGCCGGCCTTGAGCCTGCTCGCGATCAGGGCGAAAGTGGGGGCCTGCAGCAGGCGGCGCTTGTGATGGCGGGCCTTCGGCCACGGGTCCGGGAAGAAGACACGGACGCCGGTGAGCGATTCCGGTTCGATCATGTTTTCCAGGACATCCATGGCGTCACCGCGCAGGACCCGGATGTTCGGGATCTCGTCCCGTTCGATCTGTTGGAGCAACTGTGCGAGCCCGGGCCGGTAGACCTCGACGGCCATGAGGTTCACGTGGGGTTCGGCCTTCGCCATCGCGGCGGTGGCGGTACCCGTGCCCGAGCCGATCTCGAGGATCAGGGGCGCGTCCCGGCCGAACCACGACGGCGCGTCCAGGCGATTGTCCGAGACGTCCGCGCCGATCACGGGCCATTGCCGGTCCCACGACTCCTGCTGGGCGGCGGTCAGGGCGCCCCTGCGCGAGCGGAAACTTGTCACCCTCGGGTGGAGACGGGACCCCTTCGAGTCCTTCGTCTGCCCCTCCTCGGGGACGGCGGGTGCATCCTGATCAGCGTGGTTCACCGGACCATTGTCACGCATGAGGGGCGTTTCTGGCATACGGGTCTGAAGTTCACCTTGAGACTTTTTCGGGAATCCGGTGCCCAGCCTGCACGGTTGCCCACGCCGATTCGGGGCGAGTCTGACAGAATCGGCGCGGGACGAAGGGGGTGACTGCGTCATGGGCGCTGCAGATGCCGGGGGCGGGGAACTGACGGATCTCGCCACAGAGGTGGCGGCATTGGACGAGGCCGCCGGCGAGCGGGTGCGTGCCGCCGTAGCGGCGTTCCGGGCGCCGATCCGAATTTCCACGGCCGGCCGGGAGGGTGTGGGCAGGTCGACCGTGGCCGCCGCGCTGACCGCCGGGGGCATCGACGGCGCGGTCGTCGAGGAGTCGGACGCCGTCGACGTGCCCGGCGCACCCGACCCGGTGCTGGACGGCGACGTCGTGGTCTACGTCCTCGTCGAAGCCGTGCGCGACGCCGACCGGGACGCCGTGCGGACCCTGGACCCGGCGCAGGCCCTGTTCGTCCTCAACAAGGCGGACACGCTGGGCGGCCGGGCGACGGCGATCGCGCGGGCCGCCGAATGCTCGGACGAGGGCGGCCTCCCGGCCCTGCCGTTGATCGCCACGCTCGCGACCGCGGGGACGTCCCCGGAGTCCGGTATCGCCGCGGTGTCGGCCGCGGTCGCCGACCGGGTGGCACGAGCCCGGGCGCGCCGCGGCGAGATCCTGCTGAACACGCTGCGGTCGCAGGCGGCGCGCAGCCTCGCGTCCCGCGACGTGCTGGAGCGGTACCTCGCCGGCGACCACGCGGTCGCACTCGGCGCCGCCGCGGCCCGGCTCCACCTCGCCGACTGCCTCGCGGAGGAGCCGGAACCGCCGCGCACCGCCGTGGACGCCGGCCGGTGCGCGGACTGGTGGCGGGCGCAACTCGCCCGGCAACCGACGGCCCGCCGGCGCCGGGCGGTCGTCGATATCCGGCGCCACTACGTTCGCCTCGGACGGCAGCTGAGCGGCAGCCCCGGAACGTGACGACGTCACAGTTGTCCGATCTGCCCGTCGAGACCGTCGATGTCGTGACGCGATGGAACCCGGATGCGGTCGCCCGCCTGAAGTCCGGCGGACCCGCGCGGCGAGGTGTCTTCGTGGCGGGGCCGCGGCGCGCGGGCAAGACCACGCTCGTGCGGCGGCTCCGCGCGCTCGACGAGTCCGCGCTCACGTTCGTGGAGGATCCGCTCGATGCCGGGGTGGTCCTGATGGTGCTCGACGCGGCGGCACCACTCGGACGGGAGGAGCTGTCCGTACTCGACGTCGTCGCGCGACCGGCGGGCCCCGTGGTCTTCGCGCTCACCAAGACCGATGTCCACCGGGACTGGGCGGGCGTGCGCGACCGCAACCGGGCCCTGCTCGCCCGGCACGAGGCGCGCTTCGCCGACGCCGAGATCCACCCGGTCGCGGCCGGCGGATCCGGAGTGGAGGCGCTGCTCGCGGCACTCCTGCACGCCGCCGGGGACGACGCCCGCGACGTGCGTCCCGCCACCGAGTCGGTGCTCGAGCAGACCCGGCGGATGATCGCGGCCACCGCCCGGTCGGTGCGGGAGACCGAGCCCGGCGCGGAACTGCGCGCCGAGCGGGTTCGCGCGCTGACGCTGCGGGACGGCCGGCGCACGGAACGGGTCGCCCAGCTCCGCGGTCAGGTCCAGCTCGCGAAGGTCGAGTTGCTGCACGAGGTGGCCTCCCAGGTTCGTGCGGCCGGAACGTCGGCGCGCTCCGAGATCGACCGCGCAGGCCGCGGGACCCTCTCGGGCTACCCCGACCGGCTGGCCGAGATCGTGCGCGAGAGAAGCGGTGCGGTCGACGCCGCGGTGACCGCGCGCCTCGACGACCTGACCTCGCGTGCAGGCGTACCCGCCTCCGACCCCGAGGCCGCCGGTCCGCTGCCGGAACCGGTGGTGCCGGAGGGGCCCGAACCGCGGCACCGCGGACTGGAAGACCGGATGACGATCCTGATCGGCGCGTCCGCCGGGCTCGGCCTGGGCAGGCTGGTGGTCTCGCCGCTGTCGATGGTGCCCGCCCTCGACATCGCGACCATCCCGCTCACCCTCGCGCTCGGAGCCGTCGCGGCGTGGTGGCTGACGCGGTCGCGCGCGCATGTCGCCGAGCGCGCCCACGTGCGGCAGTGGGCGACCGAGGCGCTGGTGCACGTGCGGTCCCAGTGGGAGCAGTTCGTGCTCGCCCGGTTGCTGGCTGCGGAGACCCGGGCGAGTGAGGCGGTCATCGCCGAGAGCAGGGTCGCGGCCCGGGAGGCGGACGAGCGGGTCGCGCGGATCGACGGCGAACTCCGCCGGCTGGCCGCGCGGCGCAGCGGGCAGTTGTCCTCGTGCGAACGCGACCTCGCGGCGGTCGACCGGGGACTGCAGGAGGTCCGCAGGACGGCCGGGGAACCGAATCGCCGCGGGGAACGTCTGAATACATAGGTGCCCGACCGAAGTTCGCCCGCTCTGATGTGGGATCGTGTTGAATTATCTTGATGTGTCTTGTTTTGGCCGGGAAACTGGTCCGAAATACGAAGGGAGACCGCGGTGGCGACGACTGAGAGTTTTCTGGTCCCGGACGTGCCGGACGTCGATCCGAACACGTTCGGCCACGATTCCGGGGCGGTCGCGCTCACCGATCCGACCCACGACATCGACGGCGACGGCGTCCTCGACACCCAGACCTTCGACGCGGGCGATGCCGTCGTCATCGCCTCCGACCTCGACTCGGACGGCGACGCAGACCATCTGACGTTGATCCACGAGGACGGCGACTACGCGTCGTGGGAGTTCCACCGCGACGGCGACGGCGTCGTGCGCTGGGAGCAGACCGATGGTGGGACGCTCGGTAACGGCTGACCAACCCCCGAAAACCGCACTCCAGACGCGGGAAAGGCTCCTGGCAGGGCTACTGAATCGTTTCTGTGACCATTCCAACCGCACCCGATTCCCCGAGATGGGACTCGCGGCGTTAACCTCTAGGGATAGGACACCCGGCGCCCGCGTCTTCCATGTGGCATGGACGGCCTGGCTGGACCCCGCCGAGAGGGGAAATCGGACCGTCTGGCACACGCTGCGAGGTTCTCTCAGCGGACGGCAGATGGTCCGGTTCCGGCTCACCCCAGGAGAGTTTGATGACCTCAGCGACCATTCCCGGTCTGAACGGAACTGACGGCACGCCCCCCACGGAGCACAGTGAGCTGCTCGCCTGGGTTCGAGAGGTTGCCGAACTCACTCAGCCCGACCGCGTCGTCTTCGCCGACGGCTCGGACGCAGAATGGGATCGACTGACCGAGCAGCTCGTCGCCGCCGGCACGTTCACGCGACTCAACGACGAGAAGAAGCCGAATTCGTTCGTCGGCAACTCGGATCCGTCGGACGTCGCACGCGTCGAGTCCCGCACCTACATCTGCTCGCGGGAGGAGATCGACGCCGGGCCCACCAACAACTGGATGGACCCGACGGAGATGCGGTCGCTCATGACCGACCTCTACCGCGGCAGCATGCGCGGACGCACCATGTACGTGGTGCCGTTCTGCATGGGTCCGCTCGGGGCCGACGACCCGAAGCTGGGCGTGGAGATCACCGACTCCGAGTACGTCGTCGTCTCCATGCGCATCATGACGCGCATGGGCACGGCCGCGATGGAGAAGCTGGGCAAGGACAAGCCGTTCGTGAAGGCGCTGCACTCGGTCGGCGCCCCGCTCGCGGAGGGCCAGGCCGACGTCCCGTGGCCGTGCAACGACACCAAGTACATCACCCACTTCCCCGAGGATCGTGAGATCTGGAGCTACGGTTCCGGCTACGGCGGAAACGCTCTGCTCGGCAAGAAGTGCTACTCGCTGCGCATCGCGTCGGCGATGGCCCACGACGAGGGCTGGCTGGCCGAGCACATGCTGATCCTCAAGCTGATCTCCCCGGAGGACAAGCCGTACTACATCGCGGCCGCGTTCCCGAGCGCCTGTGGCAAGACCAACCTCGCGATGATCCAGCCCACCATCCCCGGATGGCGTGCAGAGACCCTCGGTGACGACATCGCGTGGATGCGCTTCGGTGAGGACGGCCGGCTGTACGCCGTCAACCCGGAGTACGGCTTCTTCGGCGTCGCGCCGGGCACCAACTACGGGTCGAACCCGAACGCGATGAAGACGCTCGAGGCGGGCAACTCGCTGTACACGAACGTCGCGCAGACCGACGACGGCGACGTCTGGTGGGAGGGCCTCGAGGGAGACCCGCAGCACCTCGTCGACTGGAAGGGCAACGAGTGGACGCCCGAGTCGGACGGTAAGGCCGCGCACCCGAACTCGCGCTACTGCACCCCGATGTCGCAGTGCCCGATCCTCGCCCCCGAGTGGGACGACCCGCAGGGTGTGCCGATCTCCGCGATCCTGTTCGGTGGACGCCGTAAGACCACGGTTCCGCTGGTCAGCGAGTCCTTCGACTGGCAGCACGGCACGTTCCTCGGTGCGACGCTGTCGTCCGAGCAGACCGCTGCCGCCGAAGGCGCCGTGGGCACCGTCCGCCGCGACCCGATGGCGATGATCCCGTTCATCGGCTACAACGCCGGCGACTAC
>JBCEBZ010000555.1:3077-9022 GCA_039206675.1 Rhodococcus sp. (in: high G+C Gram-positive bacteria) | reverse complement strand
TGCACTACATGATCGACCTGGTGGCCGAGCACAAGGGGATCGAGGTGGATCTGGCGCAGCTGGACCTCTCCGAGGAGGCCGTCTACGACATGTTGCAGCGGGCGGACTCGGTGGGGGTGTTCCAGGTGGAGTCGCGGGCCCAGATGGCGACCCTGCCGAGGCTGAAACCGCGGAACTTCTACGACCTGGTGGTGGAGGTGGCGCTCATCCGTCCCGGCCCGATCCAGGGCGGATCGGTGCACCCGTACATCCGCCGCCGCAACAAGCTCGAACCGGTGACCTACGACCACCCGTCCCTGGAGACGGCGCTGAAGCGCACACTGGGTGTGCCGCTGTTCCAGGAACAGTTGATGCAGATGGCGGTCGACGTCGCGGGGTTCAGCCCCGCCGAGGCCGACCAGCTCCGCCGGGCCATGGGGTCCAAACGGTCGCCCGAGAAGATGGAACGGCTGCGGGGACGGTTCTACCAGGGCATGCGGGAGCTGCACGGGATCGGGGGCGACGTCGCCGACCGGATCTACGAGAAGCTGTTCGCTTTCGCGAATTTCGGTTTTCCCGAAAGTCATTCGCAGAGTTTCGCGGCCCTGGTGTTCTATTCGTCGTGGTTCAAGCTGCATCATCCGGCGGCGTTCTGCGCCGGCCTGCTGCGGGCGCAGCCGATGGGGTTCTACTCGCCGCAGTCGCTGGTGGCCGACGCCCGCAGGCACGGGGTGCGGGTGCACGGCGCGGACGTCAATGCGAGCCTCGCGCACGCCACCGTCGAGGCGGGCGGGACGGAGGTGCGTCTCGGGCTCGGCGAGGTGCGGCACATCGGGACCGCGTTGGCCGAGCGGATCGTCGAATCCCGCGGCGACGGCGGGCCGTACACGTCGTTCCTCGACCTCACCGGCCGGGTGGAACTGAGCACGGCGCAAGCCGAATCGCTGGCCACCGCAGGTGCTCTCGACAGTTTCGGGCTGTCCCGGCGGGAGGCGTTGTGGGCGGCGGGCGCCGCGGCGGGGGAGCGCCGCGGCCGGCTGCCGGGGATCGGGGCGTCCACCCGCGCGCCGACCCTGCCGGGGATGAGCGATCTCGAACTGGCCGCGGCGGACGTGTGGGCAACCGGGGTGTCGCCGGACACGTACCCCACCGAGTTCCTGCGCCCGCAACTCGATGCGCTCGGGGTGATTCCGGCGGCGCACCTGCTCGCTGTTCCCGACGGCGATCGGGTTCTGGTGGGTGGCGCGGTGACGCACCGGCAGCGCCCGGCGACGGCGGCGGGGGTCACGTTCATCAACCTCGAGGACGAGACCGGGATGGTCAACGTCGTCTGTTCGGTGGGGTTGTGGGCGAAGTACCGCACACTCGCCAACACGGCGCCCGCACTGCTGGTCCGCGGCAAGGTGCAGAACGCGGAGGGCGCGGTGACGGTGGTGGCGGATCGGTTGCAGCTGATGGATTTGCGGGTGTCCGCCAAATCCAGGGACTTCCGATGAGCGCGCACCGCTAGCATCTGGTCATGAGGAGATACGTCTTGTCGGCGATCGTCGTGGCCACGCTGGCGCTCGCGGGGTGTGGGGGTTCGGACAGCGGCTCCTCCCAGTCGTCGCCCGCCCCTTCCCCGGGGGACTCGAGCCGGATGGAAATCGGTGGCGCGGTGCAGCAACCCGCGAAGGACCAGGCGCCCACCGAGCGCCAGGAGATCATCACCGGTCAGGTCGCGCTCACCGCAGGCGACCCGGTGGCCGTCGGCAGGCAGATCGTGGACAAGGTCGACGATCTGGGCGGGCGCGTCGACCAGCTCACCGAACAGCCGGGCTCCGACGACCAGGACGCGAGCAGTTCCCTGACCATCCGGGTGCCCGCCGACTCGCTCACCCGGACGTTGGACGATCTGCGCGAGTTGGGCAAGGTCACCAGCGTCAGCATCACCAAGAGCGACGTGACGATGCAGTCACAGGATCTCGACGCCCGGATCGGCGCCTTGACGGCGTCCGTCACCCGCCTGCAGGGGCTCATCACGTCGGCCGCGAACACCGCGGATCTGATCGAGGCCGAGAGGGCGCTGTCGGAGCGGCAGGGCGAACTGGACAGCCTCACCGCCCAGAAGCGGTCACTGAGCGACCAGGTGGCACTGGCCACGATCATGATCGACGTCACCACCACCGAGGCCGAACGGCCGAGTACCGGTCCGGACAATTTCTGGGAAGGCGTCGTGGCGGGCTGGAACGCCCTTTTGTCGGCGATCGCGGGCGGCGCGGTGGTCGTGGGGGCGCTGATTCCCTGGTTCGGGTTCGTGGCCGTCATCGCACTGGTCGTGTACGGCGCGTACCGTCTGCGCCGGAAGCACAACAGGCCGCAAGGGCCCCCGCCGGGCCCGGCGCCGGAACGAGAAGAGGCGAAGACGCAATGATCGAAGTCGACCTGAATGCCCTGGACGGCGCATTGGCGTCGGGCGCCCCCGTCATCGACGTGCGCGAGGCCGACGAGTACGCCCAGGCCCGGGTTCCGGGGGTGACGCTGATTCCGCTCAGCGAGTTCGTCGCGCGGGTGGGCGAGATCCCGGACGCCGAGGTCGTCTACGTGATCTGCGCGGTCGGCGGCCGGAGCCTGCAGGCGGCGGAGTACCTGAATGCGCGGGGGATCAACGCCGTGTCGGTGGCGGGCGGGACGTCCGCGTGGATGCAGTCCGGCCGTCCCGTCGAGTCCGGCGCGTGACCTCTGCTCAGCGGCTGACGCTGTAGGCGCGGACGCTGTCCCGGGCGGCGCGCACGCCCAGTTTCCCGGCGGCGTGCCGCAGCGTGTGGGCCGCGACGGTGCCCCAGATGACGACCAGCGCGCACCACAGGGTCACGCCTGCGCCGACGATCACGACGGAGTCCGTCGCCAGGCCGAGCGAGTTCGCGCCCAGCGCGCAGGTGCCGACGGGGAACGTGAAACTCCACCAGCTGGGGGTGAACGTCAACCCGCGGCGAAAGGCACCGGCGGTCACCGTGACCACGGTCGCGAGGGCGAGGACGCCGACTGCGCCGACGGTGGTCCCGTAGACGACGCCCACCGCGTGCAGCCAGGCGTGGCCGGACGCCGCGCCGAGCAGATTGATCGCCGCCACCGACTGCCCGATCACGCCGAGCGGAATCCACAGCGTCGGCACGAGCGGGGTGGCGGGGAGCCCGTTGCTCAGCAGATGGCGGCCGACGACAACGGCGACGGTCAGTGCGGCGCTCAGCGCCAGCGCGAACAGCGAGTAGCAGATCACCAGCATCGCGATCTGCGGTGCGCCCTCGGGGAGGTGCTTGACAAGTGCGGCCCCGGAGGCGGCCGACACCATGGGCGGCACGACGGGCATGAGCCAGGACGGCACCGGAGTCACCTGGTGGGGCCGGGTCAGCCGGCGCGCCATGACGGCGTAGGTGACGAGCCCGATGCCGGTCCCGATCGTCCACAGCGCGGCCGAGACGGGGACGGCGACGTCGCCGAGAAGTGCGTGACCCGCGGATCCGGTGCCGGCGCCGACGGTCAGCACCGCCATCGACACGGCGCCGTAGAACGGGAACATCGTGTGGCTGCGCGCGTCGGCGAGGGCGTCGTCGCGGCGGCGGATCCAATGCCGAACCAGTGCGGTCGTCAGCAGGACGAGCAGCGTCACGGCGATCAGCCAGAACACCTCGGAGGCCGTGTGGACCACCGGTACGCCGGCCGGAAATGCGGCGGCGACGACTGCGAGGATGCCGGTGCCCATCACTGCTGCGAACCAATTCGGGGTCATACCCAGAGCTTGCCGCCGCATCGTCGTGGCCGGTAGAAGGCTTGTCGTTGAATGCCCACAAATCACGTTTGTGGGACTAGCCTTGGGTTGTGCCGCTGTCTCCCCGAGTGCCCGAACTCAGTGCCCTCGACGTCCTGTTGTCCGTCGAGCGGCTCGGAAGCATGGGTGCGGCGGGGCGCGAGCACGGCCTCAGCCAGCAGGCCGTCAGCGCCCGCGTGCGGTCGGCCGAGCGCCAGTTCGGCATCAAGGTGTTCAGCCGCGGCGCCAGCGGGGTGCGGCCCACGTCGGAGGGTGCGCTCATCCTCGAATGGGCGAGTCACATCCTCGCCACGGCGGAGGAACTGGCGTCGGGAGTCGCGGCGCTGCGCGGTGAACGGCAGGCCGGGCTGACGGTCGCGGCCAGCATGACGATCGCCGAGTACCTGGTTCCCGGGTGGACCGTCGCGATGCGGCGCAAGTACCCGAACGTGGTGACGAACGTGCGGCTGCTCAACTCGTCCGAGGTGACCGCCCGGGTGCTGTCGGGCGAGGCCGATCTCGGGTTCGTCGAGGGCCCGGACATTCCGGCGGGACTGCAGGTGCGGGAGATCGGCCGCGACCACCTGGTGGTCGTGGTGCCGCCGGAGCACGAATGGGTGCGCCGGTCGCCGATTCCGGTGTCCGAACTCGCGGCGACGCCGATGATCCAGCGGGAGTCCGGGTCCGGAACACGCACCACTCTCGAGAACGCGGTCCCGCAGTGCGTCCCGCCGCTGCTGGAACTGACATCGTGCACGGCGGTGAAGGCGGCGGTCGTGGCGGGCAACGCTCCGGCGGTGCTGTCCTCGCTCGCGGTCGCCGCCGACCTGACGGACGGCAGGCTCGCCTCCGTCCAGGTGGAGGGGCTGACGATGCCCCGGCGGCTGTCCGCCGTCTGGGATCCGGTGCGCGGGGTGCAGGGCGCCGCCCGGGACTTCCTCGACATCGCCCTCGGCGCCGGCGCGGCCGCGGGGGTCGGTGCCCTCGCCGCCGGAGCTACAGCGCCGCCCCGCTGAACCCGTGCTGGCGCCACGCCTCGTACGTCACGAGTGCCGCGGCGTTGGACAGGTTCAGCGACCGCCTGCCGGGCAGCATCGGGATGCGGAGCCGCTCCGTGACGTGCGGGTCGGCCAGCACCTCCGCCGACAGTCCGGTGGGCTCCGGGCCGAACAGCAGAACGTCGCCGGGCCGGTAGGCGATGTCGGCGTACGACACGGTGGCGTGCGCGGTGAACGCGAACACCCGCGCCGGCTCCACGGCGGCCCAGGCCGCCTCCAGGTTCTGGTGCACGGTCACCGACGCCAGGTCGTGGTAGTCGAGCCCGGCCCGTTTCAGTTTCGGCTCGGACAGGTCGAACCCGAGTGGTCCCACGAGGTGCAGTTCGCAACCGGTGCCCGCCACCATGCGGATGGCGTTGCCGGTGTTGGGTGGGATTCGGGGTTCGTGGAACATCACTCGGAACACCCGCACAGCTTAAGACCACACCGTGAGGCGGCATGATGGACGCATGGATCCGGTCGAAGAGGTGGTGGGTGAGGACTACGGCGACGCACGACTCCCCGCGCAGAACTGGCAGCGGCGGCACTACACGAAATGCAACTTCCGTGACGCCGACCTGAGTGAACTCCGCACCGAGTCGGTGATCTTCACCGACTGCGATTTCACGGGCGCCGACCTCGCGGAGTCGCACCACGTGGGGACGGCGTTCCGCTCGTGCTCGTTCACCAGAACAACGTTGTGGCACAGCGAATTCCGCAACTGCAGCTTCCTCGGGTCGGAATTCGACAACTGCCGGCTGCGCCCGATGGTCTTCGACGAGTGCGACTTCACGCTCGTGTCGCTGGGTGGTGCGGACCTGCGCGGACTCGATTTCACGAACTGCCGGTTCCGGGAAGCCAACCTCGTCCGCACCGATCTCCGCCGGGCCGTCCTGCGCTCGGCGGACCTGTTCGGAGCCCGCACCGGCGGCGCGAAATTCGACGGCGCGGACCTGCGCGGAGCGCACGTCGACGCGAACCTGTGGACGGCGGCCTCACTGGACAAGGCGCAGATCGAACTCACCCAGGCCATCGCGTACGCGACGGCCAACGGGCTCGTGGTGGAACCTGCCTGACCCTGGTTCGCCGAACCTGCCTGACACTGGTTCGGCGAACCTGAGAGAATGGGGCACGTGACTGCA
>JBCEBZ010000555.1:0-2977 GCA_039206675.1 Rhodococcus sp. (in: high G+C Gram-positive bacteria) | reverse complement strand
CGAACCTGCCTGACACTGGTTCGGCGAACCTGAGAGAATGGGGCACGTGACTGCAACGATCCTCGATGGCAAGGCGACCCGCGACGAGATTTTCGAAGACCTGAAGGTGCGGGTGAGCGCCCTGAAGGACAAGGGCATCACGCCCGGTCTCGGCACCGTCCTGGTGGGGGACGACCCGGGGTCGGCCGCCTACGTGCGCGGCAAGCACAACGACTGCGCGAAGGTCGGGATCACGTCGATCCGCCGCGACCTGCCCGCCGACATCACGCAGGAGAAGCTCGACGCCACCATCGACGAGCTCAACGCCAACCCGGACTGCACCGGGTACATCGTGCAGCTCCCGGTGCCGAAGCAGCTCGACGAGAACGCCGCCCTCGAGCGCATCGACCCCGACAAGGACGCCGACGGCCTGCACCCGGTCAACCTGGGCCGGCTGGTGCTGGGCAAGGAAGCGCCGCTGCCGTGCACGCCGCGCGGAATCCTGCACCTGCTGCGCCGCTACGAGGTCCCGATCGAGGGGGCGCACGTCGTCGTCGTCGGTCGCGGTGTCACCGTGGGCCGCCCGATCGGCCTGCTGTTCACCCGGCGCAGCGAGAACGCCACCGTCACCCTCTGCCACACCCGCACGCGGGACCTCGGAGCGGAGGTCCGGCGCGCCGACATCGTCATCGCGGCGGCGGGTGTTCCCGGGCTGGTGACGGCCGACATGGTCAAGCCCGGCGCCGCGGTACTCGACGTGGGCGTGAGCCGCACCGAGGACGGACTGCGCGGCGACGTGGCGGCGGACGTCGCCGAGGTCGCCGGTTTCCTGTCCCCGAACCCCGGCGGGGTCGGACCGCTGACCCGCGCGTTCCTGCTGACCAACGTCGTGGAGCGGGCAGAGCGTGTCGCAGCGTCTCTCGGCTGAGATGGCCGACTGGGGGCAATTCGCGAAGAAGAACCTGCCGATGCTCGCAGTCCTCGTCGTCATCGTGGTGGCCGTGGTGTTCGTCCTCGCGGACCGGTGGCGGCGAGGAGCGTTCGTGTTCGGCGTCGCCACCCTGCTCGCGGCGGTGTTCCGGTTGACGATGCCGTCGGAGCGCGTCGGACTGCTCGCGGTGCGCAGCAAGGCCTTCGACGTGGGCGCACTGGTGGCCGTCGGCGGCGCGATCGTGTGGCTGGCCGTGTCGATCGACCCGCTCGGAACCGACTGACGGTCCGAGCGGGCGTCGCCCGGCGCGGGGTCAGCGCCCGGCGCGGGCCAGTTGCATCGTCTCGGACAGCAGTTTCGCGACGGCGGCGGCCTCGGTGAGGAACCCGTCGTGGCCGTCCCGCGAGTTGAGGACCCGCAGACCGTCGCAGGTGGGGATGTCCTCGGCCAGATCCTCCTGCAGGCGGATCGGATACAGGCGGTCGGAATCGACGCCGCCCACGATGACCGGTGCGGTGATCGTCGCCAGCGCTGCCGAGATGCCACCGCGGCCGCGACCGACGTCGTGCCGGTTCATGGCCTCGGACAGCAGCACGTACGTGCCCGGGTCGAACCGGCCGACCAGCTTGTCGGCCTGGTGCTGGAGGTAGCTCTCGACGGAATACCGCCCGCCGCGCCACGGGTCCTCGCCGTCCTGCGGCGAGTTCGCGAACCGGGAGTCGAGTTCGCTCTCGGTGCGGTACGTGAGGTGCGCGATCCTGCGGGCGATGCGCAGTCCGCTGCGGGGGATCCGGCCGGTGCCGTGGTAGTCGCCGCCCAGCCAGTCGGGGTCGCTGGTGATGGCCTCGATCTGGGTGGTCTGGGTGCCGATCTGGTCCGCGGTCGCGCGGGCGCCGACCGCGAGAACGAGCGCCGACGCAACCTGCTCCGGGTACGTGACGGCCCACTCGAGCGCGCGCATGCCGCCCATCGAACCACCGACCACGGACGCCAGCTTCTCGATGCCCAGCAGGTCGGTGAACTTCTTCTCGGCCGCGATCTGGTCGCGGATGGTGATCTCCGGGAAACGGCTGCCCCACGGGCGCCCGTCCTCCGCGATCGAACCGGGACCGGTGGTGCCGCGGCAGCCACCGAGGACGTTGGTCGCGATGACGCACCACTCGTCGGTGTCGATCGGCGCACCCGGACCGACCATTCCGGTCCACCAGCCGGGGGAGGGGTGCTCGTCGGTGACGGGACCGGTGACGTGGGAGTCGCCGGTGAGGGCGTGCTCGACGAGGACCACGTTGTCGCGGTTCGGGGACAGCTCGCCCCACCGCTGCACGGCGAGCGTCACGGACGGGAGCACCGCGCCGTTCTCGAGCTCGAGCGATCCGATGTCGACGGTGCCGAGACGTCCGTCGGCCACGGGGAGGTTCTGCACTGCGCTCACTGTCAAGATGCCGCCGCCGTAATTCCGGACTCGATATCGGCGATGATGTCGTCGATTCCTTCGATGCCGACCGCCAGGCGGACCAGTCCGGGGGTGACGCCGCTGGCGGCCTGCTCCTCCGGGGTGAGCTGGGAGTGTGTGGTGGACGCCGGGTGGATCACCAGCGAGCGGACGTCGCCGATGTTCGCGACGTGGCTGTGCAGGGTGAGCGCGTTGACGAACTTCTTGCCCGCGTCGATGCCGCCGGCGAGTTCGAACGTCACGATGGCACCCGCACCCCTCGGCGCGATCTGCTTCGCCCGGTCGTGCCACGGCGACGACGGGAGCCCGGCGTATCCGACGGACACGATCTCCGGCCGCGCCTCCAGGTACTGGGCGACGGCGGTCGCGTTGGACACGTGCCGCTCCATCCGCAGGCTCAGCGTCTCGAGGCCCTGCGCGATGAGGAACGCGTTGAACGGGGAGATCGCGGAACCGAGGTCGCGCAGCAACTGCACGCGCGCCTTGAGGGCGTACGCGGGCGGTCCGAGTTCGGAGTAGACGACGCCGTGGTAGCTCGGGTCCGGGGTGGTGAAGCCCGCGTGCCGGCCCTGGGTCCAGTCGAACGTGCCGCCGTCGACGATGACGCCGGCGAT
>JBCEBZ010000554.1:0-9087 GCA_039206675.1 Rhodococcus sp. (in: high G+C Gram-positive bacteria) | reverse complement strand
TGATCGGCGGGGTGATGTTCTCCCCGTGCCGGGAGAAATGCCCCCACAGATGGCGCGCCGCCGAGCGTTCGAGTCGGGTCGTCGCGGGTTGTTCGGTGACTGCAGTCATCGTAGTCCTCAATTGTGTTTCGGTTCAGTCGAGTTCGGTCCGGTCCGGGCCCATCGACCGAACTCGGGATGATCGCCTCGGCAGATTGTCGAACTCCGAGGTTCGATCCGGCATGCGTCGATCATGACGGCTAGAGTCCGCGAATTCAAGTAGTTGAAGCGGAAATATTGACGCAATACGCAGACTTTTACCCGTCGCGACGATGAAATTCGCGAAGATGAGTAGCCAACACGAGATCGCTTCTCTACTGTGAGTGCATCTTTTCGCCACCGTCTTGGAGTGATCTCATGACCATCTCGGCCTCCGTCCCGCCCTCGATCGGCTTCGACCTGCCGACCACCGTGCCCGGCTGCTGGATCTCCGGGTCCCCAGCCGAGGGCTCCGGTGCCACCCATAGCATCGTCGATCCGGCGACGGGCGCGGCCGTCACGACGCTGACCCTCGCGACCGCGTCGGACGTCGACGCCGCCGTCCGGTCGGCGCGTGCCGCCTTCCCCGGCTGGTCGGGTGCCGCCCCGGCCGAGCGCGCCGCCGTGCTCACCACCCTCGCCCGCGCACTCGAGCGCGACGCGGAACTGTTCGCCCGCGAGGAAGTAGCGCAGACCGGCAAGGCAATTCGGCTCGCTCGCGAGTTCGACGTCCCGGGCAGCATCGACAACATCGACTTCTTCGCCGGGGCCTCGCGCAATCTGGAGGGCAAGGCCTCCGCGGAGTACTCCCCCGACCACACGTCGAGCATCCGGCGCGAGGCCGTCGGCGTCGTCGGATCGATCACGCCGTGGAACTATCCGCTGCAGATGGCGGTGTGGAAGGTGATTCCGGCGCTGGCCGCCGGGTGCACGGTCGTGCTCAAACCGAGCGAGCTGACCCCGCTCACGACGCTGCGGCTCGCCCGGCTGGCCACCGAATCCGGTCTGCCCGACGGCGTGTTCAACGTGATCACGGGCACGGGCGCCGAGGTCGGTGCCGCGCTCGCCGGACATCGCGGAGTCGATGTCCTGACGTTCACCGGATCGACCGCCGTGGGCCGGACGGTGATGGCACAGGCGGCCGTGAACGGCACCCGCGTCCAGCTGGAGCTGGGCGGCAAGGCCCCGTTCGTCGTGTTCGACGACGCCGATCTCGACGCGGCCGTGCACGGTGCGGTGGCGGCGTCGCTGATCAACGGCGGCCAGGACTGCACCGCGGCGACCCGTGCGATCGTGGCGGACTCGCTGTACGACGACTTCGTCGCCGGCGTGGCCGAACTGATGGAACGGGTGGTCGTGGGCGATCCGTCCGACCCGGACACCGACCTCGGATCGCTGATCACGCTCGCCCATCGCGACCGGGTCGACGGCATGGTGCAGCGCGCCCGCGCCGCCGGCTTCCAGGTCGTGACCGGCGGATCCGCCCCCGACCTGCCCGGAGCCTTCTACCTGCCGACCCTGATCGCCGACGTCACCGAGGACGCGGAGATCTACCGCGACGAGGTGTTCGGACCCGTGCTCACCGTCAGCCGCCATTCGGGCGACGACGACGCGATCCGCCGCGCCAACGACACCGACTACGGTCTCGCCGCGTCGGCGTGGACGACGAACCTGTACCGCGCGCAGCGCGCCTCCCGGGACATCGCCGCGGGCTGTGTGTGGATCAACGATCACATCCCGATCATCAGCGAGATGCCGCACGGCGGGGTCGGTGCGTCCGGCTTCGGCAAGGACATGTCGACGTACTCGTTCGAGGAGTACCTGACCGTCAAGCACGTCATGAGCGACATCTCCGGGGTGTCACGAAAAGACTGGCACCGCACGGTGTTCCGCGACGGACAGTAGAACTACCCCTGCGAGGGCGTGCCGTACCGCAGCTTGTGCACCTTGAGGATCGAGGTGGTCTCGGTGGTACGCACGCCCTCGATAGTGCTGACGTGCTGATTCAGAAATGCCCACAGTTCGGCGTTGTTCGCGCTGCCGACCTCGACGCAGATGTCGGCGCGCCCCAGCAGAGTCGAAATATAGGTGATCTCTGGCATCTCGGTCAGTGCGTCCACCACCTCCTGGTGGCGGGCCGGATCGACCGTCAGGAAGACGAGTGCGAGTTGCGAGTCGCCCAGCCGCTCGGGATCGGCGAACGCGACGATGCGCAGGATGTTGAGATCCTGCAGGCGCTTCACGCGCGCCCGAACCGTCGCCTCGGACGAGCCCAGGTTGCGCGCGATTTCCCGGAACGCGCGTCGTCCGTCGTCTTCGAGTTGCCGCAGGATCGCGCGGTCCAGTTCGTCCAGAGTGTGCTGTGACATGGATCGACTCTAGCCAGAACAACGAGATCAGTGGCGTTGCGGGGGCAAAATGCTGCATTTCATTGATGTAAACGTCCAGTGAATACGCAATACACGTGCAGTTCCTCCCTTGTGCCACGCATTGCGCGGTGTTAGTGTCTTGAATCACATACTTGCGGCGGTCCGTCGGCTTCCACCCACTCGACTCGAGTCGCCGAGGACCGCATTCTGAATACACACACTGCGCCGACAAGGCCCAGAACTGGAGAACTCCCGTGAGCCTGCACGATTCCTTCGCCGACGATCACACCTACGAGAAAAACCTGCGGTGGTGGGACGGCTTCACCATCAGCCTCTCGATCCCCGCCGCACTGTTCGTCGGAATGGGGTACGCGATCGGCCTGATCGGCGCGTGGACGACGCTCGTCCTCCTCGGCGCCGTCGCCGTCCTGGCGTGCCTTCAGAATTTCATCTACTCCGAGATGGCCAGCATGTTCGTCGACAAGGTCGGCGGAATCTCGATGTACGCGCATCAGGGCTGGCGGACCCGGTCGACCCTCGTCGGTCCGCTCGCGACGTACGGCTACTGGTTCTCCTGGTCCAGTTCACTGGCCATCTACGGCCTGCAGATCGGGAAACTGGTCCAGGCCGAATGGTTCCCCGAACAGACGTGGACGTTCTCCACGGGTCTCGCCACCATCGGACTACCCCACGTCATCGCACTCGGCGTCCTGGTCATGGGCTGGGGTCTGAACGTCCTGGGCATGCGTCCCGCGATGTGGCTGATGTACGCGACCGGCGCCCTCGTCCTCGTCCCGATCGTCGTCTTCGCGGCCGCCCCGCTCCTGTCCGACAACTGGTCGATGAGCAACCTGCACTGGGACATCGCCGCCAGCGGTGAGGCGGGATGGCGCACCGCCATCGCGTGGATGTTCGTCCTCGCCTGGTCGGTCTACGGCATCGAGGCCGTCGCCTCGTTCGTGCCCGAGTTCCGCGACACCATCCGCGACAGCCGAATTGCATTGCGACTGGCCGGTTTCTTCGTCATCGCCGTCTACATCCTCGTCCCGCTCGGCGTCGGCGGACTCGTCGACCAAGCCGATGTCGCCGAGAACCCCGTGTCGTTCTACCTGACCGTGTTCGAGAGCCTCTTCCCCGGCGGCGACATCGTGATGGCGGTCTGCCTCATCGCCGGCCTCGTCCTCCTGATGGTCATGACCACCGCCGACGGCGGACGCGTACTCCACGGCAGCGCCCGCGAGGGCCTCACCATCAAACAGCTCGGCGAGCTCAACCGTTTCAAGGTCCCGGGGCGGGCAATGTCGCTCGACCTGCTCGTCAACGTCATCCTGATCCTGTTCGTCGGTGAGGCGCTCGCCGTCATCGTCGCAGGCATCGTCGGCTACCTGATCTGCCACATCCTGTCGCTGACCGGCTTCCTCAACCTGCGCCGCGACGAACCGGACGCCCATCGCCCCATCAAGCTCGGCAAGCAGTGGGTGTACATCGCCGGCATCCTCGTCGTCGTCGACACGATCATGGTCGTCGTCGGCGCCCTCAGCGCGTCCATCACCGGCTACGGCAGCACGAAGGAACTGATCGTCGGCGTCGTCGTCCTGTCGCTGTCGATCGTGCTGTACGCCTACCGTCGCGTCGTCCAGGACGGTCAGCCGTGGATCTGGAAGGAACCGGCGTCCGCCGTCGAAGCCGACTTCGTGCCCGACGACGACGCAGACCCCGCGCGCACCCGGTAAGTGCGCTTCGCGCCCGTGAGTACTTATTAACCCCCCGCGGTTAATAAGTACTCACGGGTGCTTGTCTCAGCGCGGCTCTGCCATGGACCGCACGTGGCGCGCCGCGACCGACAGCGACGCGAGATCGTGGGTGGGCGCGGCGTCGATCTCTCCCAGCGTCCGGCGGGCGCGCTCGATCCTCGCCCGATTGGTGCTCTCCCACAGCAGAATCCGCGAGTCCGCCGAATCTCCGGGTTCACCCGAGGACAACACGTCCCGGGTCAGGAGCCGGACGGAACGGTACAGGTCGTCACGCAGCGCCACCCGGGCGAGGGTGTGCCAGCGTTCACCCCGAGGAAGCGCCGAAACCTTGATCAGCCACCGATCCACACCGAGATGATCGGAGAGCGCGAAATAGAGCGGCGCCACCTCGGCGACATCGTGGTCCAGTTCGCGGGCGACGTCGGCGATGTCGAGCAGGCTGAACCGGTAGAGACCGTCCGCGATACGCCGCGCGATGGACGTCTCGACACCTGCCTCGTCGTAGATGCGCCGTGTTTCCTCCATCGCCAGCACCTCGGCGCCGCGGAGCCATCCGCCGACATCGCCGGAGTGCGTGTGAACGTCACGCCGGAACTCGTCGATCTCGTCGTCCACCGACAGCGGCTGGCGTCGGTTGGCGAGGAACCACCGCGACGCCCGGTCCAGCAACCTGCGGGCCTCGACGACCAATTCGTACTCCGTCGCCGGCGGCAGTTTCGCCGCGGCGATGTCGGACCAGAGTTCCTCGAGCCCGAACACTTCCGACGTGATGACGAACGCGCGCACCACATCCGCCGGCCCGGCCCCCGTCTCTTCGCGCAACCGGTGCGCGTAGGTGAGCCCGCCGCGGGCGAAGATGTCGTTCACGATCTCGGTGGCGAGGATCTCCTGGCGGAGGGGGTGCGCGTCGACGGGCAGGACGGAACGCAATGCGGCCGGGAAGTACGCGCCGAGCCGTCCGGTGAAGTACCCATCGGTGAAGACGTCCGAATCCTCCAGTTCCGCTTTCAGATCCAGCTTGGCGTGCGCGAGGAGCGTCGCCAGTTCCGGTGACGTGAGCCCGAGCCCCGCCTCCGACAGTTCGGCGAACCCGTCGGCGGTCGGCAGCGCCTCCAGCTCGCAGTCCAGACCGCGCTTGTCGACGAGGTCGTTCACCATCCGTGCGTGCACGTCCACCATCCGGTGGGCGTTCGAGCGGGCGTCGCCGAGCACCCGGTTCTGCGCGCGATTGTTCGCGAGTACGAGTTCCGACACGTCGTCGGTGAGCGCCCCGAGCAGGTCCGAGCGCCGGGCCGGATCGAGCCGCCGGTCGGCCGGCAGCGAATCGAGCAGGATCTTGATGTTCACCTCGTGGTCGGAGCAGTCCACTCCGGCCGAGTTGTCCAGTGCGTCCGTGTTGACGCGTCCACCCGTGCGGGCGAATTCGATGCGGGCGAGCGCGGTCATGCCCAGGTTGCCGCCCTCGGCGACAGCCCGTGCGCGCAGCCGGCCGGCATCGATCCGGACGTTGTCGTTCGCCTTGTCCCCCGCGTCCGTATGCGACTCCGACGAGGCCTTGACGTACGTCCCGACTCCGCCGTTGAACAGCAGATCCACCGGGGCGGCGAGGATGGCGCGGATCATCTCCGGCGGCGTCAGCGTCGTCACCGACTCTGCCAGTCCGAGCGCCGCACGCATCTGACTGCTCACCGGAATCGACTTGCTCTCCCGCGACCAGACACCCCCACCGTCACTGATGAGGGTCCGGTCGTAGTCGGCCCACGACGACCTCGGTAGCTCGAACAACCGGCGGCGTTCCTGCCAGGCCCGCTCGTGGCCGGGGGTGGGGTCGACGAAGATGTGCCGGTGGTCGAACGCGGCGACCAGTCCGATGCCCGACGTCGCCAGCATGGCGTTGCCGAACACGTCGCCGCTCATGTCGCCGATCCCCGCCACCGTGAACGGGTCACCGTCGACGTCGATTCCGAGTTCGGCCAGGTGCCGGGTGACGCTCACCCACGCGCCCTTCGCGGTGATGCCCATCTTCTTGTGGTCGTAGCCGACCGAACCACCGGACGCGAACGCGTCACCGAGCCAGAAGTCGTACGTGCGGGCCACTTCGTTGGCGGCGTCGGAGAATGTGGCGGTGCCCTTGTCCGCGGCCACCACCAGGTAGGGGTCGTCGCCGTCGCGGCAGACGACGCGGTCCGGGTGAACCGATTCGGCTGTGTCCGAGCGGTTGTCGGTGACGTCGAGCAACCCGGAGATGAACTGCCGGTAGCAGTCCTGACCGGTCGACGACGGGTTGCGCACGACGAAACCGCCCTTCGCGCCGGCGGGCACGATCACGGCGTTCTTCACCGCCTGCGCCTTGACGAGTCCGAGGATTTCGGTGCGATAGTCGTCGGGGCGGTCGGACCAGCGGAGCCCACCGCGCGAGACCGGTCCGTACCGCAGATGCACACCCTCCATGTCCGGTGAATACACGAAGACCTCGTAGAACGGACGCGGCCGCGGAAGTTCGTCGATCTCCCCGGAGCGGAATTTCAGCGACAGCTGGGGCCGCGCCGGACCGAGCGTCCCGTCCCGGTAGAAGTTGGTGCGGGTCGTCGCCGAGACGAGATTCACGTACGCGCGCAGGATCCGGTCGGCGTCGAGGCCCTCGACCTCTTCGAGCAGTGCTTCGACTCCGGCTCGACGAGTTTCGACCTCACCGGCGGAACGCCCGCACGGATCGAAGTGCGCGTGGAACAGACCCACGAGCGCAGACGCGAACTCGGGGCGCGACAGCAGCACCGCCTCGATCCGGCCCTGGTCGTAGGGCAGAGCGCTCTGCCGCAGAAAGCGTGCGTAGGCGCGCAGAAGCACGACTTCCCGCCAGTCCAGGCCGGCGGCGAGCACCAGCACGTTGAACCGATCCGCCTCCGCGCGGCCCGACCACATTGCCCGAAACGTTTCCACGACGGCCTCGGGTTCGACGGATCCCGCGGCCATCGCGGACGCGACGAGCGGCCCCGCGGACACCCGGAAGTCGTAGAGCCGGCACACGAGTCCGTCGGCGCGGCGGAACACCGACGTCCGCTGGTCGTCGACCTCGAGGTCGAGACTCCCGAGAAGGCGGAGCACCCGCTCGAGCGACACGGTCGAACCGCCGCTGTAGAGCGTGACCCGGAATTGCGGGTTCTCACCGGTTCCGGCGGTGTCGATGTGGACGTCGAAGGCGTCGGCGGTCAATCGGTCGAGGATTGCGACATCGGGAACCGGCGGCCGATCCCGTTCTTCGACATAGCCTTCCGGCAGGGACATTGCGAGCGTGGACGTAATCGAGCTCATAGATTCTCTCCGTTGAGATCCGGGCGCCGAGTGGTTGTCGTGGAAAAGAGAAAGATCCGCCCCGCGGGCGCCATTGACCGCGGGACGGATCGAGTGTCGGGACACGGGTGTGTCGTCGGACGGGGTGTGTCAGGAGTTGCGGTGTGCGTCCGCGATGTCGAGAACCGTGTCGAGGATCGCGAGGCCCTCACGGACCTCGGCCTCGGTGGCGGTGCACGGTGGCACGGCGTGGATGCGGTTGAAGTTGGCGAACGGAAGCAGACCATTCGCCTTGCACGCCGCGATCACCTCGTTCATCGCCGGACTGGACGCGCCGTACGGCGCGAGCGGTTCCCTCGTCGCCCGGTCGGCGACGAGTTCGATCGCCCAGAACACGCCGAGCCCGCGGACTTCACCGATCGACGGATGCCGCTCGGCCAGTTCCCGCAATCCGGGACCGAGAATCTCGCTGCCGATCCGGGCCGCGTTCTCGACGATCCGCTCGTCCTCCATCGCCGTGATCGTCGCGACGGCGGCGGCGGTGGCGAGCGGGTGGCCGGAGTAGGTGAGCCCGCCGGGGTACGGCCGGTTCGCGAATGTCGCCGCGATCTTCTCGCTGATCGCGACACCGCCGAGCGGAACGTAGCCGGAGTTGACGCCCTTCGCGAACGTGATCAGATCCGGGACGACGTCGAAATGGTCGATCGCGAACCACTTTCCGGTCCGCCCGAATCCGGACATCACCTCGTCGGCGATGAACACGATGCCGTAGCGGTCGCAGATCTCCCGGACACCGGCCATGTATCCGGGCGGGGGCACCATGATCCCCGCGGTCCCGGGCACCGATTCGAGCACGATCGCCGCGATCGAGTTCGGACCCTCCAGCCGGATCAGCTGGTCGAGGTGCTCGAGCGCGCGCTCGGTTTCCTGCTCCTCGTTCTCCGAATGGAACTGCGACCGGTACAGGAACGGTCCGTGGAAGTGGATCACTCCGCTGTTGCCGTAGTCGTTGGGCCAGCGGCGCGGATCACCGGTGAGGTTGATCGCGGTGTCCGTACCGCCGTGGTACGACCGGTAGCGGGAGAGCACCTTGTAGCGGCCGGTGTGCAGGCGGGCCATCCGCACCGCGTGCTCGTTGGCGTCCGCGCCGCCGTTGGTGAAGAACACCTTGTTCAGGTCGCCCGGGGTGCGTTCGGCGATCAGCCGCGCCGCCTCGGAGCGGGCGTCGTTCGCGTACTGCGGCGCGATCGTGCACAGCTTCGCGGCCTGCTCCTGAATGGCGGCAACGACTTTCGGGTGCTGATGCCCGATGTTCGTGTTGACCAGCTGGGACGAGAAGTCCAGCATCCGGTTCCCGGCGCCGTCCCACACGTACGACCCCTCGGACGCGAGGATCGTCATCGGCGTGATCTGCTCCTGCGCGGACCACGAGTGGAACACGTGCGCGCGGTCGAGGGCGTAGGCCCGCTCCCCGTCGAGACGGGCCGCGTCGAGGGACTGACCGGTGGGCAGGAGTTCCTGGGAGACTGTCGTCGTCATGACCGTGGGTCCTTTCCTGCTCAGTTGTTCTGGGGGAAGCCGAGGTTGATGCCGCCGTGGCTCGGGTCGAGCCAGCGGCTGGTGACGACCTTGCCGCGGGTGAAGAAGTGCACACC
>JBCEBZ010000553.1:454-9161 GCA_039206675.1 Rhodococcus sp. (in: high G+C Gram-positive bacteria) | reverse complement strand
GCACGAGCGAGTTCGAACGCATCCTGAAGCGTAGTCACGGGGTGCCCTCCGACCTCTCGATCCCAGTTGCCGGCTTAGCGTACCGATCATCGGGAATTCGTGCTGGGAACTCGGCGCCCCGCGGCCCATGGTTCTTGTGTCACACATCACAACGATGTGGTCGAATTTCCACGAGGTGAAGAATGCGTCAGGAACTGATACCCGGGCGGGGGCAGGAGCCACTGCCGTCTCGCACGATCCGCAAGGTCATGCTGCGGTTCATGCCGATCGTCGGCTTGGCATACATCGTGCTCTATCTGGACCGTCTCAACATCGGCGTCGCGGCGCTGACGATGAACAAGGAGTTGGGCATCTCGGCGTCGATGTTCGGCTTCGCGGCCGGCATCTACTTCTGGAGCTACACGATCTGCGAGCCGCCCAGCAACTACATCCTGACGAGGGTCGGGGCCCGTCGCTGGATCACCAGGATCATGATCACGTGGGGTCTGGTCACGATCGGCACGGCGTTCGTTCAGGACGCGACGTCTCTCGTGATCTGCAGGTTCCTGCTCGGCATCGCAGAGGCGGGCTTCTCCCCCGGCATGTTGTACTTCGTCTCCAGGTGGTTCCCCAACAGGGATCGCGGACGGGCGATGGCATGGATCGTGACGTTCATCTGCATATCCGGACTCGGCACACCGATCACCACTCACCTGCTGGCGATCGACGGATTCCTGGGCCTGTCCGGATGGCGCTGGGTCTTCCTGCTCACCGGCATTCCCGCGGTCGTCATGGCCTTCGTCTGTTTTCGGGTACTGCGCGACAAGCCCGCCGAAGCAGAATTCCTCGACGACGACGAACGCGAATGGCTGACGACCACGCTCGAGCAGGAATCCGCCGAGCGCGAGTCGGTGTCCGGTGCACATAATTTCTTTCAGGGTCTCATCCATCCCAGGGTGCTCGTCCTCGTCGCGGTGTTCATCTGCTTCACCTTCAGCCTGAACGGGTTCCAGATCTGGATGCCCCAGATCTACGCGCAGTTCGGGATGACCACCACTCAGATCGGATGGGTCGCAGCTCTGCCGGCGCTCATCGCCATCGGCCCCATGATCTGGTGGACACGGCACTCCGACCGCGCCGCCGAACGTGCCCTTCACTTCGCCGCCGCCGCCGGCGTCGCCGCACTCGGCTTCGCAGTTGCCGCGTTCTTCTTCACCACTCCACTGGTGGCCATCCTCGGGTTCTGCGTCGCCGGAATCGGTCTGTACAGCGCGATGAGCATCTTCATCACCATGCCCTCCAGCTTCCTCACCGGCGCCGCACTCGCCGCGGGATTCGGCGTCATCAACGGAATGGGCAATGTCGGCGGATATTTCGGCCCTCAGGTCACCGGCTGGATCAAAGACGCCACCGACAGCTTCACGCCCGCAATCGGCACCTATTCCGCAGTCCTGGCCACCGCAGCCCTCATCGTCATCGCACTCGACGCCGCCACGCGCCGAAACGACCAGCGCAAGAGCCGACGCAGCGTCGGCAGGCCGGGCCACGATTCCAGCGAGATGGCCGTCCCGGGATCCAGCTAACCACCCGGAGCGGCGCGAGAAGTACCGATCAACGGGACCATCCGGTTCTCCGGCGAACACCGCACCGACATCATCGTCGACAGCGCGCGACCACGCCGCGGCACACGCGGAGCGCGAGACGACCGACAAGCGAGGACAACAATGAGTAGATTCTTCGGCCCACTGCGTCAATTGGGGTACGTAGTGAACGACATCGACAGCGCAATGAAGCACTGGATCGACGTCGTCGGAGTCGGCCCCTTCTTCTACGTCGACGAACAACCGCTCGTGGACTTCACCTTCCGCGGCGAAGCAAGCGCACCGCTTTTCAGCGTGGCCCTCGCGCACAGCGGCTCGACGCAGGTCGAGCTGATCCAGCAACGCAACGGTGAGGCGTCCGCGTTCAAGGAGTTCACCGACCAGGGACGCGAAGGACTCCAGCACGTCGCCTACTGGACCACGACCTTCGACCACCACGCGGGTCAGGCGCGTCGCCGAGGCCTCACCGAACTGCAGGGCGGTCGCTCGGGCAGCGGCGCCCCCGACGAGCGATTCGTCTATTTCAGCGAAAGCCCCTATCCGGGAACGGTCGTCGAACTCTCCGAAGTCAGCGGCCGGAAGGGAGCACTGTTCGAAGCCATCGAGACGGCGTCTCGTGATTGGGACGGTTCCGACCCCATTCGCGACATGCGGAAGGTGCTGTGACCATGAACGCGAAGGTCGCAGTGGTCACGGGTGGCGCCTCGGGCATCGGCCGTGCCACCTGTTCCACGTTCCTCGCTCGGGGATGGAACGTCGTGTCGGCCGACATCTCCCATCCCGATGGAAAGTACACCGGACAACCGGGAAGTCCATCCAGGCTCGACATCCGAACGGATGTCACCGACGACACCGCCGTGCGCAATCTGGTCGAATCCACCAGATCGGCGTTCGGCCGGGTCGACGCCGTCGTCACCAGCGCCGGCACCGCCCTCAACAACCCGGTCCGGCGGACGACTCCAGACGATTTCCGCCGGACCCTCGACGTCAACCTGGTGTCCACCTTCCGGGTCGCTCGCGCATTCGTCGATCTGCTCGCCGCCGACGGTGGAGGAGCAGTAGTCACCATCGCCTCGGTCTCCGGGCTGCGGGGCAGCCCGGAGCGGGCGTCGTACTCGGCATCGAAGGGCGGTGTCATCGCACTGACCACTCAACTCGCCTTCGAACTCGCGCAGGAAGGAATCCGGGTGAACTGCGTGGCACCGGGATCGACGCAGACACCGCTGGCACGACAGGCGCAGAACCCGGCCGCGCAACGGGCGATCCTGCAGGCGATCCCCCTGCGCCGCTACGCCGAACCGAGCGAGATCGCGGAGGTCATCGTATTTCTCGCCGGCCCCGCGTCGAGCTTCGTGACCGGTCAGACCTGGACGGCGGACGGCGGCCAGTCCAGCGGCGCCGGCTGGTCACTTCCGGAGGACTCCCATGCCCGTTAGATCGAATGCCGACGCGACCAGGCCCGTCGTCATCGGCGTACATGTAAACGAGAACACCCCTCGCCTACCCAACCCGCACGTCCCCTGGACACCAGACGAAATCGCCGTTACGGCACGCGATTCCGAATCGGCGGGTGCCTCGCTGATGCATTTCCACGGCCGTACCCCCACAGGGACCGCCGACCACAGCGCGGCCACGTACGCGGAGATCGTCCGCACGGTGCGGGCGACGTCATCGCTGCTACTCGCGCCGTCGATGGCAAACCTTCCCGGCGCGACAGTCGACGAACGCCTGTCGAACCTCGCCCCGAACCAATCCGATCCGGCAACCAGATCCGACTTCCTGGTGATCGACATGGGCTGCGCGAACATGGACCTACTCGAGCCGGAGACCGGCCGCTTCGCCACCGACGACAAGGTTTTCGTCAACGACACCCGCAGCCAGCTCGCGCTCCTCGACCGTGCCGCCGACCTGGGCATGAAGCCCTACCTGACCTCGTTCAACATCAGCTGGACCCGGACGATCCTCGCTCACGCACGAACGCAATCACTGCCGCTGCCACTGGTGATCGCGTTCGTTCTCGGCGGCGACGAATTCGTCGCCGCGCACCCGGCCTCCGCCGCCGGCCTCCGCGCGCAACTCGACCTCCTGCCCTCCGATGTCCCCGTCGAGTCGGTCGTATCGGCCTACCGCGGCAATGTACTCGCCGCTGCGGAAGAGTCGATCAAGCGCGGCGGGCATGTCGCCATCGGAACGGGTGACTACCACTACGGCGAGTTGGGACACCCCTCGACACCGGAACTGGTGGAACGAATCGTCCACATCGCGCGCCGGTACGGCCGCGAACCGGCGTCACCGTCACAGGCCCGAGACCTCCTGGGAGTGAATACCTATGCGACTCATTGACACCGAAGGAAGCGAGCCCGAACTCGTCCACGAGACGAACACCACCCGCGTGTGGGTCATGGATTCCATCGCATTCGCCAGCCGAACCCACGCCGGCGACGTCATCGTCACCGGTTCCCACGGCGGGACCAGTGCCGGCGAGTACGCTGCCGACTTCGGCGTATCGGTCGTGGTCTGCAACGACGCCGGTATCGGCAAGAACCGCGCGGGACTCGCCGGTCTGGAGGCCGTCGCCGCCCAGGGCATCGTAGGCATCGCCGTCAGCCATCACAGCGCCCGGATCGGCGACGGATCGGACACGTGGTCCAGTGGCGCGATCAGCTACGTCAACGCCGCCGGCGAGCAGGCCGGAGTCCGCACCGGCCGGCCGGTCCGCGACGAAATCCTGGCACTCGTCGACAGAAGGGGATCATGATGTTCCGCACCATCGTCGCAATCGAGCACGGGCGGCAGATTGTCGTCATGGACAGCATGTCGCAGATCGAGACGAGCGACCGCGACCGGATCGTGATCGCCGCGTCCAACGGCGGGCAGGAATCGGGCCGCCTTGCGGTCGCAACCGAGTGCGCGCTCGCCGTGCTCAACGACGCCGGCGGCGGCAAGGAGGACGCCGGCATCGTCGGAGTGGCACGCATGGGGACGGCCGGCGTTCCCGGCGCTGCGGTCAGCCACGATTCCGCCGAGATCAGCAACGGAATGGACATGTGGCACAACGGGGTCATCTCCTACGTGAACGGGCCTGCCACCGAGGCCGGAATCAGCGTCGGCGATTCCGTCCGGGCGAGTGCGATCACCTTCGCCCGACGCTTCCCCCTGCTCGACAACCAGGAAGCCGAGGCCCAAGCATGAGCCGTCACATCCTCAACCAGCCCGAAAACGTCGTGCGAGAAGCGCTCGAGGGCCTGCAACTTCTCTACCCAGAGACCATCACCTGCCACGCCGATCCCACCTTCGTCGTCCGTGCGGACGGCACGCGGGACAAGGTCGCCCTGATATCAGGCGGCGGCGCGGGGCACGAGCCACTCCATTCGGAGTTCGTCGGTATCGGCATGCTGGACGCCGCCGTGCCCGGCGCCGTCTTCGCCAGCCCGACGGCATTCCAGATCCGGGCGGCCGTCGACGCAGTCGAATGTGGCCACGGCGCCGTCCTGATCGTCAAGAACTACACGGGCGACAAACTCAACTTCTCCATTGCGGCCGACCTTCTTGCCGGCGAACGCAACATCGAGATGGTGATCGTCGACGACGATCTCGCCACCGACACCGCCGATGACGGCGGACCCGGACGCCGCGGCACCGCGGCGGTCCTGGCAGTCGAGAAGATCTGCGGCGCCGCGGCCGAACGAGGCCGGCCCCTCGACGAGGTCGCGAACCTGGGCAGAGCGGTGGTCTCGGCGTCGGCGACGCTGAGCATCGCCTTCCGCGCCGGTACGCCACCCGGCCACTCCCGCCCCTCGTTCGACCTCCAACCCGACGAGATCGAGTTCGGTGTCGGGATACACGGAGAACGCGGCCGCGGCACACGAAAGACCGCGCCCGCCTCCGAACTCGTCGACGACCTGGTCGCACCACTGCTCGACGCTGTCGGAGCCGGACACGGTGACGCGGTGATCGGCATCGTCAACGGACTCGGGTCGACGCACGGATTGGAACTGGCGATCGCCACCCGCGAACTCGCACAGTCGCTCTCGAAGCGCGGTGTCGAACTGGCCCGAGTCCTCAGCGGCACGTTCGTCACCTCCCTCGACATGCACGGCCTCTCGATCACTCTCGTCCGCACGAACGAGCAATTCCTCGAACTGTGGGACGCGCCGGTCAGAACTCCCGCCCTGACCTGGTGATCCGACACGTTCCCGACAGCCTCCGAAAGACTCCGCGATGACAACTCTGCAACTCACCCCGACCCGCAACTGGATCACCCGATTCGCCCAGGAGGTCGAGAATCAGTTCGACACCCTCACCGACCTCGACCGCCTGGTCGGCGACGGCGACTTCGGCATCAACATCCGATCCGCTCTCCGCGACGCCCTCGTCCGGCTCGACACCACACCACCACGGCAACCTGGACACGTGTTCGCACGAGTATCGGATGCCTTCCTGAACACCGGAGGGACGAGTGGCCCGCTGCTGGGTCTCTGGTTCGGACGGATCGGCGACATCGACCACGACGAGGTCACCGCCTCCGACTTCGCCACCGCCGTCTCGACTGCAACGCAGGCCGTCCAACGACTGGGCAATGCCCAGGTCGGGCACAAAACGATGGTCGACGCCATGGTCCCCGCCGCCACCGCCCTCACGACTGCCGCCCATGCCACCCACGACATCGGCGCCGGTCTCGACGCCGCGAGCGCCGCTGCCGGCCGGGGCGCGGAATCGACGCGCTCCATGGTGGCCCGACGCGGCCGCGCCAGCTACGTCGGCGACCACGCCCGCGGCGTCGTCGACCCCGGAGCGCAGGCGATCGCGCTCTTCTTCGCCGCCGCCACCTCGGAAGGACCGTCGGCATGACCACTCTGCGGGACAAGGTCATCGTGACAATCGCGCCGACCGGAGGATTCCTCACGAGATCGGACCATCCCTTCGTGCCCACCCAACCCGAGGAGATCGCCGTCGACGTGGCACGCTGTCATGCGGCCGGAGCGAGCATGGCAGCGATTCATGCACGGCGCCCGGACGATGCCGCCACCTGTGACGCCGACATCTACCGGCGCATCAACACCCTCGTGCGACAGCGCTGCGACGTCGTCGTCAACAATTCCACGGGCGGTGGCATCAACGGGGACATGGTGCACGTCCGCGAAGACGGGTCACGCGTCGTCGACTGGGATGCGCGGCTCCAGGGTCTCGACGGAGGCGCGGACACGTGCACCCTCGACGCCATCACCGCCTACATCACCTCGCCCACCGGCGAGGTCCTCATGGACACGCCACCGAGCCGGGCCGCCGAACTCGCCGCGGCAATGGCCGATCGTGGGATCAAACCGGAGTGGGAGGCCTTCAATCCCACCCACCTGCTCCAGGAGATCTGTACCTTGACTGCCCCGCGCCCCGGGCCTCATCTGGTCAACGTCGTTCTCGGACTCGACCACACGTTCCAGAATGCGATGCCGTACACACCGCGCACACTTCAGCACATGGTCGAACTCCTCCCGGACGACTCGGTCTTCTCCGTGAGCATCAACGGCCCCGAACAGATGCGCGGACTCACCCACGCGCTCCTTCTCGGCGGTCACGTCCGCGTCGGCATCGAAGACAACGCCTGCCTCGACCGCGGCGAGCCGGCGGAAAACGTGCGATTCGTCGACCACATCGTGACGATCATCGAACGTCTTGGCCTCTCCCCTGCCTCCCCGAGCGAGGCTCGGACCATCCTCGGACTGGACGCCGTCGAGGTGAAGAAATGACACGAGACACCCGCTCTTCCACGCGCCAACCGCGATCCCAGGACTGGTTCGGCGGCACGGACCTCAACTCGTTCCTTCACCGGTCGTGGATGAAGAATCAGGGGATCCCCGACCGCATGTTCGATGGTCGCCCCGTGATCGGGATCTGCAACACCTTCTCGGAACTGACGCCCTGCAACGCACACTTCCGCGAACTCGCCGAACAGGTCCGGCTCGGCATCATCGAAGCGGGCGGATTTCCGGTCGAATTCCCGGTGATGTCTCTGGGAGAGACGATAATCCGTCCCACCACCATGCTGTACCGCAACCTCGTCAGCATGGAGGTCGAAGAATCGATCCGCGCCAACCCCGTCGACGGCGTCGTGCTGCTGTGTGGATGCGACAAGACGACGCCCGCACTGATCATGGGCGCCGCCAGCTGCGACCTCCCGACCCTGGTCGTCTCGGGTGGACCGATGCTGAACGGACGACACGAAGGCCGAACCATCGGTTCCGGCACGTCGGTGTTCGAGATGAGTGAGGCCGTCCGCGCCGGATGTATGAGCGAATGCTCCTTCCGCGCTGCCGAATCGGCAATGTCCCGCTCGGCCGGCCACTGCAACACGATGGGCACGGCCTCGACGATGGCATCGGTGGCCGAAGCGCTCGGTCTCACCCTGCCCGGAAACGCCGCCATACCGGCAGTCGACTCCCGCCGCCGCGTCCTGGCACGCGACAGCGGCGTCCGGATCGTCGAGATGGTCGCCGAGAACCTCACGATGTCCGCGGTCGTCACTCGGCAATCGTTGGAAAACGCGATCCGCGTCAACACGGCTGTCGGCGGGTCCACCAATGCCGTCATCCACCTGCTCGCTATCGCGGGTCGCTTGGAAATACCTCTCGTCCTGTCGGATTTCGCCGAACAGTCGCGGAACATCCCGCTGCTGGTCAATCTGATGCCGTCCGGAACGTATCTCATGGAAGACTTCTTTTACGCCGGTGGACTCCCGGCCGTGATCACCGAACTCGGCGACCTCCTGCATACCGACGCGCTGACGATCACGGGTAAGACGCTGGGCGAGAACAACGCCGGCGCCACGACCTGGGACGCCGAGGTGATCACCTCGCGCGGTGCTCCTCTGCTTCAGAACGCCGGAATCGCGGTACTCACGGGGAATCTCGCACCGGACGGTGCAGTCATCAAGCCGTCCGCGGCCACACCCGAACTACTTCAGCACGTCGGCCGGGCGGTGGTCTTCCACGGAATGGACGACTTCTGGGCCCGCATCGACTCGCCCGAACTCGACATCGAACCGGGCGACGTCATCGTCCTGACCGGGGCAGGCCCCCGCGGATTCCCGGGGATGCCCGAAGTCGGAAACCTCCCTCTGCCACGAAAAA
>JBCEBZ010000553.1:0-444 GCA_039206675.1 Rhodococcus sp. (in: high G+C Gram-positive bacteria) | reverse complement strand
TGCCCCTGCCGAAGAAGCTGCTCGAGAGAGGGGTCCGCGACATGGTCCGTATCTCCGACGCCCGCATGAGCGGCACCGCGTTCGGCACGGTCGTGCTGCATGTCGCACCCGAGGCCGCCGCCGGCGGACCGCTCGGTGCGGTACGCGACGGGGACATGATCGAATTGGACGCCCACCGCGGCCTACTCCGCGTTCTCGTCGACGACGCCGACCTGCAGGAGCGCACCGCCGCCGCGAGAGCCCTCGATCAGCAACCGCTCGGCGGTTACCAGCAACTGTTCGTGAACCACGTGATGCAGGCCGACCGAGGTGTCGACTTCGACTTCCTCGTCGGCAGACGCGGCACCGCGGTTCACGGAGACAACCATTGAGAGAGAAGGGAGCGGCCATGACGGAACGGGTCATCGTCGTGACGGGTGCCGGCTCGGGAATCGGGCGATCCAT
>JBCEBZ010000552.1:0-9176 GCA_039206675.1 Rhodococcus sp. (in: high G+C Gram-positive bacteria) | reverse complement strand
GGCGTGGCTGGGTCCGTACGCCGACGCGGGACTGGCCGCCGGTGCTGCGGGGCCGGCCGCACGCTACGAGCAGCGCGAGTCCGTCGAACTGGCATTCGTTGCGGCACTGCAACATCTGCCGGGTAATCAGCGGGCGGCCCTGCTGCTCTTCGAGGTCCTGGGGTTCTCCGCCGCCGAGATCGCCGCCGTCATGGAGACGACGACGGCGTCCGTGAACAGCGCGCTGCAGCGGGCCCGGGCGATCGTCGCGAACAAGATTCCGTCGGTCACCCAGTCGCGAACGTTGCGCGAGATCGGCGACGCTGATCTTCGTGCCCTGGTCGCGGGGTACTCGACCGCGCTGGAACGCGGTGACGCCGATGCCCTGGTTGCTCTTCTGACGGAGGACGTCACCTGGTCGATGCCGCCGATGGCGCATTGGTATCGCGGTCTGGCCGCGGTCACCGATTTCGCGGTCCGGGTCCCGCTCACGGGATGCGGTTCGTGGCGCCACCTGCCGGTCGGTGCCAACGGTCAGCCCGCCGTGGCCTTCTATCTGTGGGACGAGGACGCCGGCACCCACCTCCGCTGGTCGATCACGGTGCTGACGCTGCGCGGCACCAAGATCGCGGAGCTGACCTCGTTCATCGGGCCGGAACATTTCGAGCCGTTCGGTCTGCCCGAATCGATGCCGTGACCTGCGCTCGCGGGGATCGATTGCGCCACCGTGACGCCGCGGTGGCACATCCATCTCGGGAACATCCTTGCAGTGGTGCCATAGTGATGCCATGATGGCATCATGGATCTCACACCCTATGTCGCGTCCCTCCGTCACGAACTGGCCGTAGCTGCCGAGGCCGGGGGAGAGGACGCCCGCGCCCTCGCCGAGCGACTCACCGCGCCACTGGAGTCCGGGGTCCGGCTCGCGCTACTGGACGCGCTGTCCGCGGCCGCCGGCGAAATCACCCGCGACCTCGCACCGGGTTCGGTGGACCTTCGCCTCCGCGGCCGTGAGCCCACGTTCGTCGTCACTCCCGCGCCCGTCGAGCAGTCGTTCGAGGAGCCGGCCGCGTCCGGTCCGGACACGTCGCCCCCGCGGATCCCGGACGTGGAAGACGGCGCCATGACCCGGATCAACCTTCGCCTCTCGCAAGACCTCAAGGACCGCGTCGAGGAGGCCGCCCGGGAGGCGGGACTGTCGGTGAACGCCTGGCTCGTCCGGTCCGCGGCCGCGGGGTTGGAACCCGACGGCGGCAGTGCTCGTTCCGAACGCCGCGCCCCGCGCGGCAACGACCGCTTCACGGGCTGGGTGCGCTGACCCGCCCCGCCCCGACATTCGCCCACCACATTCCGGAGGACAACCATGCCCACATTCAGCACCCCGGCGCCGATCTCGGCCACGGTCGAACTCGTCGTCGGCGACGTACGGATCACGGCGACCGACCGCGACGACACGGTCGTGGACGTGCACCCCAGCGACGGCACGCGAGAATCGGACGTTCGCGCCGCCGAGCAGACCCGCGTCGAGTACTCCGCGGGAAGGCTACTGGTCAAGGCACCGAAGCAGCGCGGTCTCGGCCTGTTCGGCAGGGCCGGTTCCGTCGACGTCACCGTCGCGCTGCCGACCGGCTCCGAGTTCGAGGGCGAGGCGTCGGTGGCGACATTCCGCGGCGCCGGACGGCTCGGCGCATGCCGGGTCACGACGTCGGCGGGGGAGGTTCACCTCGGCGACGCGGGCCCGCTCGACGTGCACACCGGGGCCGGCGCCGTCACCGTGGACCACGTCGCGGGAGATGCGGACGTGAGCACGGGGTCGGGAAAGGTCCGCGTCGGTGCGATCGATGGCAGCGCCGTGATCAAGAATTCCAACGGCGACAACTGGATCGGCACAATGGGCGGCGGTCTGCGGGTGAAGACGGCGAACGGGGACATCTCCGTCGACGACGCCCGCGCCGACCTCGCCGCCGCAACCGCGAACGGCGACATCCGCATCGGGCAGGTGACGCAAGGCGCGGCGTCGCTCGAGACCGGCCACGGCCGAATCGAGATCGGCATCCGCTCCGGGACCGCCGCCCGGCTCGACGCGCACACGTCCTTCGGGAAGGTGCACAACCACCTGGATTCCGTCGACCGGCCCGAAGCGACGGACGACACGGTCGAGGTGCGCGCCCGTACCGGATTCGGCGACATCGTGATTCGCCGCCCTGATACCCGGAAGTCGACCAGTCGAAAGGCGCAGTGATGACAGCATCGATCACCACCCGGTCCGCGATCACCACCACCGGGCTGCGAAAGTCGTACGGCGACAAGGTCGTCCTCGACGGCATCGACCTCGACATCGGGGAGGGAACGATCTTCTCGCTCCTCGGGCCCAACGGCGCAGGCAAGACCACCATGGTCCAGATTCTGTCCACCCTCGTCGCCCCCGACGGCGGCGACGTGCGGATCGCGGGACACGATCTCGCCCGTGAGCCCGATGCGGTTCGGTCCACCATCGGCGTGACCGGCCAGTTCTCCGCGGTGGACAACCTCCTCACCGGTCGCGAGAACCTGATGCTGATGGCGGATCTGCACCACCTGCGCCGCGACGCGGGCCGGGCCCGGGCCACGGAACTGCTTGCCCGATTCGATCTCGTCGAGGCGGGAGCGAGGCCGGCCGGAAGCTACTCCGGTGGTATGCGCCGCCGGCTCGACCTCGCGATGACCCTCGTCGGCGATCCCCGGATCATCTTCCTCGACGAGCCGACGACCGGTCTCGATCCGCGAAGCCGCCGCGCCATGTGGCAGATCATCCGCGAACTCGTCGCCGACGGCGTCACGGTCTTCCTCACCACCCAGTACCTGGAGGAAGCGGATCGGCTCGCCGACCGGATCGCACTCCTCGACGGCGGCAGGCTGGTCGCGGAGGGCACGCCCGAACAGCTGAAGAGGCTCGTTCCCGGCGGCCACATCACTCTGCAGTTGCCCGGGATGCGCGAGCTCGATGCGGCCTCCCGGCTCCTCGGCGACGCGCCCCGGAACGAGGAGGCACTCACCTTGCAGGTTCCCGGCGACGGCAGCGTGCACTCGCTGCGCGCACTGCTCGACCGCCTCGACCACGCGGCGATCGAGGTCGAGAACCTCACCGTCCACACACCCGATCTCGACGACGTCTTCCTCGCGCTCACCGAGCGCGCCGCAACCAGGAAAGAGAGCGTGCGATGACGACCATGGGTTACGCGCTGAGCGATTCGGCGACCATGCTGCGACGCAACCTCCGGCACATGATCCGGTACCCGTCGGTGACGGTGCTCCTCGTCGGGATGCCGATCGTCCTCCTCCTGCTCTTCGTGTACGTCTTCGGCGGCACGCTGGGAGCGGGACTCGGTGATCCCGCCGGCGGACGCGGCGCGTACATCGACTACGTGGCACCCGGAATCCTCTTGATGACCGTGGCCAGCGCCGCCCAGGGAACCGCGATCTCGGTCGCCACCGACATGACCGAGGGCATCATCGCCCGGTTCCGGACCATGGCCATCGCACGGGTGTCCGTGCTGACCGGGCACGTCATCGGCAGCATGATCCAGACACTGATCAGCCTCGTGCTGGTCGTCGGTGTCGCCGTGCTCATCGGTTTCCGGCCCACCGCCGGGATCGGGGAGTGGGTCGCGGCGACGGCGGTGCTGGCGATGTTCGCGTTCGCACTCACCTGGCTGTCCGTCGCGTTCGGGCTGGTGTCCAAGAGCGTCGAAACGGCGAGCAACCTCCCGATGGTGTTGATACTGCTGCCGTTCCTCGGCAGTGGATTCGTCCCCACCGACTCGATGCCCGCCGGTCTCCGGTGGTTCGCCGAGTACCAGCCGTTCAGTCCCGTCATCGAGACCGTCCGCGGACTCCTGTTGGGCGGTCCCGTCGGCAGTAGCGCAGTGCTCGCGGTCGGCTGGAGCGCGGGCATCGCGCTGTTCGGCTACCTCTGGGCGAAAAGACTGTTCAACCGGCGCGTGAACTGACCGCTTTCACCCGTGCCGGTGGGCACCCACCGCGGTACTCTTCCGATGCTGCGGTTTCGCCACCGATGATGCAGCCGCAGGTTACAGTCGGAACCGGTTTTTCCTTCTTCAGCAGGGTGGGATCGCGATGAACTTGATCAAGAAATCGGCAGCATCGGTCCTCGTCGCAGCGACGGTGACGCTCGGAGCGGGCACGGCGCACGCCGACCCCGTCGTACCGAACCCGGGAACGCCGGCACTGGCGATCCCCGGCAGGCACGAGGTCGACAAGCAGAAGGCCCTCGAGAACATGCTCAACGAACTGGGCGTCGGCTGGGCCAACGGGGGAGCGGCCGGCACGGCGATCGGCGCGCTCATGGGTCTCGGCGTCGGATGTGTCTCGATGTTCCCCGGCAGTCTCGCCGGGTGCATCATCGGCACGCCGATCGGCGCGATCACCGGTGCGATCGTCGGTATGGGGCAGGGCAACCCCAGGGCGGCTCAGGCCATTCAGGAGTACATCAACACCCCGTGAGTCGTTGTCCGTCAACTCTGTTCGCGGAGTCGGCGGATCACGGGGGCGAACACCTCCAGATACGGCTCGTGGACGGTCACGTACGAGAAACCGTAGCGCTCCCGATGGCACCGGAGTTGCTCGGCCATCTCCTCCACGGTTCCCACGAGGACGTACGGGGTGCCGAGGACGTCGTCCACCGACATGGTGCCGCCGAGCCGGTCCGCGATCTCGTTCGCCGCGGCCCGGCGGTCGTCCGTCTCGACGACCAACTGGACCAGCAGATGCCACTCGATGTCCTCGGCTCTCGCACCGGCATGCGTCCGTACGAACCGAATTCGCTCGGCGGCCTCGTCCGCGGTGGCGAGACGGAATGTGCCCGGGGGTCGGCCCGGAATCTGGAACGTCCCCGCGACACCGACGATGTCGGCGTGGGCGGCCGCGATCCGCAGCACCCGGTCGCCGGTACCGCCGATGATCAGGGGCGGACCCGTGCCGCCGAATCCTCGACGCTGCAACGGTCGTGGCCCGGTGCGGCCCTCGGGTAGCTCGTCGAAGTCCGTGGTGAAGCACGTGCGCAGGCCGTCGACCATCTCCGACAACTGCTCGACCCGGCCGCCGAAAGTCTTCCATTCGATACCCGCGGCGTCGAACTCCCACTTCATGTGCCCGGCGCCGAGACCGATCTCGAGTCTTCCGTCGGTGAGGGCGTCCGTCGTCGCGATCTCGCGAGCGAGCAGGGCGGGGTTCCAGAACGGTGCGTTGAGCACCAGCGTTCCGACCCGCAATCGGGTGGCGCCGGCGACGGCCACCAGCAACGGGAACGGTGCCGGGGCGCCGAGATGGTCGGCGGCGAACACGGTGTCGTAGCCGGCGCTCTCGCCGAGCCTGCATCGGTCGAGAAGGGCATCGTGGGAGTCGAAGCCGAAGATGTTGAACGAGAATCGGAAATCGCGCATGGACAACACGATGCACCCGAAGTGGCGCTGCCGGTGCCGAATGCGACGGGTGAACGCCGCGACTTCAGCGTTGCGAATGTGATGCTCACCACACCTGACCGAGTTTTCCCACGTGGTCGCGTCGAATCACCCTGCAAGTGCAACGCTTAGGGCAGGCATGCCTTATCTTCTGCGATGTGACAAACAAGAGCATCTCACGCCTTCGCGGCGCCAGTGTCGACTATGCCATCGCGGCGTTCCGCGTCGTTATCGGTTTCCTTTTCTTCTGCCATGGAACTTCGTCGTTGTTCGCGTGGCCGACCGCACCCCACAGCGGACACACCGCAGCGGTAGGTGCCTGGCCGAGCTGGTGGGGTGCCGTGATCCAACTCGTCTGCGGCGCCGCGCTGTTCCTCGGCCTCGGGACGCGAATCGCGGCGTTCCTCGCCTCTGGTTCGATGGCCTACGCCTACTTCTGGAGCCATCAGCCGGACGGCGCCCTCCCCATCCAGAACAACGGTGAACTCTCTGCCATCTTCTGCTGGGCCCTGTTCCTGTTGATCTTCCTCGGCGGCGGTGCACTCTCGCTCGATCGCCTCATTGCTCGTGGTGGGCGCACGGCGGAGGCCGACGACGACGATGCCGCCGGCAAATCCGGACCCACGGACGAGTTGCGGGAAGTGAACGCCTGAGCGACGTTTCGTGAGCCCGGGCGATGACCGTCATCTCCCGGATCGCGCTGAACAAACGAACAGTGCCCAGCGTCGCGAAGACTGCTGGGCACTGCTCTCGCGATCGGTATCGACCGAGGTGGGTGTCGGTACGGCTACCGTGTTCGATACGTCGACGAGAAGGGCGGCCGCGCCAGCCGGAGCAATTCCAGCGCCAGCAGCGAACCCCGGGGGCCCAATTCGTCCTGATAGCGGCGGATCACGTCGGTCTCCCCACCGAGCGCGACCATCGGTGCACCGGACTCGACCCGGGTTCGTGCGGCGAGCTGTGCGAGAACGAGGCGGCGATTGACCGCGTCCAGAATCTCCGCATCGAGGCGGGCGATCTCGGCGTGAACGCGATTCAGATCCGTGCCGTCGGAGACCGCGCCTGTCGCGCCTTCGGTGACTGCCCCGGAATCACTGTCCGTCATCGTTGCTCCTCGACTGGGTGACCGTGTACGACCATCGTCGGACGGGAGCGGCCGCGACAACAGGCACCCTGGGGTGAGGATCGGCGACCCCTGTCCCAGCCGGGTGGTGCCGCGATCCCTCTGCTCGCTACCGCAGTGCGATGAACCGCTGCAGTTTCCCGCTCGCCTGATGCCGCTGCAGGTGGTCGACGACCTCGATCCGGACCTGCGGATCGGACAATCCCTGCCGGCGTAACGCCGCGGCGACGGCCGCCGCCAGCCCGGCGACGTCGGGGTCGCCGACCGCGAAGATCTCCGCCCCGTCGACGGTCTGCCTGACCTGGTACTCCGATACACGCGGATCTGCACCGAGGACGTAACGAAACGTGCTCGCGGGCACGGTCATGGTCCCGTATCGGAAATCGTCGTCGCGCCGGCCACCGATGTCGGCGACGCGCACGAAGGCACTTCCGCACGGGCAGGTGCCGGGCAGCAACGTGACCTGATCGCCGAGGTCGTAGCGGATGAAGGGAAACGTCCGGTTGGCCAGGCCCGTGGCGAGCGTTCGGACTGCGGGCGCATCGGCGGCGACCGGGGCGCCACTGGCGTCGACACGTTCGAGCACCACCTCGTCCTCGCACACGTGCAGCCCCTCGCCGTGCCCGCACCCCACTGCCTGCACGCCGATCTCGGTCGATCCCCAGAGGTTGTGGATCGGCACCGACCAGGCTTCGTCGATGGCCTGCCGATCCTCGTCCAGCAGTGGCTCGGAGTTGGTGCTCACCCGGACGGGCCGGATCTGAAGATCACCGGACAGGGCGACCCGGGCGAGGCGTCCGATCACCGACGCATAACCGACCAGGTGTGTGGGGCGGGCCGCGGCCACCGCGGCGACGATCTCGTCGAACGGTGCACCTGCCGGGATGACGACGGTCTCCATCCCAGGAGCAGTCGGCACATCGAACAGTGGGGTGCTCGCGTGCGGCGGGACACCGGCAGCCAGCACGGCGAGCCGCGAAAAAGGCCCCACAGGCGCCCGCCGTTCCTCCCGCGCCTGTACCCGCCAGGCCAGGCACGCGGCCGACACGTAGAACTGCCAATCCCAGACGTAGACGCCGCGGACACCGCTCGATCCACCCGAGCTGAAGATCTGTTCGTCGCCCGGGGTGTACGAAAACCATTGCTGCTCGGCCAGGATCCGTTCGGCACGCGCGCGATCGAGGTCACCGGTGGTGACGATCGCATCCCACTCGTCCTGCGCGTCCTGCTTGGTCATCATCGGCAGCGACGCCAAATCGGCGACCGTGGCCGTCGACGGATCGAGACCGCGAAGTCGCCGGGCGTGAAACGGCGACCGCTCGCGGGCGTGCGAGAGCAGGGCCCGCAGCCGTGCGGTCCGGTAGTGCTCGATCTGTTCGCGCGGCCAGTCCAGGCGCCCGGTGTGGTCCCCGAGGGCCGCCTGAACCGCATTCACCTGGCCGGCGCGCACCCGCGCGTATGCCGTGTGCCCCGGGTCGTCCGAAGCATCTCCGGGTACCGATCGGGACATGGCGTCCTCCGCATCAGGATGGTCCGGCGCACCGTTGTCGGCCGTGCGTGTTCGAGTCTCGCACAGCGGGGTCCCGATCGTCAGGGCTGCGCGCGGCCGCCGGTGTGAATCTTCGGCAGCAGGCGCTTCAGAGTCCGGGCGTCCCGCCACCCGAACGAGGTGCGGTCCGTGGCACGGCGTTGGAGCATGTCGACGATGCGGGCGGGAACGGCGACCCGGTGTCGCACCGCGCTGTCCACGACCTCGAGGACCGCGTGGTGGGGCCGGTCGTCCTCGAGTGCGAAGCCCGCGTCGTGCAGAGCCTCGGGGGGTAGCGCCGGCCGCAACGCCGAGACCACCTCGTGTGCGAACGCGCCGAAATCCTCCCGGCCGGAGGCGTTGGTGAACGTGACCGTGGCGATCGACCCGAGAAGTGCGTTCTCGCGGGCCAGGCGGGGGAGTTGCCGCTGCCAGTCGGGTGCGGCCGTGATACCCGCTCCGGCGATCACGCCGACTGCGCCGAGCGCGCGAACGTGGTCGAGCCACCCGTGCGGAGGCACGACGACGCCCTCGAAGAGAACGTCCGTGCCGTCCTCGATCAACAGGGTGCGTCCATCGGTCGTGTGCAACGACAGCACCGCCGACGTCAGGTCGTCGACACCGTCGAAGACCGGGCTCGGGTCCCGCCACCCGCGCCCAGCCAGGTTCTGCAGCAACATATGCCGCGATCCGGGCTCGACGTCATAGTCCAGCGCCACCATCGGTGTGCCCCGCCGGTTCGCTGCGGGTGCGTGGTAGATGGCGACGACGGCGACGGCTGATTCCCCCATGGATCGTTACGATGCCACAGAAAAAGTCCGACCGGAAGGTTTTGTCCACCCTGCCGGCGTGCGTCGTCACTTCCTGCGTCGACACGCGCGATCGCTCCGACCGTGATTGCGGTGCGGCGGCCGCTTTGGAAACCTCGGAGCATGGGAGGCATCATCGGGCAGCAGGCCGCGGCTGTCACCAGCCTGGCCTTCGTGGTTGCCGGTCTCGCCGTCGTCGCGGGTCGCCGGCGTGACGCGCCGACCGTCACCTACGGCCTGCTCGTCGTCGCGGTCGGTGTCGGGTCGCTCATCCAGCA
>JBCEBZ010000551.1:0-9177 GCA_039206675.1 Rhodococcus sp. (in: high G+C Gram-positive bacteria) | reverse complement strand
CCGTACGAGGACGCGGTGCAGGGCCAGCCGATCTTCGAGGAGAACGACCGGGAGCACTTCAAGGGCATCGACATCATGCGGACCGTCCGCAGTTTCGACCCCTGCCTGCCGTGCGGCGTGCACATGTACCTGGGTGAGGGCAAGACGCTGGAGAAGCTGCATTCGCCCACCCAGTCCGTGACCGGCGAGTGACGGGGGACGCATGGAGAGTGGCGGATCGGAGACGTGGGGGAGTGACGCAGTAGAGGAAGCCCCCGATCGGTGGCGGACAGCCGGCGAGCGCATCGACGGCCTGTTGGACGCGAGTTCGACAGGCGGATCGGTGGCGCGGGAGCGTGCGGAGCAACTGGTGCGGGAGGTCGTCGAACTCTACGGCGCCGGGTTGCAGCGCGTCCTCGAGATCATCGGCGACCGCGACGACGACCTCGTAGAACGTCTCGCCGCAGATGAACTGGTGGCCAGCCTGCTGCTCGTGAACGGACTCCATCCGCACGACGTCGAGACGAGGGTCGCCTCGGCGCTCGACAGTGTTCGCCCGTACCTGGGCTCGCACGGCGGTGACGTCGAACTGCTCGGCGTGGTGGACGGTGTGGTGCGGCTGCGGCTGACCGGCAGCTGCCAGAGCTGCCCGTCGTCGGCGGTGACGTTGGAACTCGCCGTGAAGGACGCCGTGCTGGCCGCCGCGCCGGAGACCGTGGACATCGAGGTGGTGGGGGCCACCCCTGCCGCCGGGTCCGGGCTGATCGCCGCGGAATCGCTGTTCTCCCATGTGCATCCGGACGGATCGGACGGGTCGAGTGGCACCGGGACGTGGATATCGGTGCCCGAACTCGAGGACCTCACACCCGGGGAGGTGGCCGGGTTCTCCGTCGCCGGGCTCCCGATCCTGGTGTGCCGGATCGGGGAGCAGTTGTTCGCCTACCGGGACCGGTGCGCCGCCTGCACCAATTCGCTGGCCGGGGCCACGCTGCAACGGAAGGCGGGCGGGCAGGTGGGGGACGCGGTGCTGCGCTGCCCGTCGTGCCGGGCGCACTTCGACCCACGTCGCGCGGGCCTGCGCCTGGACGGCGACGCGGACGCCGACACGCTGTCGCCGCTCCCGGTCCTCGTGCGCGACGGCGTCGTCTCCGTGGCCGTGCCCGCCGCGGAGGTGGCGTGATGAGCCGCTCGGGGAACGGGCTGCGCATTCTGCAGCGCATCGCGTCCGAGCGGCCCAAACCGGTGGTCGGGGAACGGTGTGACATGTGCGCCGTGCCGATCGCCGACGCCCACCAGCACGTCGTCAACGTGCAGGACCGGCAGCTGATGTGCGTGTGCCGCGGGTGCTACCTGCTGTTCACCGACGAGAGCGCGGAACTGCGCTTCCGGGCCGTCCCGGAACGCTACCTGTCGTTTCCGAACTTCGAACTCGCACCCGGACGCTGGGACGAACTGGAGATCCCCGTCGGGCTCGCGTTCGTGTTCCGGAACTCGCTGCTGGCCAAGACCGTCGCGTTCTATCCCGGTCCGGCGGGCGCGACCGAATCGGAACTGCCCCTCGACGCCTGGGACGGTGTGCTCGCGGTGAACCCGGCGCTCGGCCAACTCGCCGCCGATACCGAAGCGCTGTTGCTGCGGGTTCCCGAGCACGGCGACGGCGATCCCGAGTGCTATCTCGTCCCCATCGACGCCTGCTACCAGTTGGTGGGCGAGTTGCGGCAGGTGTGGCGGGGGTTCGACGGCGGCCAGGACGCGCGCCGGGTCATCGACACGTTCTTCGGCGACGTGCGGGCGCGTAGTCGCGTCGCGAAGGAGCCGACGTGACCGAGTTGTCGTTCCACGTCGAAGACGTGTTCCCGGAACCGTTCGCGGTTGCGCCGAATCTCACTGCGCGCGTGGCGGTGACAGAGTCGAGCGGTGCCGTCGTGCATGCGATGGCGGTGCGGTGCCAGGTGCGCATCGACCCGCAGCGCCGCCGGTACACGGACGGCGAGGTGGAGGGTCTCCTGGATCTGTTCGGGCCCCGCGAACGGTGGACGTCCACGCTCAAGCCGTTCCAGTGGATGCAGACCGGCACGGTGGCCCAGGGGTTCACCGGGTCGAGCGTGGTGGAGTTGCCGTTGCCGTGCACGTACGACTTCGAGGTGACCGCCTCGAAGTATCTGCACGCCCTGGATCAGGACGGGTCGACGGTGCCGCTGGTGTTCCTGTTCAGCGGAACGGTCTTCACGCGGGGGGTCGCGGGTTTCGGGGTGGAACGAATCCCCTGGGACCGGGAGTCGACCTACGACCTGCCGGTCGCCGTGTGGCGCGAACTCGTCCAGGCGCACTACCCGAACACGGGGTGGGTCCGTCTCGACCACGACACCCTGGCGGCACTGGCGAAATACAAGGCAGCACACGGACTGCTCGGACTGGACGTCGCCATCGCAAACCTGCTGCAGGGAGCCGGGGAGGTGATCGCGTGATCTCCCCGGCGTCCCTGCAGCGTGTACGAGCCGTCGCCGACGCGGTGCTCTACGAGGGCTACCTGCTGTATCCGTATCGCGCGAGTTCGTCGAAGAACCAGTCGCGGTGGCAGTTCGGCGTCCTCGGGCCGCCGGGTGCGGCGGAATCGGGAGTCGGCGAGGAACCGCGGCTGTCCTGTCAGACGCTGATGCGCCCACGCCCGGGTCAGCGGCCCGGTGTCTCCGTGACCGTCCGTTTCCTGCAACTGCAGGTGCGTGAGGTCGAGAAGGCCGTCGGGTCCGGATTCGAACCGGTCGGTGAACTCACCGTCGCCGGCCGCAGCTGGCTGTCGTGGGACGAGGCGGTGGAACGCGAGATCGACCTGGGTGCGGCGTACCCGGGCGAGGAGCTCGAGGACTGCAGGCTCGACGTGGACGTCGAGGGTGGGGTGGACGTCGAGGAGTTGCGCGAGGACGACGGCACCCTCGCCGGGCGCGTGGTGCGGACCAGGTGGCCGTTGCGCGCCGTCGTCCGGGTCGGCAGTGACCGGCACGACGGACTGGACCTGCTGCGGGTGTCGATCGAGAACGTGAAGATCGACGCGATCGGCACGTGGTCGAAGGATTCGGCCATCCGGCACTCGCTGATCGGTGCGCACCTGATGCTGGCTGCGGAGGACGCCGAGTTCGTGTCCCTGCTCGAGCCGCCCGACGACGCCGCGCAACTCGCGTCGGCCTGCAGGCAGGAACGCTGCTACCCCGTGCTGGCCGGGCTGCCGGGGGAGACGGACCTCGTCCTGGTGTCGCCGATCATCCTGTACGACCACCCGGAAGTGGCCGAGCAGAGCGACGGCGCCCTGTTCGACGCCACGGAGATCGACGAGATCCTCACGCTGAGGGTCATGACGCTCACCGAGGAGGAGAAGCGTCAGGCCCGCGCCACCGATCCGCTCGCCGCCCAGATCATCGACCGCTGCGAGCAGATGTCGCCGGCGACGCTCGCCCAGATGCACGGCGTCCTGCGAAACCCGCACTTCCCGGACCCCGACGTCGCCGAGCGCGGCCTCCCCGACATGGGTCTGGTTCCGGAACTGACCGACGACGTGCCGTGGTGGGACCCGGACGCCGACACCGCCGTGCGCCCCGACGTCGACGGCGTCATCGTCAACGGGGTACGGGTGGCGAAGGGCACCGTCGTGCGGATCCACCCGTCGCGCCGGGCCGACGCCCAGGACCTGTTCTTCGCGGGTCAGCTCGCTCGCGTGGTGACCGTGCACGCCGACGTCGACGGAGGCACTCACGTCGGCGTCGTGCTGATGGACGACCCCGCCTCGGAGTTGCACGAGTGGTACGGCAGGTATTTGTACTTCGCCCCGGACGAGGTGGAGCCCGTATCGGCGGACACCGGAAAGGATGAACAGTCATGAAGATTCTCGGAGAGGCCACCACCGCCGCGCTGGCGGTGCTCGCGGTCGCCGGAGTGGCGGTCGCCGTCTTCTCGCTTCCCGACATCAAGCGGTACCTGCGTATGCGCAAGATGTGAGGCCCCGTGACGGACAGACGGGTGCTGGTTGCCGGTGTCGGCAACATCTTCTTCGGCGACGACGGATTCGGTCCCGAGGTGCTGCGCGGCGTCGCGACGAGGTCGCTGCCGCCGGGAGTCCGCGCCGTCGATTTCGGCATCCGCGGAACACATCTGGCGTACGAACTGCTCGACGGGTGGGGTGCGCTGCTGCTCGTCGATGCCGTCCCCGATCGAGGTGAGCCGGGGGCGTTGAGGGCGTTCGACGTGGGCCCCGATTCGGTGCCCGCCGCGCCGCTCGACGCCCACAGCATGGATCCGGCGGCGGTGTTCGCGAGTCTGCGCGCCCTGGGCGGAACCCTGCCCCGGACCCTGGTCCTGGGCTGCCAGGTGGACAACACCGACGAGGGGATCGGGCTGTCGCCGCGCGTGGCTGCCGCCGTCGCACCCGCCGTCGACGCGGTGTTCGAGATCGTGGATCAATTGCTGGCGTCCGACTCCACCGCCACGGTGTTACCGGATGGGACGGAGGGCTGAATCGTGTGTCTCGGTATCCCCGGCCGGGTGGTCCGCATGCTGGAGGGCTATGGAAACCAGCTCGCGCTCGTCGACGTCGTCGGTGAGCAACGCAAGGTGAACGTCGGGATGCTCCCCGAGGACGTCCGCCTGGAACCGGGCGACTGGATCGTCATCCACATGGGTTTCGCCATGGAGAAGGTGGACGAGGCGGGCGCGGAGAAGGCGATGGCGGGTCTGGAGATGATGGGGCGCTCGCGGACGGCGGACGAGAGCTAGCCCTGCGTCCCGGCGTGATGGGGGTCCGGCGTCCCGGCGACGAAGTCGCGGGCCCGGTTCCAGCGCGCGTGGTAACGCTCGTCGAACCGTGCCTCGGAGCGGGCCAGCCGCTTCGGCCGGGTGCTGTAGCGGCGCACCGCCCACCAGGAATCCGGCTTGGCCAGGCGGATCGCGCCGACGATCGCGACCGGCTGGAACACGACCCCGACGATCCCCGTGACGAACTTGCCCTTCAGCAGGCAGATCACCGAGATGCCGAGTGTGACGAACAGGTACCCGATCGACACCCACCATTCGGTGGTGCCGATCCGTCCGGTCACGAGTTCGGCGCCGCCGATCATCAGGCCGGTGATCATCAGCGCGCAGAAGATCGCGTCCACCGACTTCCGGCCGGCGGTGCTCCAGTACACGTCGTCGAGGTGCACCCACAGCGCGAACTCGTCGAACGTGAGCGCGAGGCCGACCCCGAACGCCGCCGCGAAGATGTTCAGCGCCGTGCCCTCCGGGGTGGTGGCGATGAGCGCCACTCCGGCGAGGGTCATGAGGAGGATCCCGAGCACCTGGTGGTGGACGTGCACGCCGCCGACGGTGATGTCGCCGATCAGACCGCCTTCCGGCTCCACCGCCTCGTCCGCGTCCGCTGCTCCCGTTTTCGCGCGGATCCGGCGGGTGATGATCCGGGTGACGACGAACGTGACCAGCACCGCGACGAACAGCCACATCACCGGATACAGCACCACTACGCGGCTGTCGCCTTCGGTGTCCACGATGATCTCGGTGTGAAGGGCCATCTCGACACTCCGTCAGGTGGGGGACATGATCCTCAATCTGGGTATACACCTCGTGCGGTGGTCGGCGGACGAAGACGGGACGTTCGGTGCGACGGAGAATGCGTCAGGTCGGGAACCCGTACAGGGCGTCGTGGACGGCGGTCGCGCCCGTGGCGGTCCAGATGCGGGCCGGGTCGTACCAGTGGTCGCGGCCGATCAGGTCGAGGTGCCGTTCGGTCAGGCCGTGCCGGGCGGCAGTTGTTACCGCTTCGTCGAAGGTGAGGCTGGTGGCCGGTAGCGCCAGCAGGCCCGCGTCCGCGAGCGCCTGCCCGAGTTCGCGGACGGTCACCGGGTCCGGGTGGCAGGCGTGGAACACGGCGCCGGGGTGGGCGGGCGACCGCACGGCGAGGTCGGCGACGAGCCGGGCGAGGTCGGTCACCGCGATGATCGAGACCCTGGGCCGCCCCTCGTCGACCCAGGCCCCCAGCGTCCCGAGGATGCGGACCAGTCCGGGGACGAACCAGCGGTCGCCGGGGCCGTGGACGAACCCGGGCCGGACGACGCAGCCGCCGTGGGCGAGGACCCGTTGTTCGGCGGTCAGCCTGCTCACGCTCACCGCGGAGACGGGTGCGGGCGCGGCCTCGTTCTCGCCGATACCACTGTGCGGTCCGAGGCCGTAGACGCCGACGGTGCTGATGTAGAGCACCCGGTGGACGCCGTTTCGGGCGGCGGCGGCGAGGAGGTTCTCGGTGCCGCCGACGTTGACCGCGACGCACTGCGCGGCGTCGTCGCCGGTGTAGGACGCGGCGTGGATCACCACATCGGCTCCGGCGAGCGCCGCCGTCAGACTTCCCGGGTCGGTCAGATCCGCACGCGCGAACACCACGCCCGGTATGTCCGGATGCCGCGGGCCGCGGGCGACCGCGATGCAGTGGATTCCGGCCGCCGCCAACGCCGTCACGACGGCGGATCCGACGAAGCCCGTCGCTCCCACGACCGCGACACGCAACGGGGCCGACGGTGTTCGGCCATTCTCCGACACGGTCGACGCTGGTACCGTCTCTCCGGGCAACGGGCGAGTGTTCCGTCCTTGCATCGTCATCGTTCTTCTCTCGTGCGGCAGGGAAAGGTGTGAACGTGGTTCAGCAGGCGCGTGCTGCGGCGACTCGACAGCAGATCGTCCGCGGGGCGGCGGAGATGTTCGAGAAGTCGGGTTTCGAAGGAGCCAGACTCGGCAACATCGTCGAGAACGCCGGAATCACGAAGGGGGCCTTGTACTTCCATTTCCGTTCGAAAGAGGATCTGGCGCGTTTCATCATCGGTGAGCAACACCGGATCTCCATCGCGTCGGTCGAGGCGATCGGCCGCGAGCCGGTGTCGGCGATCGAGCAGATCGTGATGCTGTGCCACGAAATGGCCCGGCAGATCGTGAACGACCCGATCGTGCGGGCCGGTATCCGGATCACCCTCGAACTCAGCGCCGACGACCAGGGCCCCGCGGACCCCTATCTCGACTGGATCAACAGTTGCGAGATGCTCGCCACACGAGCCGTCGAGCAGGGGGACCTCCTCGCCGACATCGACCCGCCGAGGCTGGCACGGTTCGTCATCGGTGCGTTCACCGGTGTCCAGACCGTCTCCCAGGTGCTGACGCAGCGCACCGACCTCGAACAGCGCGTCGACGACATGTGGGGGTTCCTGCTTCCGGGGATCATGCCCGCGACCCGGCACCAGGACATCGCCCGGGTCCGGCGGTCCCGCTGGATACCGGACGACGCCGACTAGCTGCCCGCGCATGCGCTCACCGCGGTAGGTGCGAGCGCCGCGGTTCCGCGCACGACCGCCACGCCGCCCTGCCGTATCGACCCGGTGACGGACAACGCGCCGTCGTCCACCGCGTCCAGCCGGATCGTGGTCCGTTCGTCGAGTTCGGCGAAACGGTGGAACGTGGCTCCCAGGGACGCGAGGTGCGCGTCCGGGAGCCCGAGCCGGGCACGGGCCGCCTGCCGGATCGCCTCGAACAGCAGCATCCCGGGAATGTGATCACACGGATGGTCGAACAGGACGGGGTGTGCGGTGTCGACCCGCAACTCCCACTCGTCCCGGGCGCGCTGCGGCCCGAGGACCACGTGCGCGTCGTCGAGATGACCGACCACACCGGACCGGATGGGGTCCGGGCACCGGGGCGCCCCGACGGTCCGCGGCCCGCGACCACCCCACCGGGCGCGTGCGTACGCGGCCGGCGGGAATACGGCGGCGTCGCCGGTAGCGGCGCCGACCTGCTGCCCGCCGCACCGGAACCGCAGGTCGACGCGGAACGCGGCGAGCGCGTCGCCCCGGTAGGCGTGCCGCGACACGGCGACCTCGACGATCACGTCGGCAGCCGCGCCACCGACCTCGAGCGCGTCCGGCATCGCGGAAACCTGCAGGTGCTGCATGACGAACCGGTTCGGCAACGGGACCCGGTAGCGGGTGTGACCCAGGTAGATCGCGGTCTGCCGGAGCGTTTCCGCCAGCAGCATGGTGTCGTAGCGCCCGCCTCGGGCGCGGTAGAAGCCGTGCAGCCGGGGCCACTGCGCGGCGAGAACGAACCGATCCGGCTCCGGCAGCGGGACGCAGTCGGTGAGGAACACCTCGGACACGGATTGCCGGTGCACATACCTGCGCGGCACGGTCCGCTCGAACGACAGCGGGGGAAGTGCATCGGGAACCGGCCGGGAAATTCGCGCCACAACCCCACTCCCCACAGAACCGGTCGGCCCGATGCCGCGGACCGCCCGAACTATAGAACACAGACCGCGCGGTCTGTGATGGGGGAGTGCGTTGTCACCGGCCCTTCAGGCTGCCGATTCGTAGCGATCCGGGGTTGTCGTCCTCGACGAGGTCCTCTTCGACCTCCCGGACGTACTCCTCCGGGTCCTTGTCCGAGGTGTCCACGTCCGACAGGGAACGGTGAATGAGGAAGTATTCGGCGAACCGCCGCCCGAGCGACTCGCGAAGATCGTCCGGGGCGGTCCGGAAATCGGCCAGACCCTCCCGTTCCTCCTCGGCCATGTGCTCGTCGTTTGCCCGGCGCGTCCGGCCGACCGCCGCCCACCACTCCTCGGAGAGGATGGGATTCCCCGCCGCCGCCCGGACGCCGTCGCGGATGTCGTTGTGGTCCCCGATCGCGTCGAGGGTCTCCGCCTCCGCCTCCGCGTCCTCGCCGACCCGGAGAAGCTGGGGATAGAAGATTTCCTCCTCCGCCGCAGCGTGCAGATCCAGGCGTTTCGCCAACGGCGTCCACACCGCCTCCACGGCAGTGCTCTCCACCCGGCGCCGAGACTTCAATTCGTCCAGCGCGGCGAACTGCCGCCGGAACCACTCGTGGTCGTCGAAAATCAACTCGATGATGTCAGCCATGATCCGCCTCCGATCCAGCCACCGACAACAGATACCAGCCATGGTAATTGGGAATCCGGCACCCTTTCTCGGTTCGCGCACGCGAAATTGCGCCCGAATTCGTGCGCGTGAGCCGAGAAGGAGTGCGTCTGCCGGATCACGCTCCGTCACGGAGCGGGCTGCTGCAGTCTCCGCAGCTGCTGCTCATGCTGTTCCGCGGCGATGGCGACGTCCGACGCCTGACCGGTGCAGGACGTCCGCGGTTCGCGCTGGTGGACCGCGG